>CAYSGF010000191.1:0-2821 GCA_964430275.1 uncultured Gemmatimonadaceae bacterium
AGGGCGGCAGCGGCCAGGGCGCTCACGGCACCAGGCCCAGCTCCGGGTCACCGGGCGGGAGCGCCCTGCCGCTGCGGTGATGGAGGACCTGAGCGAGCCGGTCCGGCCGGTCGGTGAGCAGGCCGTCCACACCCCAGCCGAGCAGCCGTTCCATGTCCGCCGGATCGTTCACCGTCCAGACGTGCAGGTGTGCGCCGCCGCGGTGGACGTCACGCACGAAGCGCGGCGTCACGACGCGCCGGCCGCTCCATTCCTCCGGGCTCTGCGCCACGTGTGCGGCGAAGCCGACCAGGCGGGCGAGGCGGAGCCGGTGCAGCAGGTAGAAGCGCTTGCCCTGCTCCGAGGAGGCGCTGAGTGCACCCTTCCACTCGCCGAACAGGGTGCGGTCGGCATCGAACGCACCGGCAGCGATGATGCGCGACTCCGCACCGGCCGCATGGATCGCGTCGAAGAGCGGGCGCTGCGCGGCGCCGGTCTTCACTTCGACCGTGAAGCGCATCGCGGGCAGCGCGTGCAGCACCTCGTTGATGGTCGGGATCGTGACACCGCGGCCGCGCAGCGGATGCGTCCGTCCGCCGTCGCGTGTGAAGTGATAAGCGGCGTCGAGGGCGCGCAGGTCCGCGAGCGTCATCGATGCGACGTCGCCGGTGCCGTTCGTGGTGCGGTCCACGGTTTCGTCGTGGATGACGACGCAGTGCCCGTCCGCACTCGCACGCACGTCCAGCTCGATCATGTCCGCCTGCCAGCAGCGGTCGGCGCGCTCGAATGCGGCCAGCGTGTTCTCGGGATAGAGGCCGGCCCCGCCGCGGTGCGCAATCAGGAGGGGTGCACCGGCGAGCAGCGGGTGCGGCAGTGTGCTCACGTGGAGGACGTCAGTCGTCGCCGTCGAGGCTGGCGAGCTCGAGCCGCTCGGCCGCGTCCACCGAGATGCCGTGCAGCCGGTAGAGCACGAGGTCAACCAGGCGCTCGGTCATCTCGCGTTCGAGGCGCGCACCGTCATCCACCTCCGGCAGCAGCTCGAGGTAGCGGGTGGCCAGGAAGAGCAGCACGTCTTCGACGACCTCCGGGCGCGGTGTCGCAGGCACCTTCGAGTCCTCGCTCGCGCGCTTCAGCAGCAGGCCGTCGATGAAGGTGAGGAAACCGGGGAACGCCAGCTCGACGAGCTCGCTGCCACCCTGCGACATCTCCTCTTCGGTGAGCTTCTCCCACTCGAGCTCGTTCCAGTAGAGCTCCTCGGCCTCTTCACGCAGGAAGCTGCGGCTCTCTGCACTCACACCGGAGGAACGCGGCGGCACGAGCGGCGACTGCAGCAGACGCTCGAGGCGGGCGCGGCGGCGCGCGAGGAACACCTCCGGGTGGAGGCGGCGCGGTGGTGGCGGTGTCGTCATGCTCCGTTCTCCGGGCTCTTCGCGCCAAGATACCCGGCGGTGCTGCGCGCGGCAAACGCCCGCCTAGAGACGGAACTCCTGAAACAGCCGCTTCTCGCCCTCGCCCTCGATATGGGCTTCCAGCTCGACATATGGCTCGAGTCCGCTCCCCGCGAGCTTGTCACGAAACAGCTGGTCGAGCTGAAAGACGCCCGCCGAGTTCGACAGCTCGATCCGCAGCCGCACCGGCTTGTGCTCGCCATGCTCGAGGTGCACGGCTTCCACGGCGGCTGCCGACAGGGAGTGGATGCTCGTCGAGCCGGCCGCAAAGGGAATGCGCGAGCGGCCCTTCGCCATGTCGAGCGCATCGGCCACACGCACGACACCGGCCTCGATCGTCAGCGGACGGCCGTCGGAACGATGGGCGATGATCGCGTGGAGCGTCTCCGCCTTTACGATCGCGGCGGTGCGCGCGTCATAGATGCCGCTCAGCAACGAGCCCAGCCGCTCGCGCGCGATGAACAGCGAATAGGACTCGTGGTCGGCACGGTGGATCGACATGCCGACGTCGTGGAGGAGCGCCGCCGCCGCCACCACCACCTCGGCATCGTCCTGCTCCATGCCGTAGTAATGAACGATGGACGGCTCCACCCCGCCCTCGGCCAGGAGACGGATCAGCTTCGTTGCGATGTTCATCACGATCTTGACGTGGACCGGGCCATGGTCCGTCATGCCCAGCCGCTCGATCGCGTTCACGTTTGCCGCCAGCCACAGCGCATACAGCTCGTCGTCCGCGTTCACCGCTGCAATCAGCGCCCGCAGCTTCTGATTGTGCCGCTCGGGAACGCTCATCTGGATGCGCCGCTCGAAGCGCGCGGCGATCCCGCGCCCGAACTCCGGCGCGCCCGCCCCCTCCTCGTAGTCCATCGCCGAATGCCTCCTCATGAGAAACGAAAGGCGCCACGGTCTCCCGTGGCGCCTCCCGCAAACCGACTGCCGCTCGGACGGTCAGCCCATCGCTCCCGCGCCGGCGGCATTGCCGGCAGGAGCGGCGGACGCCGACTTCGCTGCACGCTTCCGGCGCGCTCCGCCCTTGCGGGCTGTCTTCTTACGAGCGCCGGCCCGCTTGGTCGCCTTGCGAGCGCCCTTGCGAGCCGTCTTGCGTGCACCCTTCCGCGCGGTCGACTTGCGCGCACCCTTACGCGCCGTCTTCCTCGCGCCCTTACGCGCCGTCTTCCTGGTACCCTTGCGGGCCGTCGACTTGCGCGCACCCTTGCGGGCCGTCTTGCGCGTGCCCTTGCGGGCTGTCTTGCGACCCTTGCGGGCGGTCGACTTGCGCGCGCCCGTGCGGGCTGTCTTGCGACGCTTGCGGGACGTCGACTTGCGTGCGGACTTGCGTGCCGTGTTGCTGGCTCCCTTGCTTGCACCCTTGCGGGCCGTCGACTTGCGCGCAC
>CAYSGF010000192.1:0-8643 GCA_964430275.1 uncultured Gemmatimonadaceae bacterium
AATCTCCTCGTAGCTCTTGCCCTCCAGCTCGCGCAGACGGAACACCAGCTTGTGATGCTCCGGCAGCTCCTCCACCGTCTGCTCCACGATCTGCTGCAGGTAACGCTTGCGATACTGGTCGTCCGGTCGCGCAAGCCCGTCCTCGAACTGCAGCGGGCGGTGATCCGGCTCCCAGTGCGTCGTCAGCTTCTGGAACAACACCAGCGGACTCCGCGAACGGTTCCGCAACTCGTTCTTGGCCAGGTTCGAGCAGATCGTGTAGATCCAGGTCGAAAACTTCTTCGTCTGGTCGAACCGGTGCAGGTGCCGCGTCACACGGATGAACGCCTCCTGCACCAGGTCCTCCGCACGATCGCGGTCCCCTGTCTTCCGACCAATGAAATGCACCAGCCGGTCATGGTACCGGTCGTATAGCGCCGTGAACGCCCCGGGATGTCCTTCCAGATGAGCCGCGACAAGACCACTGTCGCTCAGCTCCGAAAGGCGGACCGCCCGGCTGCTCTCCTGCTGCGCCTGGCGCTTGCTCGCCGTCTTCACCACGGCAGCTCCTTTCCTGGGGTAAGAGGACGAGCTATCCAACGCTCGGTCCTCGTCTTCTCAATGGTTCCAGCGGTCCGGCCATGCCCGCCGACCGTTTCAACCGCCATTAAATCTAACCCGCCGCGGACCGCGGCTCAAGGGCGCGGAGAACCTTGGCACACAAGCGACTATTGACAATCCAGCGATGTGTTCCGCGGGCCAGCGGGGAAGCCGGAAGAGCGGACGCTGCTCGGGTGCGGCAGGGTACTGCGCCGCGCGCGTTGTTCAAGGACTGGTTGAATTTACGAAGGGAGGGTGTCGTACGCCATCATTCTGTGTGGAGCGCTCCGTCGTGGGCCTGCGCTCAGGGTCCGCCGCATTCGAGGCGGCCGGCGCGGGGGGTGAGCATGATCCGGGGTCCCGCCTCCAGGGACTGGACGACGGCGGGCGAGCAGTGCCGCACGATTCTGCCGTCGCGGATGACGAGCACACTCTGTCCGCCGGCGTCGATTTGAAACGCGCGGGAGCCGGCCGGAACCGTGAGGACCAGGTCGGCGGGGTCACCTGCGATGTCGATGACGAGGGGATCGCCGGCGCCCGGGGATACGGACAGGGGTCGTGTAGCGGCGAGTGAGAAGGCGTTGCCATCGACGCGCACGTCGAGCCTGCGAATGCCGGCGAGCGAGGGCAGGATGACGGTGGAAGGTGCGAGCGCGGCACCGTAGATGTGGAAGTAGCCGTCGCGGCCTGGGAGAACGGGCGCGGCGGTGGGCGGCGGGGGCCGTCGCACTTCTTCGCCCCAGGCCACGGTCTCGACGGGCATGAACGCGCCGAATGATCGGCTCGTGCCGGGTGCGCGCACGGACACGTACACGCGCTCGGGCACGGTGACGATGAAGACGGCGTGCTCTGCGCCGGCGGCGGTGAGGCGCAGCTCGTCACCGCGGTAGCCGCCGAGAGCGAAGGTGGCGACACCGGGCGACGCGAGCGCGGCGACATCGACGCGGGCTGCGCGCGAGCGCATGATCTGCAGTTCTCCGGGCACCTTCGCGTTGATGGCGATCGTGAGCGTGCGCTGGAAGAATGGATAGGATCCGCGAGCGACGTCCTGCTCCTGTGCGGCGCCGGTGGCGGGCGCGCCGATGAGGAGCAGGCCGAGCAGGAGCCGGAGAAAGCTGGGATGCTGCATGATCCATGGTACAGCGTCGGACGCGCCAGGGTCCACGGCGGGCCGCGCCCTCATACTTCGCGGATCTCGATTCCCCGCTTTCTCAGCTCGCTGATGTAGATGTCGGCGGGCATGGCGACGTCCGGCGTCTTCACGCCCTTTGCGCGGGTTCTGCGCTGGGTCTGGATCTGGCCGGTGATGGAGAGGGAGAAGCCGGTGGTCCGCTCCATGGCGCTGATGCCGTGTGCCTCATCTCTGCGATCGATGAGGTCCCACTGCACGTTGTGCGGCTGTCCGTTCTTTTCGCCTTCAACAGCCACGCGCAGTGCGACGAGGTCGTGGCTTTGCGGCTTGCGCAGTCGCGGCTCGACCTGGGCGATGAACGCGTCGCGCGGTACGATTTTCTTGCCTTTCACGTCGATCGGTTCGAGGTCGAGCAGGCCGAGGTCGCGGATGGCGCGCATGATCTCGGCATGCCCGGGGTAGCGCAGGGTCTTGTACTCCATCGTGCGGATCCGGCCCTTCCAGTTCCAGGGCATGGTCGACAGGCCGCCGGCGGTATGGAACGCCTCGAGCGTGCCGACTGGGGCCGGAAACTCGACGGGCTCGATCTCCGTGAGGGCATCGACCTCGGTCGGCTCGCCATCGCGCACGACCCACGAGCGCGTCGTGTAGTAGTCGAGCACGCCTTCGATCGAGTAGACGATCTGGTAGTTGAGGGGCGGCTCTGGATCCTGCGGCAATCCGCCAACGAAGATCTTCACCGTGTCCGCCCGATCCATCATTTCGATTCCGCGCGCCGACAGGATGTTCACCATGCCGGGCGCGAGGCCGCAGTCGGGAATCACCGAAATCCCCTTGGCGCCGGCCTCGTCATCGAGCTTCAGCTGATCGAACACGATCGCGGTGTTGCCGCCGAGGTCGCAGTAGTGAATCCCGGTTTCGACGGCGAGCTTCGTGATCGGCAGATTGAAGTAGTACGGCAGCGCGTTCATGCACGCGTCCACACCGTCCATGACCCGTCGTACGCTGTCCTCGTCACGCGCATCGATCCGCACGCGCTCGAGCCGGTCGTCATTCATGTAGGGCTGCAGGAAGGGCGGCAACCGGTCGATCTCCCGGTCCGCCAGTCTGACACGACTCACACCGTCGCTGTTGAGCAGATCATACGCACAGGCCGAACCCTGCAGGCCCGCGCCCAGCACCAGCATCTTCATGTACGCTTACCTTCCTCGCGCGGTATCCGCGCGCAACCCTCGAGTCCCGGCGTCGGCAGTTGGTCTGTCGGGGCGCAGAAAGTGGCGGGGCTCCGGAAGCGTGTCAACGCGCGATTGCGGAACGGAAGCGCGGCCCGGACCGGAGCCCGGGCCGCGCGTTCCACCTCTGCATCAGGGTATCGGGACGTCACTCGTGTCGGGCGGCTCGCGCTCGACCGGCTCCCCGAGCACCGGCGGCGGCGCACCGCTGTCCGGCTGTTCCCGCGCCCGCTGCGCAGCGCGTCGCTGCCGCTCCTCCAGTGCCGTGTCGATCGTGGTCTCCGGCGAGCGCCGTACACCGACCGAGTCCTCGTTGCCGAATACGCGCTCGCGCATGCGGCTCCAGAAGCCATCGTCGCGCTGCGCAGCCGTGCTCAGCGTGTCGTACGGGTATTCGTACGTGGAATCGTACGGGTACGCGCCCAGCGAATCGATCCAGCCGGTCTGGTAGTACGCCGGATCGCGGTAGCACTCGCCGATCGGGGCCGTGCCCGCGAGGAAGTACTCCGTGCGTGTAGCGCCCAGTGTCGGGCAACCGGTGCCGACGATGGAGCCCGTCTCATCGACTTCACGCGTCTCGACGCCGCTCGGCATGCGCCATCCCTCTGCCGAGGGCGCGACCTGGCGCAGGACCCGGCCAAGCACGGGCGCAGCGATCTCGCCGCCCGTGGCGCCGCGCAGCAGTGGCGCCCGCTCGTCCAGGCCGTACCAGACGACGCCCAGCATGCGCGGCGTGTAGCCGACGAACCAGACGTCCGCGGCGTCCTGTGTCGTGCCGGTCTTGCCTGCGGCCGCACCCCGGTAGCCCGCAGCGCGCACACCGGTGCCGGTGCCCCTGCTCACGACGTCCTGCAGAATGTTCGTGACCAGGTACGCCACGGACGGCGAGAGCACGCGCTGCGTCGAGGGTTGCTGTCCCCAGACGATCTGGCCATCCCGGTCCAGCACGCTCACCACCATGCGCGGGTCGGCGCGCTGGCCGAGCGTCGCGAACGCCGTGTATGCCGATGCCAGCTGCAGTGGTGTCACCTCGTGGGTTCCGAGCACGATCGCCGGATGCGAGGGGATATTGCCCATTCCCAGCTGCTCGGCCATCCCGATCACGCGTGACAGGCCGACTTCACCGGACAGGCGCACCGTCGCGACGTTCTTCGAGTGGACGAGTGCCTCGCGCAGTGTGACGACGCCGGAATAGCTGCCGCCGTAGTTCTGCGGCTCCCATGTCTGATTGCGGTCGATCGTGAGGCGGATGGGCTGATCGACGAGCTGATAGCTGGGCGAGAACCCCGCCGACAGCGCCGCCGCGAACACGAACGGCTTGAAGGCCGAGCCCGGCTGGCGACGCGCCTGCGTTGCGCGATTGAACTTGGAATCGTCGTAGTCGCGCCCGCCGATCAGGCCGAGTACGTCGCCATTGGCAGGATCGAGGATGACGGCCGCCGTCTGCAGGTACGGCGTGCCGTCCTGGAACGCGGTGGTCGAATCCGCATGCGCACTCGCGTACGTGGCATGCGGATACCCGCCAAAACTGCCCGACTCGATCGCACGCGCCTGCCGCGCGACCTCCTCCTCGAGAACGCGCTGCACCGAAAGATCGAGCGTCGTGTGGATCCGATAACCGCGCGTGTAGATGGCATCGCCAAGATGCTCTTCGAGCGTCCGGCGAACGGCCTCGACGAAGTATGGCGCGCTCTCTTCGACTTCCCGCTCGCCACGTTCGAGGGTGAGATCCGCCGCGGCTGCTTCCTCGTGCGCCGCCCGGTCGATCAGACCCTGGTCGAGCATGCGATCCAGCACCACCACCCGCTCCTCCAGCGCGAGATCCGGATTCGCCCGCGGGTTCAGCCGCGACGGCGCCCGTGGCAATGCCGCCAGCGTCGCCGCCTCCGCCAGATCCAGCTCCGTAGCGGATTTGCCGTAGTACTCCTGGCTCGCCGCCTCGATGCCCCATGCGCCCTCGCCGAAATAGATCTGGTTGAGGTAGAGCTCGAGGATCTCCTGCTTCGAATAGCGGTCCTCGATCTCCCGCGCGACGCGGGCTTCGCCCAACTTTCGCCAGATCGTCTGCTGGTTCGCCGGCAGCTCGTCCGGGAACACATTGCGCGCCAGCTGCATCGTGATCGTGCTCGCGCCCTCCTCTACCCCTCCCGATCGGATGTTCCGCAGCAGCGCGCCGAAAACGCGCTGTACATCCACGCCGCCATGATCCCAGAAGCGCTGGTCCTCGATGGCCACGAACGCGTCCGGCACGTGCTGCGGCAACGAGTCCAGGCCGATCGAGATCCGGCGCGTCACGAACAGCTTCGCGATCTCCTCGCCGTTGCGATCGAGCACCACCGACGCCTCGTCCGGCATGTAGCCGCGCAGCTTGTCGACGTCCGGGCACCCGGCCAGGCCGCACCGCTGCCACAGGACGACGCCCACGGCCAGGAGCACGAGCAGGGCGATGCCGGCGCCGGCCGCGAACCGGCGCAGCCGGCTGCGGTCCGTCCACGCCGCGCGTCGCACCGTGCCTTCCTCGCCATCCGTCGTAGCGGCCGGATCCACCGGCGGCCTACTACCGGCGTTGGGCGCCGGCTCGCCGCCCGGCTCCGGGCGCCCCGGCGGATCGCCCGCGTTCCGATCTTCGTCCATGCTTGCTCCCTTATACTGGAACGGCGACCGCGGCAGGCGCGGGCGCGTATCGTCAGATTTGCCGGATCTATAGAAGAGCAAAGAGGATACCAGAGCAGTGGTTGCGTGCGCTTGCGCGTGCACCGGGCCGTCACCAGCTTTCATGCCCTGTCGAACGAGCGTTCGAAAATCCCCGGGAGAACTGCCATGGGCCGCTTCACGGAAGACGAGATCAAGCAGAAGGTCAAAGAGGGATATATCCTCGAGTCGCCGGACGAGATGACCGAGGGATACCGCAAGGCATTGATCGTCCAGCTGCTCGTGCAGGCGGACACGGAGCTGATGAGCGCGCCGGCGTACTGGATGGCGGCCCAGGATGCGCCCTCGACGAATACGCAGGTCAGCGCCGTCGCGATCATCCAGGACGAGCTCGCCCACGCGAACATCGCGTACCGCATCCTCGAGGACATGGGCCTGGACAAGGAGCAGCTCGTGTATGGCCGTGCGCCGCACGAGTTCAAGCATCCCTATGGCTTCGACCAGCCGCTCGAGAGCTGGGCCGAGCTGGTCACGGCGAACGGCTTTTTCGATCGCGCCGGTATCACACTGCTTTCCGACGTCTACAAGAACACGAGCTACGGCCCGCTCAAGCGGGCGCTGGTCAAGGTCGATCTCGAGGAGACCTTCCATCTGCGCCACGGCGAGGTCTGGATGAAGCGGCTGGCGCAGGCGGGGGGCGTGGCAAAGCAGAAGCTGCAGCGCGCGGTCGACTGGATGTTTCCGATGACGATCGAGTGGTTCGGCCTGCCGGACGAGATGAAGCGCCACAGCGGGCAGCTCGATTACCGCCTCAAGGGATTGACGAACGACCAGTTGCGGCAGGTTTGGATGAGCGCGACGGTCCCGTTGTGCGAGGGTCTCGGCCTGCGCGTGCCTGCGCATTACGACGAAGCACAGCAGGCCTACGTGCTCGATTACCCCTTCCCCTGCGAGTACGACGCAGCGGCGAAGCACTGGGACTTCGACGGCGGCGAGATCACCTGGGACCAGGTGTTCGACCGCTGGAAGAAGCGGGGTCCGATGAACCGCTACTACGTCGAAAGCGTGCGGCGCAGCCATGGTGCGATGAACCGGCTGATGGCCGCATGACGGAGGCGAGCACGTTGGAGGCGGTCGCGGCCGCCACGCGGCGCACTCGCCACGATCTCGTGCGCGAGCGGACCGACGAGGCGAATCGTGCGCGCGCCGAAGCCTGCGCGGACGCGCGCGCCCGCGCAGGCGTCGACGAGACGGCGCTCGCCGAGGAACGTGCTCAGTGGCGCGCTGCACTGCCCGCCTCCACGGCACACCTGTGGGTCGCCCTGTGCGAGGTGAGCGATCCGGAGCTGCCCATCTCCCTCGTCGATCTCGGCCTGATCTACGACATCCGCCGCGAAGACACCCGCGTGAGCGTGGACTGCACGTTCACTGCGTCCGCCTGCCCGTGCATGGCGTTCATCAAGGAGGACATTCGCGAGCGGCTGCTGCAGGAGCCGGACGTCGAATGCGTGGAGGTCAGTGAAGTCTGGGATCCGCCCTGGACCGTCGATCGCATGACCGCCGAGGGTCGCGCCGTCCTGCGCGGCGCAGGAGTCACGGTATGATCTTCGAGGTCTTCGCACGCAAGGCACGCGGCGAGCCGCTGCGCCACATTGGCAATCTCAATGCGCCCGACGCAGAGCTCGCCCGCGTCTATGCCTTCAACACGTACGATGAGGAGCGCTGGTTCGATATGTGGGTGACCCCACGCGAGCACTTCGTGGAGGTGTTCAACGCCGAGCGCGAAAGTGCAGGGGGACGGTGATGGCCCAATCGACGCAAGCCGAGCTCGACGCCGCAAGCCGCACCGCTGCACGCGACCTCATCCTCGTCCTGGCCGACAGCAAGCGCTTGCTCGGCATGCGCTACGCCGAATGGATTCTGGGCGCGCCGGAGCTCGAAGCCGGCATCGCGTGCGCATCCATGGCCCAGGACGAGTGGGGTCACGGCCGCCTGTTCTACGCCCTGCTCAAGGAGTTCGGCGACGACGTCGACCGCATCGAGCACGCGCGCGACGCTGCCGAGTACCGGAACATGGCGGTGCTGGATTCCGCACCCGCAACATGGGCCGAGCTGATCGCCCTCAATGTGCTCTGCGATGGCGCACTCACGATCCAGCTCGAAGCACTCCGCGCCTCCAGCCACCTCCCGCTCCGTCAGCGCGTCGGCAAGGTGCTCGACGAAGAGACCTTTCATGCCGCACACGGCACGGCCTGGTGGCGACGCTTCGCCTCTGGCGGCGACGCCGCCCGCGACGAGCTGCGCGCCGCCGTCGAGTCCTGCGCACCTGCCGTCAGCACCTGGTTCGGACCCGACGGACCCCGCGCCCGCACTATCCTCGAGGCCTCCCTCGCCGACGGCGCTGGCAGCACACTGCGCGAACGCTTCATCGAGCGCGTCGCGCCGCTCCTCGCCCTGGCCGGCGTCGGCGACCTGTTCACGAACATCGAGCCGGCCTTCGACAATTTCGACGAGGCCACCCGCCGGTCCGGCCAGCCCGGCCCCGACGAGGACACGATGCGCAGAATCCGCGGCGACAAGAACCGCGCATTCCTGATGGATTGAGCGTGATGCCACGACGCGAACCGATCCAGCCGCCCGGACCGCCCGGCGAACGCCATTCGCCCCCCGCCTCCGTGCCGCCCGAGCCGCAGGACCAGACCCGCGTCAGGCCGCGCACCGGCACCTCCCCTGCAACGGACGCGGCCGCCTTCGGCCTCCCACCCCACCCCACCTGCCCCTTCTGTACCCAGCGGCACACCGAGCTTCACTCCCCGTTCGGCCCTCAACTGTCCGTCGCGACCTACTGGTGCAGCGACTGCCGGACAGCGTTCGAGGTCCTGAAATGGCGCGGAAAGGCCCCCTGATCCGTCACCAGCCCCCGCCCCGCATTCCGCCATTCCGAATTCCGCCATTCCGAATTCCGCCATTCCGCCATTCCGAATTCCGCCATTCCGCCATTCCGCCATTCCGCCATTCCGCCATTCCGCCATTCCGCCATTCCGCCAT
>CAYSGF010000193.1:0-15640 GCA_964430275.1 uncultured Gemmatimonadaceae bacterium
ACTCCGCACTCCGCACTCCGCACTCCGCACTCCGCACTCCGCACTCCGCACTCCGCACTCCGCACTCCGCACTCCGCACTCCGCACTCCGCACTCCGCACTCCGCATTCCGCACTCCGCACTCCGCACTCCGCACTCCGCACTCCGCATTCCGCACTCCGCATTCCGCACTCCGCACTCCGCATTCCGCATTCCGGATTCCGGATTCCGGATTTCGGCGATTCCGAATCCGTTCAAGCCCGAGGATGCGCCTGGTCGTACACCTTCTTCAGCCGCTCCTTCGACGTATGCGTGTAGATCTGCGTGGTCGACAGGGACGCATGGCCGAGCAGTTCCTTCACGGCCATGAGGTCGGCGCCGGCATCGAGGAGGTGCGTCGCGAAGGAGTGGCGCAGGGAGTGGGTGGAGAGTGCATCGTCGTCAGCAGCGTCGCGCAGGAAGCCGGTGACGATCGTCTGCAGCTGGCGCACGGAGATCCGTCGGCCGCGTTCGGAGAGGAACAGGGCGTGGCGGTCGCCGTCGCGGGCGCGTCGCAGGACTTCGTCGCGGCGCAGCTCGTAGCGGCGCAGTGCCTGGACGGCCGCGCGGCCGATCGGCACGATGCGTTCCTTGCGGCCCTTGCCCAGGACCTTGACCTGGTCGCCGATCGTGTCGATGTCGCCCACGTCGAGCTGCTGGAGCTCGGCGAGGCGCATGCCGGACGCATAGAAGAGCTCGAGGAGCGCGTGGTCGCGCACGCCGTGGAAGTCGCCTTCGGCGGAGCGGTTCTCGGCGAGGGCGAACAGGCGGTCTGCCTCCGCGCGGGTCAACCAGCCCGGCAGTGTGCGCTCGAGCTTGGGCGAGCGCACGCTCCTGGCGGGATTCGCGCTGACGAGGTCCTCGCGCTGCATCCAGCGGAAGAACGAGCGTACGGCGGAGAGCTTGCGCGCGATCGATCGGCGCGCGAGCTGTCGGCGGGCGAGGTGGGCGCCGAAGGCGCGTAGCGCATTGCGATCGACGGCGCTCCACGACCAGTCGTCCTGGTCGAAGCGTCCGTCGAGGAACGCGACGAGCTGGATCAGGTCCCGGCGGTAGGCGCTGACGGTGTGGGGGCTGAGCTGACGCCCGTCCTCGATGGTGCGCAGGTACGCGCGCACGGTCTGCACGACGTCGCGCGACTCCATGGCTCAGGGGCTGGTAGCCGGCGCCGTGCCGGCAAGCGCGGCGCGGCCCGGTGTCGCGACGGCCGTGGCTGCACTGTCCGGCGCGGTCACAGGTTCGATGCCGTGCTCCTGCATCCACGCCACCATGGCATCCTGCGCACGCTCTGCGAGTGCGACGCGACGGCGCTGCTTGTCACGTACGTGCTCATCGAGCGGCGCGAGCAGACCGAAGTTCGAGTTCATCGGCTGGAACGCACCCGGCTTGGCGCTGCGCAGGTAGTGGAAGAGTGCGCCGATCATCGTGGTGGGTGGCGGCACGACCGGCGCCAGGCCGCGCACGATGCGATCCATGTTCACGCCCGCAAGGATGCCTGACGCCGCGGACTCCGTGTACCCCTCCACGCCCGTGAGCTGACCGGCGATGATGACGCCAGGTCGTGCGTGCGGTGCGCCCCAAGCCGTGAGGCGCGCCGGGAAGTTCAGGTACGTGTTGCGGTGGATCGATCCCGTGCGCAGGAACTCGGCGTTCTCGAGGCCGGGGATCATGCGGAACACGCGTCGCTGCGCGCCGGTGCGCAGGCGCGTCTGAAAGCCGACCAGGTTCCACATCTGCCCCTGCTGGTCCTCGCGCCGCAGCTGGACGACCGCATACGGTCGCCGGCCCGTGCGCGGGTCGCGGAGGCCGATCGGCTTCATCGGGCCGAAGCGGAGCGTATCGTCGCCGCGCGCGGCCATGACCTCGATCGGCAGGCACCCCTCGAAGTAGGGCACGCTTGTGTCCCGCACCGCAGCCTGTTCGCCAGCCGCCGCATCCTGTTCGTCAGCCGCACGATCCGCGCGCTCGTGCGGCAGGTCCTCCCAGTCGTGCCCCGGATACACGTCCGCTTCACGCAGTGCCGCGAGGAACGCCTCGTACCGTTCCCGGTCCATCGGGCAGTTCAGGTAGTCGTCCCCCTCGCCCTTGTCCCAGCGGGACTGCGCGAACACGCGCTCGTGATCGATCGAGTCGTGCGCGACGATGGGCGCGATCGCGTCGTAGAACGCGAGGCCGTCGTCGCCGAGCAGCACGGCGAGGTCGTGCGTGAGGGCGCTGGAAGTGAGCGGACCGCTCGCGACGATGGCGTGCGACGCCGGCACTTCCGTCACCTCGCGCCGCTCGATCCTGATCCGCGGATGCGACGCGACGAGCTCCGTCATGCGCGCGGCGAACACGTCGCGATCGACAGCCAGTGCAGCGCCCGCCGGCACGCGTGCCTCGCCCGCAGCGTGCAGGAGCAGCGAGCCGAGTGCACGCATGTCGCGCTTCAGCAGCCCGTGCGCATTCGTCGGGTCTTCGCTCTTGAAGGAGTTCGTGCAGACCAGCTCGGCAAGGCGGTCCGTCTGGTGCGCAGGCGTGCCACGCACCGGACGCATCTCGACGAGCGTGACGTCATGACCACGCCCGGCGAGCTGCCACGCCGCCTCGCAGCCAGCCAGGCCGCCGCCGACGACGAGCACCTCCGCCATCAGGACCGCCGGCGGCCGCCGGATTTCCGTGGCGACTTCTTTGCCGTCGTCTTCTTTGCGGGCGACTTCTTCGCCGTCGACTTCTTCGCGGTGGCCTTCTTTGCGGTGGCCTTCTTTGCGGTGGCCTTCTTTGCCGTCGACTTCTTCGCGGTCGACTTCTTCGCGGTCGACTTCTTCGCGGTCGTCTTCTTCGCTGCGCCCTTCTTCGCCTTGCCGCCCGCCATCCGCTCACGGTACTCGGCGGACTTGCGGCGCTTCTCCGTCGCTTCCGCCTCCCACTGCTCGCGCGAGCGGGTGGGCTGAGATGCGACGTCGAGTGCGCCGTCGTCGTTCAGCGTGTACTCCGCGTGGCACTGCGGGCAGCGGATGAACTCGCCGCGCGTCTTCGTGCTCTTCTTCACGACGAGCGGCGAGTCGCAGAACTGGCACGGGTGCGGCAGGGGCTCGTCCCAGCTCGACCAGTCGCACTCGGGATAGCGGACGCATCCCCAGAACGGCTTGGCGCGGCGCGTGCGCTTTTCGGCGACCTGGCCGACACCGCACTGCGGGCAGGTCAGGCCGGGGATCGTCTTCGGCTGCGTGTGCTTGCAGGTCGGGTAGTTGCTGCATGCGATGAACGCGCCGAACCGGCCTTCGCGCTCGACCATCTCGGAGCCGCACTTCGGGCACATCTCGCCGGTCGGCTTCGGCTCGGCGCGCTCCTTGTCGTCGAGCGACTGCGTGTTGCGGCATTCGGGGTAGCCGGAGCAGCCGAGGAAGCGCCCGTAGCGGTTCCAGCGCACGAGCATCGGCTTGCCGCACTCGGAGCAGTCGACCTGCTCGCCGGTCACGACCTCGCGGACGAGCTCCTCGCTCTTGCTCGCGCTCTCGTCGAGGAGTCGCGAGAAGGGCACGTAGAAGTCGTTCAGCACACGACGCCAGTCGAGCTCGCCTTCCTCGACGCGGTCGAGCTCGGTCTCCATGCCGCTCGTGAAATCGACGGCGAAGATGTCGGGGAACGCACGCACGAGCACGCCGGCAACCGTCTCGCCGAGCGGCGTCGGCTGGAACCGCTTCTGCTCGAGCGTCACGTACTCGCGGTCCCGGATCGTCGAGATGATCGCAGCGTAGGTCGAGGGCCGGCCGATGCCGAGCCGCTCGAGCTCCTTGACGAGGCTCGCTTCCGTGAAGCGCGGCGGCGGCTGCGTGAAATGCTGGGCCGGCTCGATGCCGTTGTTCGTGCACCGGTCGCCCTGCGCGAGCTCGGGCAGCGGCGCCATCTCGTCGAGCGTCTTGTGGTCGCCCTCCTCGCGCGCCTCCTGATACAGCCGCGTGAAGCCTGCGAACTTCAGGATCGAGCCGGTCGCGCGGAACAGGTAGCTGGTGCCGCTCGCACCGCGAATGTCGAAGTCGACCGTCGTCGTATCGAAGATCGCGCTCGCCATCTGCCCTGCCATGAAGCGCAGCCAGATGAGCTCGTAGAGGCGGTACTGATCGCGGTCCAGGTACTGCTTGATGCTGTCCGGCGTGCGCGCGGGGTCGGTCGGACGGATCGCCTCGTGGGCTTCCTGTGCGCCCTTCTGCTGCTTGCCGCCCCAGAGCCGCGCCGAGCCGCTCAGGTAGTCATCGCCGTACTGGCCGCGCAGGTGGCCGCGGGCCGCGTCCGCCGCACTCGACGCGATGCGCGTCGAGTCCGTACGCATGTAGGTAATCAGACCGATGGCGCCTTCCGGACCGACGTCGACGCCCTCGTAGAGCTGCTGCGCGATGCGCATCGTGCGCTGCGCCGTGAAGCCGAGCCGCTTCGCGGCTTCCTGCTGCAGTGTGGACGTGGTGAACGGTGGTGGCGGGTTCTTCGCGCGCTCGCGCCGCTTGATCTCGGTGATGACGAACGGCCGATCCTTCACCTCGTCGTGGACGCGCGTCGCCTCCGCCTCGTCGCCGATATGGAACGTCTTGCCGTCGATGTGATGGAGCTTCGCGTCGAACGGGTGCTCGTCCTTCTCGAGGTGTGCGGTAACGGACCAGTACTCCTGCGCGACGAACGCGCGGATCTCCTGCTCGCGCTCCGTGATCAGACGCAGTGCGACGGTCTGCACGCGTCCGGCGGAGAGTCCCGGCCGGATCGGCTTCCAGAGGATCGGGCTGACCTGGTAGCCGACGAGCCGGTCGAGGATGCGCCGCGCCTGCTGCGCCTCGACCTTGCGCATGTCGATGTCCATCGGCTGCTCGAGCGCACGCCGGATGGCATCGCGCGTGATCTCGTGGAAGAGCACGCGCTGGAAGCGGCCGTTGCTGACCTTGCCATCGAACCCGAGCTGCTCCGCGACGTGGTAGGCGATCGCCTCGCCCTCGCGGTCGGGGTCGGTCGCGAGGATGATCGAGTCCACGGCGTCCGCATCGCGGCGCAGCTCCTGGATGATCTTCCCCTTGCCCCGGATCGTGACGTACCTCGGCTCGAAGCCATGCTCCACGTCCACGCCGAGCTCGCGCTCCGGCAGATCGCGGATGTGGCCCACGGACGCCCTTACGCGGTAGCCCTTGCCCAGGTACTTGGAGATCGTCCGCGCTTTTGCGGGCGACTCCACGATCACGAGACTCGATCCCTGCTTCTTCGTCATTCGTCCGTTCTCTTTGCGAGTCGTGCGACGATGGCGTCGGCGATGGCGGCCGGTGTGCGGCCGTCCACATCGATCACGACATCGGCACGACGATAGAGCGATTCCCGTTCGTCCATGAGAGCGCGCGCCCGTGTGAGCGGGTCCGCGCCGGCGAGCAGCGGCCGGTCCGCGCCGCCGCCGATCCGGCGCAGCGCCTCCTCCGCACTGACCCGCAGCCACACGAGAGCGGTGCCGGCGGGCAGGCCCTCCAGCGCCGCGGGCGTCGTTACCCAGCCGCCACCGGGCGCCAGCACGGCGCGCTCCTGTGAGCGTAACTCGGCTGTCAACCGCGCTTCCAGCGCGCGGAACACGGATTCGCCGTGCTGGCGGAAGATCTCCGGAACGGTTTCTCCGCTCCGGCGCACGATCTCTTCGTCGAAGTCGACGAAGCGCCAGCCGAGGCGCTCCGCGAGCAGGCGGCCGACCGTCGTCTTCCCGGCGGCCATGAAGCCAATGAGGATTACACGCGCGATACCGGGGCGGAGCAATTCCGGATCCGGCCGCTGCCCGGTACCCCGGGGCGGCAGGCCGGTGCCACTTCCCGTCGCGGCGGTGTGGCCGCCGGTTGCGTCGGAGTCAGCCATCGACGCCGATCTGCGGCGCTGCCGCACGCTCGCGGAGGCGATCCAGGTATCCTGCCACGTTGCGCCGGAGCTCGGCCATGCTGTCGCCGCCGAACTTCTCGAGCAGTGCATCCGCCAGCACCACCGCCAGCATCGCCTCGCCGACAACACCGGCAGCCGCCAGCGCCACGACATCGCTGCGCTCGCGCACGGCATCCGCCCGCGCGCCCGTACGCAGGTCGACCGACTGCAGCGGCTTCATCAGCGTCGAGAGCGGCTTCATGGCGACACGCACGACGAGCGGTGCACCCGTCGTCATGCCGCCCTCGAGGCCGCCGGCATTGTTGCCGCGTCGCCGGTACCCGCCCGCGCGCTGCTGGTCGTCGGCGCGCTCGATCTCGTCGTGCACCTGGGAGCCGGGCAGGCGCGCGGCAGCGAAGCCGAGCCCGATCTCGACGCCCTTCATCGCCTGGATCGACATCATCGCCTGCGCGATGCGCCCGTCCAGGCGCCGATCCCAGGCGACGTAGCTGCCGAGGCCGGCCGGCACGCCGCGCGCGACGACCTCGAAGACCCCGCCGAACGTGTCACCCTCCCCTTTCGCGCCGTCGATCGCGGCGATCATGCGCTGCTCGGCGTCGCGGTCGAGCGTGCGCAGGGGTGACGCGTCCGACGCGGCGTTCAGGTCATCGGGCAGCGCGTCCGGCACCTGCGCATCGATGCCGCCCAGCGAGACGATGTGACTGCCCACCGTGATGCCGAGGTCCGCCAGGATTCGCTTCGCGACGGCGCCGGCGGCAACGCGCGCGGTCGTCTCGCGCGCGGATGCGCGCTCCAGCACGTCGCGCGCGTCCGTGCGGTCGTACTTGAGCACACCGACGAGGTCCGCGTGGCCAGGCCGCGGCAGGTGCACACGACGCAGTGCCTTCTCCGGCGTGTCCGGCGGCGGCGGCTCCGGAGACATCGCGGTCTGCCAGTTCTGCCAGTCCCGGTTCCAGACGAGCAGCGCGATCGGCGCACCGAGCGTCTCACCGTGCCGTACCCCGGCCAGGACCTCGACCGCGTCCTGCTCGATCTTCATGCGGCCGCCGCGGCCGTAGCCGCCCTGGCGCCGGCGCAGATCCGGGTCGATGTCGCGCTCGCCGATCAGCTCCAGTCCGGCCGGTACGCCCTCGATCAGCGTGACCAGACCGCGGCCGTGCGACTCGCCTGCCGTGCGAAAGGTGAAGTTCATCCTGCGTCTTCCATCGTTGCCGTGCCGCGCGCAGCGCGCCGGTTGCCACAGGCCAAAGTGCGAGAGCCCGGCCAGGGCCGGGCTCTCGTTGCTGCCTGCGTCTATATAGGGGCCTGATCGGCGCGCTGTCCAGCGGCGCCGGGCGAGAGCGGCCGATATGCCGGCCGCTCCGCCACCTGCTGCGCAATGGAATCCTAGTTCGTCAGATCCTTGTTGCGGACGTTGACGATGACCACGGCGTCCCGATCCGTGACGCCATAGAGCTTCACGAGGATGTAGTCCGGATCCGTCGCCGCGAGGCCCGCGTTCTCGCCCGGGAACGGCAGCGATGCACGGAGCTGACCGACCACGCGGTCGCGGATCGCGATCTCGCCGCGCTCGAAGAAGTGGAACGTGTCCACGACCTTGATCGTGCGGTTCGCGGTCGCAACGAAGGCGAGCGTCTCCTCCGTGGAGCCGTCCGAGTAGATATGATCCGGATGCAGTGCCGCACCGCCTTCACCGCCCGCGACACCGTCACTGAAGACGCCCTGGAGTCGCAGGTCGCCGGCCTGGTCGATGCCGTTGCTGAAGAAGTACGTGGACACCGTGCCGCGGGCGACGCCGATCCGGCCGTCCGAATCCAGGCCGAGTCCGAGCACCTCCTCGGACGCGTTGTTCACGAGGTCGGCCACGGTGATCTCGTTGGACACGGATCGATCCGAGGCGTTCCACAGCATGATGCGGCCTCCGACACCGACACCACCCTCACCGAAGCCGATGAACTCACGATCGCCGGATGCCGCGACGTACGTCGTGTCCGAGAGTCCGACGTTCTCCGGTATCCAGGCGCCGGCATAGTCATCGACGTCGGAGCCCATGCCGCGCAGCTCCAGGATTGCAGCCTCGATCGTGTTGAACGAGGACATGATGACATTCGTCGGATTGCCCGGAATGTGGTCGAAGAGCCGGATCAGATAGTCCGCCGTCGCGCGCGGTTGAATCTGGAGACTGTCGATGTGCGCGATGGCGAACGTGTTTTCCGCCTCCTGCACGGCGCGCTGGTTGAACAGGATCCGCACCTCCGGCGTCGTGCCGACCGGATCCACCCACCGGACCGTTCCCTCCTGCGCAGTACCCGTCGGCTTCGTCGAGTACAGCAGCACGCCGGTGTTGTCCTGCGCAATGAACTGCGGCCGGTCGGAGAAGTCGTAGAACGTCGCCGAGTACCGGATCAGCCCGTTGCTGACCGACGACTCGACCTCGAAAAGTACCGAGTTCGGTGTCAGCAGACGGCGCTGCGTGTGCTCCGTCATCGTCGACAGGTCGACGAACGAGACATTCGTGCCGCCGGAGTTCGCGACGATGAGCGTGTCACCGCCGTTGTTCATGAACAGGCCCCACGGCTCCGAGCCGACCTGGACGGACGGCGCGAACGTGGTGTCGGCGAGGTTCAGCACCTCGATCCGGTTCTGCGGCAGGTTCGACAGGTACAGCCGCTGGTTCGGACCGTCGACCACTGCGTGCGCGATGTTGCCGCCCGTCGGCAGTGCAACGCTCGAGCCGAGCACGGCCGTCACGACCTGCTGCAGCCCGCTCGTGCCCTCGTGCACGTAGCCGGTCGTCGCCGGCCGCAGGACGGTCGGACCGACGTCCACGACCTGCGCGGGGCCGGCCGTCAGCGAGGCCGTCGTGTTCGCACTCACGTTGCCCACCGTATCGACCGCGAACGCATGGATCTGGAGCGTGAAGCGGCGCGGCAGGAGTGCCTGGTCCGTCTCCTCGAACGGGAAGTCCGCGAGCCGGATGTGGAACGTGCGGTCGATCTGGCCGGTGCGCGAGGCCGCGAAAATGCTGTCGACCACGATCGTGTCGGGCGTGAGTGTGGACGTATCCGGCAACGCGATCATGACCACGCCCATCCGCTCGAGCCCTGCCGAGCCCGCGTCCTCCGCCGTGACCGTGACCTGGATGGAGTCGTCCAGCTCGACACGGTCCGTCTGCGTCAGCGACAGTGCGACGCGCGGCGGCTCCGTGTCATTCACCTGCGTATTCACGACCTCGACCGTGACCGGCTGGGCGGTCGAGCCCTCGTTGCCGATGCGGCTCCATGCCGCGGCCGTGATGTTCAGCGGCCCGGTCGTCGTGCCGACAACCAGCGAGGTATCGCGCTTCACGCTGTCCGGCGAGGCGAGGTTGCGCCACACGAACAGCGAGTCCTGCGCGCCGCTGACGAACACCTTCATGCTGTCGATGCCATTGGCGCGATCGACCGCGAATGCCTGCACGACGAGTGTGCCGCCGACCTGGACCTGCGAGCCGTTGGCGGGCGTGCGGATCTCCACGCGCGGGCCGCCGACGCCAATGTTTACGGTGCTCATGGAGACGTGCCCGAGGCTGTCCTCTGCCTCGACGGTGATCTCGACGGTCTCGGACACCGTGTCCGGCGTGGCGATCAGGAAACGCACGATCGTGGTATCCCGCGGCAGTGC
The DNA here is from genome assembly GCA_964430275.1 of uncultured Gemmatimonadaceae bacterium. Lineage (GTDB taxonomy): Bacteria > Gemmatimonadota > Gemmatimonadetes > Longimicrobiales > RSA9 > DASTYK01. Next base: position 9,555 of record CAYSGF010000193.1, read on the forward strand.
CACCTGAGGCGGCTGCGGGAACGCGACGGACAGCTCCTCGAAACGCTGCACGATCTCCGTGTCGGACGCGGAGTCCTGCCGGACGGAGAACCCGTGCATGCGCACGGCGCGGATGCCGGTCGGATCCACGATCCGGGCGCGCACCAGGATGCTGTCGCCCAGCGGGAACGTCGCGCCCTCACCGGGCGCGATGATCGTGATCTCCGGTGCGGCCGTGGCAAAGGCGATCATCGTCGTCGTCTCCGCAGCGGAGACCACGCCGGACGCATCCACGATCGCCGCGGACGCCACGATCACGCTGTCCGTGAACGGCGCAGGCAGCGGGATGCTGATGGTCTGGTTGATCGTCTGGGGCGACGAGCCGACCGCGATCACTGTATCGAGCACGGTCGCGCCGGTCAGCGACAGCAGGATCTCGCGCACGCCGCGCGGCGCGGTCGCACTGACCGTGATCTGGATCGTCGTGCCCGCCTCGGCGATCGGGGGTCCCTCGAGCTCGTCGACGCGCGGGTTCTGGCCGCGCCCGTCACCGCTGAAGAGGTTGTCCCCGCTGCATGCGCCGAGTGCGAACGCGGCGAACAGGGTCACCCACGCGGCGGCGACGACGGGGCTCCGCCGCTGCCGGTGGGCCGAGTGTGCCCCCGCTTCGATGTGCGTCGTCGCCATATCAGTGCCGATCATTGTTCTGCTTCCTTGGCTGGAGCCGTGGCTCCCGTCAGTCACGCACGATGTGCGGCGTGACCATGATGAGCAGATCCCGCTGGACCTCCTCGTCCGTGGTCCGGCGGAACAACCGGCCGATCACGGGCAGGTCCATCAGAATCGGAATTCCGGTGCGGGACTGCGTGTGCTGCGTCTCCGTCAGCCCCGCGATCACGGCCGTCTGGCCGTCCTCCACGAGCACCTGCGTCTGCGCGTTCGAGGTCTCGAACACGATGCCGGCGTCCGATGCGCCGGGCTGCACGCTCGAGCGCTCGGCCTGGATCTCGAGCATCACGAGGTTGCCCGTGACGTGCGGCGTGACGTTCAGGATCACACCCGTCTGCTTGTACTCGATCGTCGAGCGCGGCGCGGTCTGACCACCCGTCTGCGAGCCGAGGTCGATGACACGTACCGGCGTCTCCTGACCGACCTGGATGCGCGCCGCGCGGTGGTCCAGCGTCGTCACGACCGGTGCGGCCTGCACGTCCGTCAGGTTCACGGTCTGCAGCGCCTCCAGGAAGGAGACGAGCGTGTGGCGGCCGAGGACGAGCGAGAGCGCAAGGCGCAGCGTCGGCTCCGGCACACGGGCCGTCGCGTTGCCGATCGCGGCGACCGAGCTGCCGCTCAGCAGGATCACGTCGTCCGTGGTCGCGCCTTCGCCGGGGTCGATGACGCCGTCGCCGTTCGCGTCGAAGATGTTCGTGACCAGCCCGCCGAGCTGCGAGCCCTGCGAGTCCTTGAGGTCGTAGCTGAACCCCAGAGCCTCGAGCGATGTCCGGTTCACGAACGCGATGCGCGCCGAGATGTTGACCTGCGCGGTGCGCACGTCGAGCTGCTCGACCAGCGGCGCGATACGATCCAGTGCGGAGCGCGTGTCCGTCACCAGGATCGCGTTCGAAGAGCGGTTCACGGAGACATTGCCCTGCTCCGAGAGCAGTCCCTGGATCGCACTCTGCAGCGAGTCCGCGCTCACGTACTGGATGACGAACTGGCGAGACTCGAGCGGCTCCGTCTCCGTGCGGAGCGCACGCGCACTGCCACTCTCCACGATCATCACGCCGCTCGGCAGCTCGCGGATGCGCAGGTTGTTCGCCTCCATGATCGCCTCGAGCGCGACGTCCCATGGCTGGTTCACGATCTCGGCGGTGACCAGCGTATTGCGCACGTCGGGCGACGGGATGATGCTGCGCCCCGAGATCGCCGCAAAAGACGCGAGCACATCGGGCACCGGCACCTGGTCGAAGGTGACCGTGATCGGCTGACCCTGCGGCCGCTGCTGCGGCAGGGGGTTCGCCGGCCGCTCCACCGTGCCGGGTCGCGGCGGCTGCGGCCGCTGCGGGTCCTGCTGCTGCGGCTCCTGGCCGGCAACCGCGAGGCGGCTGCCGGAGCTCCACGGCGCGAAGCTGCCCGCCGGATTCGCAAAGGATACGCGCAGGGTGCCGCCGTCACGCGCGACGTGGTACGCCGTCGGCGCTGCAAGCTCGATGACCACGCGCGCGATGCCGGGCTGGAACTGCGCAACGCGCAGGGCGAGCACGCCGCCGCGGTTGATCTCGTCCCAGCGCGCACTGCGCGTGCGTGCGCCTTCGATGTCGATGACGAGCCGGCCGTCATCCATCATGAAGTCACGGGCCTCCAGGCCCGGGTCCATGCGGATCAGGACTTCCGTTCGGTCCGCGACGGGTACGATGCGCAGCTCCGTGACGGAGGCCGGGCCCGTAATGGCGCCTGTGGACAGGACGGTCGTCAACAGCGCGATGATCGAGATCATCGACTCGCTCCTTGCGTGGGCTTCAATTCGAGCACCCCCTGCCGATACACGCCGAACTCGTTGACCGAGAAGAGCACGCGATTCCGGCCGATGTCGACGACGGTCGCGTTCCCCACGCGATCACCACGACGGAGGCGGTGAACTTTTTCCGATACGTCCTGCACCAGCACCAGGCTCTCGCGCGGATCGCGCGAGAAGATGATCATCCGCAGCCGCAGCTCCTCGAACAGCGGGCCGTCGTCGCTCGCGGTCAGCGGTCGGAACGGATCGCGCCGGCCACCACCCGAGTAGCTGAACACTTCCCGGTCGAAGACGAGCTGCGGCTCCGCCGATGCGCTGTCCGGCTGAGCAGCCGCGGCGCGCTGGGCGGCGGCGGGCGCAGCGCACAGCAGCGCCGCGATCGCTATGAAATACGTGCGCGCGCTCATCAGCGGCCTCTCCGGTTGGCGGGCGTGGTATCCTGCACCAGCTCGCCCGGCTCGGGGATCACGTAGGTCTCCGCAACGAACTCCGCGAGCAGCGCGAGCGCCGAGTCCTGGCTGGCGCCGCCGCCGCGGCGGCCCCGGCCTTCGGGCGCGAGCGTCATGTCGGTGGCAGTGATGATGCGCGAGAGCGAGCCGAGCACAGACATGAACGAGCCGATCTCGTGGTAGCCGCCGCGCACGGAGATGTCGTAGCTCTGGCGCATGTAGTAGGTACCGGGCTCTTCGCCGCTCGGTGACATCGACACGAGCTCCACGCCGTTGCGCTGCGCCTCGACCGTGATCGAGCGCAGCAGCTCCGGCACCTCGGCGCGGCTCGGAATCAGCTGCTCGAGCTGCTGCATGTTCGCCTCGTAGAGGGCGAGGCGTTGCTGCAGGTCCGGCCCGCCACCCTGTGCGACGACCGCACGCGCCGTCGCGTTCTTGGACTCGAGATCCTCGAGCCGCGTCTGCATGGTCTCGAGCTCTGCCGACTTCGGATTGTGCACGAAGTAGTAGAACCCGAAGGCCAGCAGCAGCGGCGCGAGTCCGATCGCGATGCGCTTCTGCTTCTGCGGATCCGACGGTAGCAGTGCCATGATCAGTCGCCTTCTATGATGCTGTCAGTCTGTGCGAACAGCGGCGCCGTCCGGATCGCCTCCTGCGGCGGCTCCTCGTACATCGCATAGAGCTGGAACGTGTAGTACTTGCGACCCTCTTCCTCCGTCTGCGTCGTCGTCTGCAGCGTAACCTGGCGCAGGAACGGCGACGCCTCGAGGTCCTGGATGAAGCGCGTCAGGGCCAGCGTGTTGCCCGCACTGCCGTTGATCTCGAGCGCGGGGCGCATGGGATCGCCGCCGCCGGTCGTGAGTGCCTGGACGCCCGTCAGCCAGGTGTAGGCCGGTACGGCGCGGCTGATCTCGTCCAGCACGTGCGCCCAGACGAAGCGGCCGGCGTCGATCTCCTGGATGATCTGCACCTTCTGCGCGATCGTGTCCTGGCGCGCGAGCAGCTCGGCATTCGCCTCGCGCAGGGCGGCATAGCGCGCGGAGTCGCGCACGGCACCCTCGATGGCGACCTCGAGCTCCCCCTGGCGGCTGCTCGCACTCCACCACAGGAAACCGACGAGCAGCACGGCGAACACCGTGCTGGCGGCAGTGAACATGGCGATCCGGTCTCCACCCTGCGGCAGCTTCAGCCGCGAGAGGAGAGACGGCCCACCGGCGCGCCGTGCCCGGCGCGCCTTCTTCGTCGAGCCGGGGAGCAGATTGATCTCGATCAAAGCGATCCTTCGCTCTCTTCTAGGTCTGCCGCAGGGCGAGCCCCACGGGCAGCATGAGCAGCGGTGCGAACTCGTCCAGCGGGAAGGCTTCCATGACCTCCGGCCGGACCGCCACGCGCTGCAGCGGATTCACGACTTCCGCACGCGCGCCGAGCCGGCGCGACAGTGCGTCGATCAGGCCGGGCACACGGGCACCACCGCCCGAGACGAACACCCGGCTCAGCCCCTCCCCGCCACTCTGCGCCACGATGAACGCAACCGCGCGCTCGATGCCGACGGACAGCTCGTCGATGCGCTCATCCACGAGCGGGCGCAGCTCGACGCCGTTCTCGCGGCCCTGCAGCACTGCTTCGGCGCGGTCGGCCGTCAGCCCGCGCTCCCGCTGCAGCGTCTCGCGCAGCCGGCGCGAGCCGAAGGGCAGGTCCCGCACGAGCGCCGGCTGACCATTGTCGATCAGGTTCACGTTCGTCGTTTCGTGCCCGATGTTCACAAGCGCGATCAGCCCCTTGATCGGCTCCGCGTAGCTGCGCTCGAACGCATTGTGCAGCGCGAACGCATCCACGTCGATCGCCGACGGCGTCAGTCCGGCATCCGCCAGGAGCGCGAGACGGTTCTCGATCAGCTCCCGCTTCGCCGCAACGAGCAGCACTGCCATCTGCGCGCCGGCACCATCCGGATCCAGGATCTGGAAATCGAGCTGCACGTTCTCCATGTCGAACGGAACGTGCTGCTCCGCCTCCCAGCGGATCACCTCGCGGGCATCGTTCACGCTCATCCGATCCATCTGGATCTTCTTGATGATGACGTCGTGCCCGCCGACGGCCGCGATCACGTTCTTCTTCTTCAGCCCGCTGCTTTCCACGACCGCGCGCAGCGTCTCGGCGACGAGCACGGGGTCCATGATCTCACCCTCGACGATGGCGTCGGGGACGAGCGGGCTCGTCGCAATCTGAACGATCTCGGGCTCGGACCTCGAGTGGTCGATCACGACCAGCTTCACGAAGCCACTGCCAATGTCGAGACCGGCCGAGAGCTTGCTCTTGCCGAAAAGTCCCATTCCTCGGACCGTGTCAAATTGTATCTAAAGGGGGAGGCCTGATTCAGGCTGCGCCAAGGTTACAGCGCATGTATCCTCAAGTCAAGACTCCCGTTAGCCCGCGTGTACCACTTCACTACGACCCTTCCCGACCCCATCCCCTGCCCCTGCCCGATTCACCGATTCACCGATTCACCAATTCACCAATTCACCAATTCGGTCAGTACGCCGCCCAGTTGTCGATCCACGTGTTGCGCATCGGCGTGAGCATCGACTGCTCCGACGCGGCGCGCCCGACCGCACACGAGTCGTACGAGTAGGACTTCGTGCCGTTCGCCCGCGAAGACGCGGGCACACTCTCGCCGAGCTTCACGTTCAGGCCGGAGACGACCGCACCGCGAACCTGCCCCTGCCCGTTGTCCGTGACCATGCCGCCGACCAGCAGGATGCCGGTCCACTCGTCACCACCGCCGAGCGTGAGGTTTCCGCGGATGATCAGTGTCCCGCGACCGTTGCCCGGCAGGGGCGTGTCGCCATCGATGTAGATCGTCGGCCAGAAATCCGGATCCGCGAACCGCGCGGTCGGCCAGGCGTCGGGCGGAATGACATAGTCCGCGCCCAGCGCGTCCTCGTTCACGATGGCATCCCAGTCGATGTTGATCTGGTCGGCCATCTCCTCCTCCGTGCCCATCTCCTTGATGGGCGGCGTGCCGCTGACCGGATTGTCCTTGCCGTCGTATCCGCCGTCGGGCACGGCCACGCCCGCCACCGACGGCTGACACTGACAGCCGTCGAGGAACTGGGTACCGCACGCGTCGGCACCGTTCAGGCTGC
>CAYSGF010000194.1:0-56533 GCA_964430275.1 uncultured Gemmatimonadaceae bacterium
CAGGTGCCGCGCACCCGCGATCTCACGACGGGCGACGTGACGCATCCGGCGCTCGTGTACGTGATCGATGCACAAGGACGGATCGCGTTCGCGACGACGGGTGGCGCGGACGCAATTGCCAGCCTGGTCCGGAGGCTCTGATCGGACGACCGCTCCCGGACCCGCCCGGTGCTCGACCGGCGCCTGTCTTGCAGCAGGGTCGTGACGGCGAACACCGACGAGGAGGGACAATGACGACACTGACGTTGCCGTATGGATTCGGGACCACCCTCGATACCCCGTACGAGGAGACCGTAGCCCGCGTACGCGCGGCACTCGCGGCGGAAGGCTTCGGCGTGCTGACGGAGATCGATGTGCGCGCAACGCTGAAGGCAAAGATCGATGTCGACTTCCGGCCGTACATCATACTCGGCGCATGCAATCCCCCGCTCGCTCACCGCGCGCTTGCAGCCGAGACCGAGATCGGACTCCTGCTGCCATGCAACGTCGTCGTGCACGCCGGTGACGAGGAGGGGACGACGGTCGTTTCCATCATGGACCCGGAGGCTGCGCTGTCGCTCACCGGCAACGACGCGATCGCTTCGGTCGCGACCGATGTAAAGGCACGCATGCAGCGTGTGGTGGACACCCTGCGTGCGTGACCTTGTGCCGACCGCACGCCAACGCTCGTATCCGCAGTCAGACGCAGGACACACCTCCGCGTCGCCTTGATCGTCGTTGCAGCCCTGCCCTGTCACCGGTCTGCTGCCCGGCATGAGGCGATCATCTCTGCGTACCGTGCAGGGCATGGTTGTGGCTACGGGCGCGCCGCTGGGATGGCTCCTGGCCCAGCGCCTGCAGGGGGAGCGTGTGGCGGCGGAGCTCGCCGCGCATTCCGGCCTCTACGTCTACATGTTCCTTGGCACGGTTCTCGTGTTCGCTCTTTTCGGTTTCCTGCTGGGTGAGCGTGAGGACCGGCTGCTGGCGACGAATCGCGAGCTCGAGCGCCTTTCCATAACGGATCCGCTCACCGGCCTTCACAACGCGCGCTACTTCCATGCGCGCCTGGACGCGGAACAGGCGGAGCGGACGCGCACCGGTCAGCCGCTTTCCCTGGTCATCGTCGACCTCGATCGGTTCAAGCACGTGAACGACGAGTACGGCCACCTCGTCGGCGATGACGTGCTGGCCAATGCCGCGCACGCGATTGCGTCCGTCACGCGCCGAGGGGAAACCGCGGCACGGGTGGGCGGCGAGGAATTCGCGATCCTGCTGCCGGCGAGTACCGCCGCAGAGGCGCACGACGTCGCCGAGCGGGCTCGCGACTCGATCGCTGCGACCGCGACGCGCGTTCCGGGAAGTGGCGGAACGGTCATCCACATTGTCGCGTCGGCCGGTGTCGCCAGCACGGCGGATTTGCCTGACGCGAACGGTCACGAACTGTACCGTGCTGCCGACGAGGCTCTCTACGCAGCGAAGGCGCAGGGCAGAAACAGGACGGTCATCGCCGGCGGCAAGCGATGATCCGCCTCGGGCGTCGGGAGCCCGAACCGGGCAGGTCTCTCCTGCCCGATCACGGATCGGTAGAATGAGGGAGTTCTCGCTGCAGCGCGCCAGTCCTGGGGCGCGCAACGGGTCCCCGGAATGGCCGGCGGGTCCCGTCCATGGACCAGGGTGGATGAGAGGAGAACCGTCATGGCTTCGCTTGTGAAGGTGATCGAGGTGATCGCACAGTCCGAGACCAGCTTCGATGATGCGGTCGAGAAGGCGGTTGAGGAGGTCACGAAGACGGTCGACAATGTGAAGGAGATCTGGGTCAGCAGCATGAAGGCGATCGTCGAGAACAACCGCATCGTGGAGTACCGGATCACCGGCAAGGTGAGCTTCGTCGTGAACCGGTGAGCCTCGGCGCAGCCGTCCGCCGCACGGAGGTGGCGGACGCTGCGCGTGGGCCACAGCGGTGATCGTGGTGATCGACGACGACGCCAGTGAGACGTCAGGCGTGATCGCGCGCCTTCGTGGTATAGGAGGTCCGCCGCCGCCGACAGCTCACTGGTCCCTGGCCGAGGCAACGAGCACCGGACAACTCGCACCACGCAGCACACCGTTCGCCACGCTGCCGAGCAGCATGCGAGCGGCGCCACCTGCGCCACGGCTGCCGATGACCACGACGTCGAAATCTCCACCTCGCTGGGCCGCGACGACGGCCGACACGGGATCCCCCCGCTCGAGTCTGGGCACAACCTCGCCGACACTCACGCCCTCGCGCACGAGCTGATCCAGCCAGGCGGCGGTTTGCTCGAACTGCTCCTGTTCGAGTCTGACCGATGCCTGCATACCGGATACGATCTTGGCCACACCGAGGTAGACGGGGTGGAAGACGTGCAGGACCGTCAGGGTGGCGCCCGGGCGATGGGCCAGCATGTCCGCCCACGCGAGGGCGCTGCGCGCGTGATCCGAGTCGTCGACTGCAACCAGAATCCGCTGTGGTGTTCGCGCGGCCGGCGCTCGGGCCAGCAGCACGGGGACGCGAGAGCAGCGGACGAGCGCTTCGGCCGTGCTGCCCGGCATGTTCCAGGATCCGCGGGGATGCGTGTGCTCCCCCGCGATGATCAGGTCCGCCTGCGTTTGCGCTGCTGCCTCCGCGATCACGTCCTCCGGACGTCCCTCACCTACGTGCAGCCCGACGGGCCCCCAGTTCTGCGCTCTGCGCAGCTCCTCGAGCCGCGCCATGGCTCCGGCACGTGCGCTCGTCAACACCTCCTGACGCGACGGCAGATCAGCACGCAGGAAACGTGGCGGCGCAGGGATATCGAGCGCGTGCACCACGAGCGCCTGCGCTTCCGGCGCGAAGTGCTCCCTGACCCAGCCGACCGCAGCAATGGACGGGGCACTGAAATCGACGCCGACAACGAGCCGGTCGAGCTTCACCGGCGCAGCAGCAGCGGTTTCGCGCCGCCCTCGATCAGACATCATCACGTTCTCCGTATGAAGGGAGGCAGTCCTCGTCCGTTGCCGTGCCAATAGCGCGCTGCAGCCTCCGCTGTCACGCACGCAGGAAGCTGTACCGCCGAGCGCCGAGAGCAATACCGGACTGACCGGATGAACTGGCCACCGCGATGATGCATGCTTCTTGCCCACACGCCTCACGGACCGCGGTCGCCGACTCATCGGACGCCCCCGCATCAGGACGCGTGTGCCCATGTCGGACCAGCCTGTTCCTCCAAGGCCGGCGGAAAAGCCGAACGCTCACGCTGCGACGCCGAAGGGCCGCACAGGGATGGTCCTGATTCCGGGCGGCACGTTTCTCATGGGGTCGAACGAGTTCTACGCCGAGGAGCGACCGGTGCACCGGGTCGCCGTGGACGATTTCTGGATCGATGCTCACCCTGTCACCAACGACGAGTTCCGCCGGTTCGTCGACGTAACCGGCCACGTCACTGTCGCCGAGCAGTCCCCGGACCCGACCCGCTACCCGAGCGCGCCTGTGGCAGCGCTGGTTCCCGGCTCTCTCGTCTTCCGCATGCAAGCCCACCCTGTCCCCCTCCGCGACGCCCGGGTGTGGTGGGCATGGACGCCAGGCGCATCCTGGCGGCAGCCTGAGGGTCCGGGCAGCACTGTGGAAGGCCGCGAGGACCATCCGGTCGTGCATGTAGCTTTCGCGGATGCCGAGGCCTATGCGGCTTGGGCCGGCAAAGCGCTACCAACCGAGACGGAATGGGAGTATGCCGCACGCGGCGGTCTCGATGGCGTCGCATACGCGTGGGGCGACGAAGTCACGCCCGGTGGCCGCCACATGGCGAACACGTGGCAGGGCGAGTTCCCCTGGCAGAATCTCGCAAGCGACGGCTACGACGGCACCTCGCCCGCAGGTGCGTTCCCACCCAACGGGTTCGGTCTCTACGACATGACAGGGAACGTATGGGAATGGACATCGGACTACTTCGTCCCGCGTCACGCGCACGACGCTCACAAGGCCTGCTGCGTTCCTCGCAACCCGCGGGTAGCCGAACCGGCCGAGGTGGAAACCGCGGGCGGCGGCCCTCCAATTCCCCGGCGAGTGGTGAAGGGCGGCTCGCATCTGTGCGCCCCGAATTACTGCCTGCGCTACCGGCCGGCCGCACGACAGGGTGAAGCAGAAGACACGTCGACCTGCCACGTCGGCTTCCGCTGTGTCGTGCGAGGATCGTCCGGGCCGGCGCGAGGCACGGCACAATGACGGCTTTCGCGTCATGGCTGCTGGGCCCCGCCGTAATCGCCTTTGCGGTGACGAGCATGCTCTCCGTCGGCTTCGGTCACACCGTTCAACAGGTAATCGGCCCGCTGCGCAATGTGCGCGCGGTCATTCGTGCGCTCCTCGCCAACTTCGTGCTGGTGCCTCTGCTGGCGCTGCTCGTGCTGCGCGTGCTGCCGCTCCCGGAACCGCACGCGATCGGCATCTTCCTCATCGCGACAGCCGCAGGCGCGCCCTTTCTGATCAAGCTCGCCGAAGCAGCGGAGAGCGACGTAGCGTTGAGCGCGACGCTGCTCGTCCTCCTGCTGCCCGCGACGATCGTCTACATGCCGCTCGTCGTGCCACGCGCGCTTCCGGAAGCGGCCGTGAGCGCCTCGCGCATCGCGATGCCGCTCCTTATCACGATGCTCCTCCCGCTGGGAGCGGGTCTCCTCGTGCGCCACTTGTCCGAAAAGGCCGCCACACGGCTCCAGCCAATCGCCGCGAAAGCATCCACCGTCGCGCTGGCCGTGCTGCTGCTCGCCACCATCCTGGCGAACCTGCGCGGCATTCTCGCTGTCGTCCTTACGACATCGATTCTCGCCGCGCTGATCGTCATCGGCGGCGCGTTCGTGATCGGCTATGGGCTCGGCTTCGATCGTGAATCCCGCGAGGTGCTGGGCCTAGGTACCTCGCAACGCAACATCGCAGCGGCAACCGTCGTCGCGACACAGGCCGTGGACAACACCGACACTGTAATCATGGTGATCGTCGCGTCGCTCGCGGGGTTCGCCGTCCTCTTTCCAGTCGCAGCGTGGCTGCGCAACCGCTCCGGAGACGGACGATGAACGGCAACCGGCAGTCCCGCCCGAATTTCCTGATCCTCTGCATGGACCAGTGGCAGACGCACATGCAGGTGCCCGAAGCCGTGCGCTTTCCGGCACTGGAGCGACTGGAGGCCGAAGGTGTGAGCTTCGATCGTCAGTACTGCACGGTACCGATCTGTACGCCGTCACGTGCAACGATGTGGACCGGAGTGCATGCGCGGCACACCGGGCTGTGGGACAACACCAACTTTGCCTGGACGGACGAGCTTTCCAGCGACGTGCCGACCATCGGTCATCTGCTGCGTGAGCAGGGCTACTACACGGCGTTCAAGGGCAAGTGGCACCTGTCGGCTGTGCCGCAGAGCGAGGACGCGCTCGAGCGGTATGGCTTCTCCGACTACCAGCAGTGGGGTGAGATGTTTGGCGCTCCACTGGAGGGTGCCATGCTCGACGGCGCCGCCGCCTTCGAGACCGTCGACTGGTTCGAGCATCGCGCGCCACAGCTCGACCGGCCCTGGCTGCTCGTGAGCAGCATGGTCAATCCCCACGACATCATGTTTCTGCAGTCGGATCCGGTGGAGAAGCCGCATCCCAACGGTGCGATGGCCGGTCTTCAGACCACGGTACAGGAGCTTGGCTGGTTTCAGCAGGAGTGGGAGGTGCGGCTTCCCGACAACCACGATGACGACCTGAGGCTGCAGCCGTACGGCGTACACTCGTACAAGCGCACGATCGACCTGAATTACGGCAAGGTCCCCGACGACCGCGATGATCTGTGGCTGGTGCGTCGCAACTACCTCATCAACTGCATGCGGCTGGTCGATGCGGAGTTTCAGAAGATTCTGGACGCGCTCGACCGCCTCGGCCTGCGCGACAACACCGTCATCCTCTTCATGAGCGATCACGGCGAGATGAACGGTGCGCACCGCATGGCCCAGAAGGGGGCGATCCATTACGACGAGGCGGCCATCTGCAACCTGACCGTGTGCGTCCCCGGCGGACCGCGCGGCCGACGCACAGCCGCCGTGGGGTCGCACCTGGACCTGGCGCCGACTCTGCTCGAGTTCGCCGGGATGACTGCGGAGCAGATTCGTGCGCGCTACCCGCACCTGAAGGGGCGCAGCCTCAGGCCCGCGATCATCGATCCGGACGACCCGGGTCCGCGCGGCAGCGCGAGCGCGCCCGGCGATGGTGCCCTGCTCTGCTGGGACGGGCTGAACATGCTGGATTACGAGTGGTCAATCAGTGGTGCGCTGATGGAGCTCACCGACATGAGCATGGAGGGGGCGGTCCCGGAGGAGTACCGGGAGACGCATCGCAGAAAGCAGCTCACCGAGGCCGGGGAGAAGTACGGCGCGCCGGACTTCGGCAAGCGCACGTTCTTCCGCTGTGTCGTGGACGGACGCTACAAGCTCGTGCGGTGGTTCAGTCCGGCGGAGTATGGCAATCCCGCGACGGTGGAGGAGCTGTACGCCACGGGCGACGTAACGCTGCACGACCTCGCGAACGATCCCGGAGAGCTGGAGAACCTCGCCCATCCGGAACATCCGGAGCACGACTCCGCGCTCGTCGGGCGCATGCTTGCCAAGCTGCACGCCCTGGTGAACGAAGAGATCGGTGATGATACCGCGCCGTTCGACCTCGACATGTTCAGCACCCGCGACGTGAATTACCACACGGGGGGCTGAACCGTGTCCAAGCCGGTCGACCGAAACGACAACGCTGACGAGGCGGAGTCCATCCCGGACGCTGAAGAGGCGTTCGCGGAGGCAGAAGCGCCGGGGCTGCAAGCCGGTCAGCCGGGGCTGGATGCGCTCCGGACCGCTGTCCGGCGGTATGCGACGCGCGCGCTTCCGGGTGCGCCGGATCCGAAGCAGGACAGCATCGCAGGTCTCGGAGTTGCCGTCGCCAACGTGCCAGACGGGCTCGCGAACGGTGTCCTCGTCGGGGTGAACCCGGTGTTCGGGCTTTACGCCACGATGATCGGGCCGCTGATCGGTGGATTCTTCTCCAGTACCCGGCTCATGGTGGTCACGACGACCGCCGCGGCATCGTTGACAGCGGGGCAGGCGCTCGCCGGCTTTCCCGAGCAAACGCGTGAGAGCGCGCTCTTCATCATGGTGGTGCTGGTCGGAGTGATCCAGCTCGTGGCCGGGTTCTTCGACCTCGGAAAGGTGACGCGGTTCGTCTCCTACTCCGTGACCACGGGATTCCTGACGGGCGTAGCGGTGCTCCTCGTGCTCAGTCAGCTGCCCACGGCGACGGGGATCGCGGTCCAGGGGAGCACCCGCATCGGTCAGACGATCGACCTCCTGATGCATGCGACGGACGTCCAGCTCTGGTCAGTGGGCGTGACCATCGTCGCTCTGGCGCTCGCCATACTGCTGCCGCGCACTCGCGTCGGCAACGCAGGACGGTTGATCGCTGTTGTCGTGCCTTCGCTGATCGTTGCGCTGCTCAACGTGGATGGCGTGGCGATCGTCGGTGATCTCGGCGACATTCCCGAGGGCGTACCAACGCCCGAGATGCCCGCCTTCGCCGGCGCGTTCGAAGTGCTGACGGGCGCCCTCTCGGTGGCCATCGTCATTCTCGTGCAGGGAACCGGCGTCAGCCTCAGCGTGCCGAACCCCGGTGGCGAGCGGAGCCGGATCTCGCGCGACTTCGTCGCACAGGGCGCCGCCAACGTCGTGTCCGGCTTCTTTCGCGGATTGCCGGTGGGCGGATCCGTGAGCGCCACCGCGCTCAGCGTCGTTTCGGGCGCGCGCACGCGCTGGGCTGCGATCTTTGCTGGACTGTGGATGGCGGTCATCGTGATCGCGGTGCCGGACCTCGTCGAATACGTAGCGATGCCGGCGCTGGGCGCGCTCCTCATCCTCGCAGGCCTGAGCAGCATTAAGCCGCGGGAGATCACCTCCGTGTGGCATTCCGGCACCGAAGCACGCCTGGCGGGCGGCGCCACATTTGCCGCCATGCTCTTCCTTCCGATCCAGGCTGCCGTCGCGATCGGCGTCGTGCTCTCTGCACTCCTGTTCATGCGGCACTCCTACACTGCGATCCGCGTGGTGCACGTCATCCTGCGCGACGATGAGCGGCTCGAGGAACGTGAACCTCCTGACTCGCTGGAAGATCGTGCAGTGACGGTACTCGACGTCTACGGTGACCTGTTCTATGCCGGTGCCCGCACGCTCGAGGAACGGCTGCCCTCAGCGCGCGGCGCGCGCCGCCCCGCTGTTGTGTTGCGACTGCGCGGCCGCACCGCCGCAGGCGCAACACTGATCGACGTCCTCACGAACTACGCAGACGAACTGCGCCGTGCGGAGGGACGCCTCTACATCACGGGCATTCGCGGCGAGCCGTACCGTAGACTCGTGGCGGCGACCAAGCTGGACCGGACCGGCGCGGTCCACATCCACGAAGCGACGGCCATTCTCGGCGAGTCGACGTTCACGGCCGTCGCCGACGCGCGTGCGTGGCTCGCGGACACGGAGGAGAACGCTGATGACAGGGCCCCGGCGTAGCCGTCCGTACAGGTTTCGGCGAGGAGAGGGATGATGCTACAGGAGGTGCGCGACGTCCTCGAGGCCCTGCTCGGACTGGGACGGGATGCCGGTGACATTACCGTCACGCAGATGGCGCTGCGCGCCATCGTCATCTACACGTTTACGCTCGCAGTGGTTCGGCTCGGCAGCAAGCGGTTCCTGAGCAAAGCAACCGCGTTCGACGTCATCCTGGGGATCATGATCGGTTCCGTGATGAGCCGGGGCATCAACGGCTCTGCGGGCCTGCTCGCCACTCTTGCCGGCGGCGCCGTTCTCATCGCACTGCACGCGCTCTTCGCCTTGCTCGCCTATCGCACCGACTGGTTCGGCAATGTCGTGAAGGGGAAGCCGGTGCTCCTGATCGACGAGGGCGAGGTGCGCACAAAGGCGATGCGCAGCACGAGTCTGTCAGAGAACGACCTCGCGGAGGCGCTTCGGCTTCAGGGGAAGAAGCCGGACCCCTCACGCGTCGAGCGCGCATACCTGGAGCGGAACGGAAACATCAGCGTCATCACGCGCGAAGAACCGCCACGCGTCGTGGAGGTCACGGTCGCGGACGGAGTGCAGACGGTGCGCATCGAGCTCTCGTGACTCATCTGCGCTCCCTGGCGAGACGCTGCGGCATCCGCAGGCGGGAGGGGCCCCTGAATTGCACCAGTGAATCCAGCCCGGCACAAGCCGACACCACTATCTCGAGAGGGCATCATGCGCGCTTCGATGCTGTCGACGCTTCGCGTCCACTTCCCGCTGGTCCTGCTGACTTCTTTTGCCTGCACGCAACCCGAGCTCCGCACCGGGACCGCTGCGGAGACCGGTCTTCCGGCCCCCCGGGAGGTCCGCACCGGAGCCGCCGCCTTTGGCGACTGGAGGGGCGACGCGCCCGGTGTGCGCTATCACATCAGGACGTCCGACCTGCCGACCGCGGTGATGACGGGTACGGATCCCGAGGCATCGGTCGCCGATCCCGCGGAGGTAGTCGCACCGCCGCCGGGCGCGACACTGAACGTGCCGGACGGCTTCGAGGTGCGCGTGTTCGCCAGCGGGTTGAAGCAGCCACGCAGGCTTCGCATCGCGCCGAACGGCGACATCTTTGTATCGGAGAGCGGAACCGGACGCGTGCTCGTGTTCCCGGCAGGCGGCACAGGTAGTGCTTCTGCGACGCCACACGTCTTCGCCGAGAACCTCGACCGGCCGTACGGCATCGCGTTCCTTCCGCCTGCCGATCCGCAGTATGTCTATGTCGCCGCAGCGAACCAGGTTGTCCGCTACCCGTACCGCAATGGGGACTTCGAGGCTCGGGGACCGGCCGAAGTGATCGTCCCCAACATCCCGACGGAGCGGCACTGGACGCGCGACCTCGCCGTCTCCACAGATGGTCAGCGACTGTTCGTCGCCGTCGGTTCTGCGTCGAATCTGGGTGTCAACGGCATGCCTGAAATGACGCTCGCGCAGATCCATCAGTTCGAAGAGACGCATGGGCGCGGCGCCGCGTGGGGCGAGGAAGAGAATCGCGCCGTAGTACGCGTGTTCGACCCGGAAGGGCAGTCGATTCGCAACTATGCCACCGGCCTGCGCAACTGCTCGGGACTGACGGTGCAGCCCGGTACGGACAACCTGTGGTGCGTGGTCAACGAGCGCGACCATCTCGGCCCGAACATGGTGCCGGACTTCATGGTGCACGTGCAGGACGGCGCCTTCTACGGATGGCCCTGGTATACGGTCGGCGACCGGGAGGATCCCGCCCTGAGCGGCGAGCGTCCCGACCTCGAAGCTGATGTACGCGTACCCGAAGTGTTGATCCAGCCGCACTCCTCCGCGCTCAGCGTGGTGTTCTATGATCGTGACGCCTTCCCCGCGGACTACCGCGGTGACGCTTTCGTGGCGCTGCATGGCTCCCATAGCCGGCCTCAGATAACCGGGTACAAGGTTGTGCGCGTGCGCATGCGGGATGGGAGACCGACTGGCGAGTACGAAGACTTCCTAACCGGCTTCGTGCTGGACAACGAGACGGTCTGGGGCCGGCCGGCCGCCGTAGCGGTCACCACGGACGGCGCACTGCTGGTGAGTGACGACGCGAACGGCACGATCTTCCGGGTTACGCGCAGATGAAGGCTGAAGTGGGCGCCGGGGACGCGATGTGGCGGAACTGAGGAGGGGTGCCGAGCCGGGTGCCGCCGCACCAACGATCACGGCCTCGACAGTCTGAAGAGCGTCGAGCCGCGAACAGGGTTCTCGAGACAGGTCACCAGCGCGTCGAGCTGCAGAACGTCGAGCAGGCGCTGCTGTATGGGCCCGGCAGGACTCGAACCTGCGACCGTGGGATTATGAGTCCCCTGCTCTGACCGACTGAGCTACGGGCCCGGAGAGCCGGAATCTAGAGGAATCAGCGGGTCCCGAACAGCCGGTCTCCGGCATCCCCCAGGCCGGGCAGGATGTAGCCCACGTCGTTGAGCTGTCGGTCGAGTGCAGCCGTGAAGACGTGGACGTCCGGGTGTTCGTCCAGCATGCGCTGGACCCCTTCCGGTGCGGCGACGAGGCAGACGAGACGCACGCGCATGGCGCCGTTGCGTTTGAGCGACTGCACTGCGGCAGCTGCGGAGCCGCCCGTCGCGAGCATCGGATCGAGCACGATGAAGTCGCGCGTCTCGGCGTCGGGCGGAATCTTGAAGTAGTAGTCGACGGGCTGCAGCGTGTCGTGCTCGCGGTACAGCCCGATGTGCCCGACGCGTACGGACGGCATCAGGCGCAGCATCCCTTCGACCATTCCCAGACCGGCACGCAGGATCGGCACGAGAGTGAGCTTCTTGCCACTCACCATGAATGCCTGCGTGCGTTCGAGCGGTGTGTCGATCTCGACGTTCTCGAGCGGCAGATCCTTCGTCACCTCGTACCCCATCAGCATCGCGATCTCGTCGACGAGTGCGCGAAACGTCTTCTTCGATGTGTTCCGGTCGCGCAGCACGGCGAGTTTGTGCTGGATGAGCGGATGGTCGATGACAGTGAGGTTCGGAAAGTCGTGCATGCGGCGCCCCGGTCGAAGTCGCGGGAAAGTAGGCGGCGGCGCGGCCCGGTCAAGCAGCCGGTCAATGACCCGGCGTCACAGCCGGCCGAGGTCGCGAGCCTCGACCCAGCCCTCGTCGGCGCCGGCCCGGATATGGACCCACTCGCCCCGTTCGTCGACGACGCGGGCCAGCGCACCCTCCTGCAGCGTCGCGCGCGGCTCCGCCCTGAGCGCAGGTCCGCCGCGAACGGCCGCCGAACGCACGGCCACGGCACTGTCCGGCCAGCCGACCCGACCGGCCAGGCCGAGCAGCGCGACGGCGGCGAGGAGTACGCCCGCGAGGCCCGCGAACCCGGCCACCCGCGCACCACGGCTGCGCCCCGCGACGCGCAGTGCGAGCAGTGCCCCTCCGAGCAGCCAGGCGAAGCCGGCAAATGCCCGCAGCTCGTTGGCCGTGAAGGGCAGCGGCCTGCGTGCGAACACGAGCGCGTGATCCGCGTCGATCGCCCGCAGGTTGTGAGCGGCATCATCGGCGCGCGGCTGCAGGCGCAGGGCCCGGGTCCAGGCATGAATCGCCGCACCTCGCGCACCGAGCCGGAAGTCCGTGTTGCCCAGGTCGTACCATGCCGCGGCGTCGAGCGGGAAGGATTGCAGGTGTGCGACGAAGCCGGCGCGTGCGGCATCGAACTGTCCGCGCTCGAACGCCGCGACCGCCTCGCCGAACGCATCGCGCTGTGCATGGTCTGCATGCGCCGCAGGGGAAAGCATCAGCAGTGCGACGACGGATGTCGCTGCGGCCATCCGGCGGGCGCTTCGTACGCGGTCGATGCGCCGCAGCACGAGCTCGGCGCGCTGGATCAGCGCCTCGACGTCCGCCGCCTTGACGGGGTCCGGCCGGAAGCGTGCGGCGCGGATCGCCGCGCGCACGGCGTGCAGGCTCATGATCACCTCCGGACCTGCACCGTGTGCACGGAGCGCATCGTCGTCGGTGGTATCGCTGCCCGTGAGCGCGAGGACGGCCGCATCGAGCGCCTGCTGCAGCTCGCCGAGCGCGCCGCGAGGATCCGATCCGGCCTTCCTGCGCGCGCGGGTGAAGCTCTCTTCCCTGCCGCGCCGGCGCGCGCGCTGCGCCGCCAGGCGCGGTGGGTGGCGGCGCCAGGCGAGTGCGCCGGCGATCAGGAGCAGCGGCGCGAGCTGGAGCCACGCGAACCACGGGCTTCCGGCCCACGCGAACGCGGGCACCGGCTCGGGCGCCGTGCGCAGGCGCGCGAGTGCGGTATCCTCCGGCGTCGCTGCTGCCACATCGCCCCGCACGCTCAGCGGCGGAAGCTCGATGCGCGCGCTGTCATAACGCTCTGCCTCAGGATCGAACCAGGCGTACGCGACGGGTGGAATGGGAAGGGTGCCGCTGCGCTCCGGAACGAGGAGCCAGTGGAAGCGCTTGACGCCACGGATGCCGCTCGTGCGCGCGGTAAAGGTGGCGTCCTCGGTGGGCTCGAAGACATCCACACCGGGCACCGGCTCCAGGCGTGGTGCGGGGAGCGCCTTGATGTTGCCCGTGCCTTCGACCTCCACGGTGAGCGTCGCGGCATCGCCCTCGGCCAGGTCCGTGCGATCGAGCCGGGCGCTCACGGTGAACCGTCCGACCGCGCCCGTGAAGGCAGCGGGCCGGCCGTCGTCGGGCAGGGCGCGCACCGGCAGCCGCAGCGTATCCCCCACGAGCTCGTAGGATTGCGGCGCGAACATCCAGCCACGGTCGACCTCGTAGGCCGCGCGGCCGGGGGGCAGCACGTGCTCGCCCGAGGTCAGCGGCACGTACAACCGGCGGTACTCGTGCACGTCGTAGTACGCGTCACCGAATGCGCGGACGCCGATCGCGCCGCGGTCTTCGACCTCCTGCACCCAGAAGCCCGGCGCACTCGGCGGCTCGAACGTCGGTGTTCGGCCACGATGCGTGCGCTGCACTTCCGGAATCACTGCGGTCATGCGCAGCAGCACGGGCTCGCCGAGCCAGGCCGTGTCCGGCGCGAGGGTGACGCGCAGCTCCCCGGCTGCTGCGCCAACCGCGCGACCTCCGGGCTGGACCGGACCGGGCATCGCGCGCACACCCGGGGCAGTAGCAACGACGCGCAGCGTGAGCGGCCGCGTGCGCAGCACCGTCCCATCGTCGAGGCGCACGATGGCGGGCGGAATCGTGAAGAGACCCTCGCGGTGCGCGCGCAGCACGACGTCGCGGCGCACGATCGTCGTGCGTCCCCCCGGCAGCGACAGCTGCGTCTGCTGGTAATCGCGCGAGCTGATGATGCTGAGCGACGTCGGCAGAACCGGCAGCTCGATCTCCTCCGGCCGGCCGCCGCTCGCCTCCACACTGATCTGGAGCATGGTGGACGCACCCACCGCGATCCGGTCGTCGGAGAGGGATGCCTGTATCTGGACGTCCTGCTGCTGCACCAGCGTGGCGGCCAGTGCCAGGGCCAACGCGGAGAGCATCACCAGTCGCGTGTTACCGGCGTGCGCCGCTGTCCCTTGCGCAGCTTGTCGCGCGTCAGGTCACGCTCGTCCTGCTCCACGGCGGCCAGAATCTGCTCCGCCTGCTCCCGTGTCATCGGCTGGTTCTCGAAGCGACCGCCCGACTCTGCACCCTGCCCCGATGGGCCCTGCGACGGCTGAGCACCGCCGCCCTGATCACGTGCCTGCTGTTCGTCTTCCCGGTTCTGGTCGTCCTGCTCTTGCGGCTCCTCCTGCGGCTGCTGCTGCTGTTCCTGTTTCTCCTCGCGCTCGCGCAGCGCCAGCTCCAGGTTCCACTTCGCTTCGACATCGTCCGGCGTGAGGCGCAGCGCATGCTGGTACGCTTCCACGGCGGCATCGTACTGCTGCACCTGCGCGCGCGGGTCGCCCCCTGCACGTGCGGCTTCCAGGTAGCGGTTGCCGAGGTTGTAGTAGGCGCGCTCGCGCAGCACGGGATCGACGTCACGCAGCGCGATCTCCAGGTGCCGTTCCGCCTCCGCGTAGCGACGCAGCGCGAGCAGCGCCGTACCCAGATTGTAGTGCAGCTCGGGGCCGGTCGCGCCGTCGGCAAGCGCTGCCTGGTAGGCAGCGACGGCTTCCTCGAAGCGGCCTTCCCGGTAGAGGCGGTTGCCCCGCTCGATGTCGCCGATGCCGAAGCCACCGGCGGCGAGGGTGAGCACGAGGAGCGCGGCCGCGCGCGCGGCGCGCAGGCGGCGACGTGTGCCGCGTGCCGGCACGACCTCGATCGGCGTGTCCGGCTCCGGTGCCGCACGGCGCACGGGCCGTACATCGCGCCGCACGAGCCAGCCGTCCAGCGCCAACAGCACGAGCGCGAGCGCGACGAACCACGCGTACTGCTCGCGGCGCGTCGTCCGCTGCCCCCCCTCCGAGGTGGCACGTTGCAGGGAGTGCAGGTCGTCGACCAGTGCACCGGTCGCGCCGCCGTCGGCGAGGTCGTAGTACTCCGCGTTCGTCGCGGATGCGACGTCGCGCAGCAGCCGCTCGCCGAGTCGCGAGATGACGATCTCGCCGCCTTCGTCGCGCTTGTAGCCGGTTCGCCGTCCGGCTTCGTCGTAGTCCGGGATCGGCGAGCCTGCCGCCGTGCCGACACCGACCGTGAACACGCGCACCCCGGCCCGTGCCCCGCGCGCGGCAGCGTCACGCACCGCATCCACGTCCTCGAGCGCTTCGCCATCCGTGACGAGGACGACGGCACGGTCACCGCCACTCTCGACCCGGCCGCGCGCCAGATCCGTTGCCTGCGCGAGCGCCGCGGCGAGCGACGAGCCGCCCTGACTGACGATCTGCGGGTCGAGCGCGTCCAGGTAGAGATCCAGCGCGCCGTGATCCGTGGTGAGTGGCGAGAGCACGTATGCGCGGCCCGCGAACACGACCAGGCCGATGCGGTCGGTGCGCATCTCACGCAGCAGGCGGCGGGCGAGCAGGCGCGCCCGCTCCAGCCGGTCCGGCGTGATGTCGGGCGCGAGCATCGACTTCGATATGTCCATGGCGAGCACGACATTGACCGAGCGCGATTCGGTTGCCTGGTCGTCCGTCCCCCAGCGCGGTCCCGTCGCGGCGAAGCCGAGAGCGGCAGCGGCGGGCACGACGAGCAGGAGTCGTCGCCACGGGAACGCTGCGAGCCCGCGTCCGCCGAGCCGCTCGAGCAGCGGCGCATCGCCGAGCGATTCAACGACGCGCCGGCGGCGGCGCGCGAACAGCACGACGAACAGCGCGGTGAGCAGCGGCAGCAGCACGACAAGGCCGAAGAGGTCCGGGCGGTCGAAGCTCATGGCACCCTCCCGAAGCGGCTCGCGCGCAGCGCCCACTCGCCCAGCAGCAGCAACGCAGCGAGCAGCAAAAACGGCAGATAGCGGGGCGTATAGCTCACGTAGCGGCTCACCTCCACGGAGCTGCGCTCGAGCTGATCGATCTGCGTATACACCGAATCGAGCGCTTCGGGATTCGTCGCGCGGAAGTAGCGTCCGCCGCTCGTCTCGGCGATCTCCGTCAGCAGCTCGTCGTCGATGCTCACCGGCAGGTTCGCGTACTGCACGCCGAACGGTCCGGTGGCGACCGGAATCGGTGCGACGCCCTCACTGCCGACGCCGATCGTGTAGATCCGGATGTCGAGTGCCGCGGCGGCCTGCGCCGCAGTCCGCGGGTCGATCTCGCCACGATTGTTCTCGCCGTCCGTCATCAGGATCATGACGCGGGACTCGCCGGGTGCGCGCCGCAGCCGGTTCGCGGCCGTGGCGATCGCCGTGCCGATCGCCGTGCCGTCCTCGAGCTGACCGGCGCCCGCCCGCAGCTGCTCGAGAGACTGGTACAGCACGTCGTAGTCGATCGTGATCGGAACCTGTGTCAGCGCTTCGCCCGCGAAGGCGACCAGGCCGATGCGGTCGAAGGAGCGGCCGCGAATGAAATCACGCACCTGCCGCTTCGCTACGGTCAGCCGGTTGTCCGGCGCGAAGTCCTCGGCCAGCATGGAGCTGGAGATGTCGAGTGCGAGCACGATCGCGATTCCTTCGGCATCGACGTCCACGACGGCGGCGCCGGTGCGCGGTCCGGCGAGCGCGAAGACGAGCGCCGTGAGCGCAGCGATGCGCAACCACGAAGGCAGCCGCGCGAGCAAGCGCGCACCGCCGCCAACCAGAGCTGCGAGCGCACCGGCACGCGAATGCGTGAGCGCGCGCTCGCGTCCCCGCATCAGCCAGAGCACGAGCATGAGCAGGGGCAGGAGCAGCAGGGCCCACGGCTGTGCGAAGCCGAAGCTCATGCGGCCCTCCCGGTCTCCAGCGCGCGCGCGCGCTCCGGTCCGTCGTAAGCCTCGATCCAGTGGCGTGCCGCCTCGAGATCACGGTACGCCTGCGGGGCATCGGGCCGCGCGCGCGCGAACTTGACGAGATCCGCACCGCCGAGCAGGCGCAGCAGCTCGAGGAGGGCCGGGGGCGCGCCGCGCCGGCGCGCGTGCCCGGCCAGCTCGCTCGTCGTCAGGTCTGCGCCCAGCTCGCTGTCCACTGCCTCGAGGTACGCGCGCAACGCGGTCGTGATGGCGCTGTAGAACGGCTTCATCTCACCACGCTCCACGAATCCGGCGGTGCGCAGGTCCGCCAGGCGTGCGAGCGCGGCCTCGCGCGGCGATACGGCCGGTTCGACGTCCACGACCTCGCGTGGCTGGCGGCGGCGCCACAGCCAGTACGCCGCAGCGAGCGCAAGCAGCAGCACGCCGGCCGCGATCAGCCACGGCCACCACACCCGGTTCGCACCCCATACGTCCTTCGCCGGCTTCGGCTCGATGCCGGCCGTGTCTGCTGGCAGTACGGAGCTGAGCGAGAAGGGCGGAAACGTGGTGCGCACGACTTCCTCGGCGCTCCCGTCGCGGATCGTGAAGGCGAGCGAGGGCAGCTGCAGCTCGGTACCCGTGCGCCAGGCGGTCAGCGGGTATACCGCCGTCGCGATCCGTCCGGCTCCCGCGGAATCGACGCGCACGCGCGCCCGGCCCGCCGCCTCGACGTCGTCACCTGCGAGTGCGAGCGTATCGGGGAACACCGCCTCGGCACCGGGGGGAAGCTCGACACGGACCGCCGCGTGGAAGATGTCACCGACCGTGATCGTCTCCGGCACGACTGCCGTGGACACCCGTTGCGCATGCGCGCCCGCGGCAGCCAGCGCGAGCAGGACCAGGGCGAAGCCGGCAGTGCGTCGCATCAGCGTCGCCCCTGGCGCTCGCGGCGACGGAAGAAGGAGAGCAGCGGGACGACGTAGGAGGTGCCCGTGCGCACCTCGATCTCGTCCACACCGACGCGGCGGAACACGCGGCGCACGGCGGTGCGCTCGTGCTCGACCATCGCACCGTACCTCTCGCGGACCGATTCACTGCTCGTATCCACGCCCGTCAGCTCACCGGTCTCCGGATCCCGCAGCACGAGGAGACCTGCGTCCGGCAGCGCGGTCTCTGCGTCATCGGAGATGCGGATCGCGACCAGGTCATGGCGCTGCGCGACGAGCTTGAGTGAACGCTCCCACGCGGGCCCGTCCACGGCCCCGCCGCCTGCCGGCACGAAGTCGCTCAGCACGAACAGGATGCCACGATGCCGGAGCAGGCGCGCCGCATAGTCGAGCGCACCGCCCACATCGGTGCCGCGGCCTGCCGGACGGAACGCGAGCACGTCTCGGATCAGCCGCAGCACGTGCCGCCTCCCCTTGCGTGGCGGCACGACGTGCTCGATCCGGTCCGTGAAGATGAGCAGCCCGACGCGGTCGTTGTTGCGCACTGCCGAAAGGGCGATCACGGCGGCGATCTCCGCCGCAAGCTCCGCCTTGAAACGACCACGTGTGCCGAACTGTTCGGAGCCCGACAGATCGACGAGCAGCATCACCGTGAGCTCGCGCTCCTCGATATGCTTCTTGACGTATGGCGTACCGATGCGCGCGGTCACGTTCCAGTCGATGTTGCGGACGTCGTCGCCCGCCTCGTACTCGCGCACCTCGGCGAACTCCATGCCCTGCCCGCGAAACACCGAGTGGTATTCACCGCTGAAGAGGGAGGCGACCAGCCCGCGTGTGCGCAGCTCGATCAGCCGTACCTGTCGCAGCACCTCGCGCGGCACCGCCTCGCGCACGGGCGCTCCGGTCGTCTCGGCTGCCGGCG
Source organism: uncultured Gemmatimonadaceae bacterium (assembly GCA_964430275.1). Classification (GTDB taxonomy): domain Bacteria; phylum Gemmatimonadota; class Gemmatimonadetes; order Longimicrobiales; family RSA9; genus DASTYK01. The sequence goes on from CAYSGF010000194.1 coordinate 18,722, forward strand.
TGGGCGCCGGACGCCGACGCAGGAACGGCAGCGAGGTCATGGGACGTCGATGGCGGCGAAGATGCGGTCGACGATGTCGTCGGAGGTGACCTCTTCGGCTTCCGCCTCGAAGCTCGTGATGACGCGATGGCGGAGTACTTCATGCCCGATCGCCTTCACGTCATCGGGCAGCACGTAGGCGCGTCCGCGCAGGAAGGCATGCGCGCGCGCGCCCATCGCCAGGTAGATCGACGCGCGCGGTGACGCACCGTACTCGATGAGCGGCGCGAGGTCCGCCAGGCCGTAGCGCGTCGGCTCGCGCGTCGTCTGCACGATGTCGACGATGTACTCCTCGAGCTTCTCGTCCAGGTACAGGCCTGCAATCTCGCGGCGGGCCGCGAACACGTCCTCGGGGTCCGCGACGTTGCGCAGCTCGACCGGCTCACGCCCCGCCATGCGCCGCATGATCTCGCGCTCCGTGGCCTTGTCCGGGTAGCCGACCCGGAGCTTCAGCATGAAGCGATCGACCTGCGCCTCCGGCAGCGGGTAGGTGCCTTCCTGCTCGATCGGATTCTGCGTGGCAAGCACGAGGAACGGTTCGGGCAACGGGAACGTCTGGCCGCCCAGCGTGACCTGGTGCTCCTGCATCGCCTCGAGCAGAGCGGACTGCACCTTCGGCGGGGCACGGTTGATCTCGTCCGCGAGCACGATGTTGGCGAAGATCGGGCCCGTGCGCGCCGTGAAGTCGCCCGTGCGCTGGTTGTAGATCATGGTGCCGACGACGTCGGCGGGCAGCAGATCGGGCGTGAACTGGATCCGCTCGAACGTCGCGTTCATCGTGTCCGCGAGCGAACGCACGGTCAGCGTCTTGGCGAGGCCGGGCACACCCTCGAGCAGCACATGCCCGCCGGTCAGCAGACCGATGAGCAGGCGCTCGATCATCACCTCCTGCCCGACGATGCGCCGGTGCATCTCGGCGGTGATCCGTGCGACGAGACTCGTGTCTGTCGCCGCTGGTGCGACGAGCGGTTCCTCCACCCGGCTCCTCCCTTGCTCGTGTTCTGCGTCCGTGCGCGGACGGACGTCAGCGCTTGATCCGCACTCCGCGATCCTCGTGCCGGAAGACCCATCCCGCCATGCTGCCGGGTCGGACTTCGCCGCGGCGCGACTCCGGCTCGACGTCCATGCGCGAGCCGGCGTCCGGACCGGGCGTATCGTCGAGCACTGCGACCATCGCCTCCGCGCGCTGCCTCCATCTACGCCAGTTTTCCGCTCGAAGGTCCACCCACCCGTTTTCCGCGAGGCGCGGATCGTCGTGTGGCTGGCCGGGCTCGGGGGCCACCTTGACCTGCGGGCCGCGCAGGAGCGAGCGGCCGTCCGGGAGCAGGATGGGCAGGCCGATGGACACGATGCGGGTGCGCAGCTCTGCGTCGTGCCCGATGAGCTCGCGCGTGCGCGCCGCACAATCCTCGGCGTCGAGCGCAGCGACCGCGCGCAGATCGGGGTAGAGGCGCTGCAGCAGCGCGGCCTCGAACAGCAGCTTCGAGAGGCGCGGCGGCCCGAGCATCTCGTAGGCGACGGAATCGCAGCCGTGCGCCCGCTCGAGCGCGCGCATCCGCTCGAGTGCGGCCTCGCGCAGCACACCGGCGCGGTACGTCGGTCCCGAGGTCGCGCCATCGAGAGCGGCGACGATATCGCGGCCCGTCGGATGGCCGCGGATCTCGCGCACGACGTTCACGGCGATCTCCTCCGGCGTGATGAACTCCATGAGTCCGAGCGACGTCAGCACCTCGAACTCGTCGCGGCTGAACAGGCCGTTCTCGCCCGCATCGATGAACACGCCCTCGAGCGGCTGCTCGCTCGTCGTCCAGGCTCCGTCCTGCTGCGCGAACGCATCCGCCAGGGGCAGCGGGCGCGTCGCATCGGCACGCGCGATCGGGCGTCCGCCCCGTCGGATGACACCGTAGCCGACGCGCTTCCACGAGATCGCCGCCGTCGGCTTGATCTCCTTCACGGCGGGCGCGCCCGGCGTGCGCGCCATCAGGTAGAGCAGCAGCGTGTGCGCACCCGCGACGGCCGCCTTCGCAAGCAGCATCCGGCTCGGCCGCTCCTCACTGTGCGTGAACGGGATGTTCAGCCCCATGCCGCCTGTGCCGGCGGTGCCGATCTTCAGGTAGCACTGCGTGCCGGCCCGGCGCATGCCTTCCAGCGCGATCTGCACGTGGCGGATGAGCTGCGGCAGATACAGTGTGGCGAGGTGTCGCTCGACCGCTTCGACGTCGAGGGTGCCGGATCCGGCCGACATGCGAAGCGCCTCCGCACTGCGGAACACGTTCTGGTATGCGAACGCGGTCGCGGTGTTGATGCAATCGACGATGATATCCGGCTTCGTGCGCAGCAGCAGTGCACCGAGCGCCGAGCGCTCGACCACAGCCTCGCTCAGCTCGCCGAACAGGTCGTCGATCACGCTGCCGCGCGCGCCGGCATCCGCGAGCACGTCGGCGCGCGGGCGATCCTTCAGCGCGTCGGGCACGAACAGATCGCCCCATGCCGCCTCGATGGGCACGCCGCCGGTTTCCGCGCGCAGCGAGGCGAGCGCCTCGTCCGCTTCCTCGCGACGCAGGCTGCTGATCGTGATGCGGGCCGGCTCGTGGGGCAGCAGCTCGCGCACGACCGCCGTACCCACCAGCCCGGATCCTCCGAGGATCAGCACGTTCCGGCCGCGGATCTCCATCTCGTCGATGTCCTTTGAATCAGGGTCAGCGCGCGCGCAGCCGCCGCACTTCCGCAGCGCTCAGTCGGCGCCAGCGGCCTTCCTCCAGGCTGCCGAGCTCGATCGGGCCGAAGCTCACTCGCCGCAGCCGGCGCACCGGTCGATCGACGGCATCGAACATCCGGCGCACTTCCCGCTTGCGGCCCTCGCGCAGAGTCACGGCCCAGCGTTCACCGCCGCGCGCTGCACCACCAAGCCGATGGAGCGCCCGCGCCCGGGCCATGCCGTCCTCCAGCGCTACGCCCTGCAGCAACGTGCGACGCGCCGCCTCCGACAGCGTGCCGTCGATCTCGACGTGGTAGTCGCGGTCGACCTCGTAGCGGGGATGCTGCAGCCGTTCCGCCGCGTCCCCTTCGTTCGTCAGCAGCAGCAGTCCTTCGCTGTCGTAATCGAGTCGACCGACGTGGAAGAGGCCGTGATGCTCGGCCGCCAGCAGCGCGTACACCGTCGGCCGGCCCTGCGGATCCTTGCGTGTGGTCACGTATCCGCGCGGCTTGTGCAATGCGATCCACACGGGCTGCGCCGGCCGCACGCGCCGGCCATCCACCTCGACCACGTCGCGCGCCGGGTCCACCTTTGTTCCGAGCTCCGTCGCGGGCTTGCCATTCACCCGAACGCGACCGTCGCGCATGAGCGTCTCGGCCGCGCGCCGCGACGCGACGCCCGCCTGCGAAAGGTACTTCTGCAGGCGAACGGCGTCGCTCACCTCAGCTCCCCGGTGCCCTGCGCTCCGCAGTGTCGGGCACGCGCGCATCGTCATCGACATCGTGGTCGTCGCTCATGCGGTCGTCCTCGTCACGTGCGCGCTCGTGCAGATGCGCATCTGCGGTCCCATCCGCAGCGCGCTCCCCTGCGGCCCCGTTCGACTCCGCGCGCAGCGACGCGAGCCGCGGTGCACCATTCGATTCCGCAGCATCACGCTCCCCCGCCACGGGCACGTGCACGCCGACGTGGATCTGCTCCCCGTCCGCATCGACGACCGGCTCCCCGGCATCGTGTGCCTCCTCCGCTTCCACTTCGTCGACGATCCCGTCTGCGATCTCCTCCGCGAGCTCGTCCTCTGCCTCCTCGAGCAGCGCCGCCACCTCCTCGTCCGCCATCGGATTCGACGACGGCTCGACGCCGTGCCCGCGCGCCGCGTGCGTCGCCGGTGCACCAGCTTCCGCTTCCGCACCGCCATCCGCTTCCGCACCGCCGTCGGCTTCCGGTTCCGCGCGCGCCTCGATGCTCCGCTCCCGCAGCACGACCGGCAGCTCGTCCGGGCGCGGCATGGCCTCGATCGAGCGGAAGCCGAAATGCTCGAGGAAGCGGTCCGTCGTACCATAGAGAAGTGGACGGCCGAGGCCTTCGGAGCGGCCGACCACATGAATGAGTTCCCGGTCCAGAAGCGTCTTGATGACGCCGCTCGAGCCGACGCCGCGGATCTCCTCGACCTCGGCGCGACCGATCGGCTGCCGATACGCCATCACCGCGAGTACCTCGAGTGCGGAGCCCGAGAGGCGCGACGTCTGCGGCACGGTTTCGTAGCGATCGAGCACGGCCACGAACTCCGGCCGCGTCAGGATCTGGTAGCCGCCCGCAACTTCATAGATCTGGAAGGACCGCTCCGAGAGGTCGTAGTCGTGGCGCAGCTCCTGGACCACCGCTTCCACGGTGTCCTCGTCGAGGCGCTCATCCACGCGCGCGAGATCGCCCGCACTCAGCGGGGCGTCGCTCGCGAACAGCAGGGCCTCAATGATCTGTGTCAGTCGCATCGCGTGCTTCGTCTGCTCGTTCGTCGGTGGGCCGGTCCGTCAGACCGGCCTCGATGATGGCGGTGGCATCCGCGCTCGGCTCCGCACTCGCGTAGTCGTACTCTTCGCTCGACGGAACGTCCTCGGCAGCCCGCTCCGCTGCGCTCAACGTGCGCCGGTACATCCACAGCGCTGCGAACGGTGCGCTCTGTCGCAGCAGCAGCTCCCGCCGCTTCGAGAGCTCGAGTCCGGCGAGCATCGTCACGACCCCATGGAGCCGGTCGCCGAAGGGCTCGACCAGCCGACGGAACTCGATACGATCGAGGCGCGCGAGCGTCTGCAGGATCAGCCCGACCTTCTCCTCCATAGGCACTGCGCGCGTGCGCACGTGGTGCTCTGCCGGACGGACCTGGCGCTCGCCCACGTTCAGCGCCGCCGCCAGGAAATCGTCCCACGTGAACGCCAGCTCCACGATCGGCGCGGGCTTCTGGCGCGCCGGCACGTGCCCACGCCGGTACTTCCGCAGGCGTTCCGCCTGCGCGTCCTCCAGCCGCTGCGCGATCGCGGTGAAATGCTCGTACTCGAGCAGCCGCCGCACCAGCTCCGCGCGCGGGTCCTCCAGCTCTCCGTCGACCTCGGCACGCCGCGGCATCAGCATCTGCGCCTTGATGCGCACCAGCACCGCCGCCATCTCCAGAAACTCACCGGCCCGGTCCAGCCCCAGCACCTCGATGCCCGCAATCGCTTCCAGAAACTGATTCGTGATCTGCGAGATCGGGATGTCGAAGATGTCGATGTCCTGCTCGCGGATCAGGTGCAGCAGCAGGTCGATCGGACCGGTGAATCGGTCCAGCTCGACCACGAAGCCCCCCTCCGCGTACCCCGTGTCCGGGGCGGCTACGTCCACCACGCGATCACCGTCCAGGAAAGCTTCTCGAGGTAGAGCGCCGGCGCGAGCACGACGCCGATCGCGCCCGTCAGCAGCAGCAGTACGAATACGGCGACTGCCCACCGCTCCATCCGCTGGTAGTGCACCTGCCAGCGCGCGGGCAGCAGCTCCGCAAGCAGATGCGAGCCGTCCAGCGGCGGGACCGGCAGGAGATTGAACACGAGCAGGATGAAGTTCAGCCGGATCCCCGCCGCGGCCATCGCGCCGATCACGTCCACTGCACCAGTCGCCGATGGCGCCAGCCGGCCGACATGGTGCATGCCCACGACCACCATCATCAGCAGCAGCGCGAGCACCAGGTTCGCACTCACCCCTGCCGCGGAGACCAGCAACCGGCTGCGGCGTCCGCGACGCAGCTGCGCGTGGTCGATCGGCACCGGCTTCGCCCAGCCGACCAGAAAGCCGGACCCGCTCGCGAGCAGCATCAACGGGATCAGGATCGTCCCGAACAGGTCGATGTGCGGGATCGGGTTCAGCGTCACGCGGCCCAGCCGGTAGGCCGTCGGATCGCCCTCGCGCCATGCCACCCAGGCGTGCGCAAGCTCGTGCACCACGAAGGACAGCAGGAGTACCGGCAGCAGCAGAAGTGCTTCCATAATCGGCGAAAACCTACCCGGCCGCCCCTGGCGGCGCCACCCCGCGGCCCCGCGCCGCAGGCGCGTTTCCCGCCCTCCGCACCTTGACGACGTTCCTGTCCTGCGGTAGCTTGCGTGGCTGCATTCGCACGAGAAACAGTTCAGGAGATCAGGGTTTGGCGAACACTCCGAGTGCCGAAAAGAGGATCCGTCAGGAGCGCAAGCGCCACGAGCACAACCGTGCCCAGCGCTCCCGGCTCAAGACGGCGATCAAGAACGTGCAGACCGAGACGGACCCGGCGGCCGCTGCCGAGGCGTATCGCGAGACGGCCGCTCTGCTGGACCGCTTTGCCGCACGCCGACTCATCCATCGCAACAAGGCCGCGCGCAAGAAGTCCCAGCTCGCGCGGGCACTCAACGACCGGCAGGCCTGAGCTCGACGCGCCCGTTGCACACCGCAGTATGAGGCCACCTTCCGAGGTGGCCTTTTTCGTTCCTGCCCGTGCCCCGGCGGTCTGTACGGTATCTCCCCACAGTGATTTCGCACCTCCCTATCCGGAATAGGGGTTCGGCCGACAGCCCGGCCGCCCCCCGAAGCCCATTCTGCGTATGTGCGGTGCCGATGGGCGGTGCCGCGTGTGCCCGGAGGGGAAGGTCGATGAAGCGTTTGATGAGTCTGCTGGTTCTGAGCCTGGCCGTGGGCGCGTGCAGCACTGGCGAGGGTGCAGCGGACGGAGGGCCGGAGGCAGAGTCGTCCGCGGCCGCGGCGACGACGTCCGACGAGTTGAGCGCCTTCGAGCGCGAGCACGGGATCGGCCCCGTGACCGCGCCCCTGGAGCTGGGTGCGCTGGATGCCGCGCTTGCGGAGCGCGGCGAGGAGCTGTTCCAGCTGAAGTGCATGGCGTGCCATCGCCTGGACGAGCGCTACATCGGCCCCCCGCTGGGCGACGTTCTGGACCGGCACACGCCCGCGTACGTGATGAACATGATGTTGAATCCGACGGAGATGGTGGAGAGGCATCCCTATGCGGAAGCGCTGCTGGCGGAGTACCTCGCGCCGATGCCGTTCCAGGACCTGAGCGAGGCGGATGCGCGCGCCCTGCTGGAATATCTGCGCACGGCGGCACAGCCGGGAAGCACCACAGACCAGTGAGCACCTCATTCACGATCAACGATCAGAGAGACGGAGCGACTTCCATGAGCTTCCGGACGAGAGTCACCCTCGGCGTCGGCGCGATCGCGCTGATCACGGCCGGGCTGTGGGCGTGTCAGGCAGGGCGCGGTCCAAACGCGGCATCCCCTGCCGACGCGGCATCCGCGGTATACGTGCCGCCTGGCCAGTATGACGAGTTCTATGCGTTCATGTCGGGCGGCTTCAGCGGCAACCTGACGGTAATGGGGCTCCCGTCGGGACGTCTGCTGAAGACGGTCCCGGTGTTCTCGCAGTTCCCGGAGAACGGCTGGGGCTACAACGAGGAAACGAAGGCGATGCTGCAGACCTCGTACGGGTTTGCGGCATGGGACGACTCGCACCATCCGGAGCTGTCGATGACGGACGGCGTGCCGGACGGCCGTTGGATCTTCATCAATGCGAACAACACGCCGCGGGTCGCCCGCATCGATCTGACGGAGTTCGAGACGAAGGAGATCCTGGAGATCCCGAACAGCGCCGGCAACCACGGCTCGCCGTTCATCACACCGAACAGCGAGTATCTGGTGGCGACATCGCGTTTCGCGGTGCCCGTACCGAACCGCGACATGTCGATTGCAGAGTACGCCGGCAACTTCAAGGGGATGCTGTCGTTCGTGCGCGCGAACGACCCCGGCAACATGGACGTCGCCTTCCAGATCCTGGTTCCCGGCTACAACTATGACCTTGCTCACGCGGGCAAGGGCCCGAGCGACGGCTGGATGTTCTTCACCTCCTACAATGCGGAAGAGGCGCACACCCTCCTCGAGGTGAACGCGTCGAAGCGGGACAAGGATTTCATCGCGGCGGTGAACTGGAAGCGCGCGGAGGAGTGTGTTGCGGAGGGGTCGGCCCGCACGATGCCAGCCCGCTACGTACACAACTACAAGGGTGAGGATCGGGTCGCGCGCTCCGTACTGAAGGAAAGCGTCACGGTGCTCGAGCCGTCGTCATGCTCGAACCTCGTTTACTTCCTGCCGACACCGAAGTCACCGCACGGCGTGGACGTGGACCCGAGCGGCGAGCTGATCGTCGCGGGCGGCAAGCTCGCATCGGTCATTCCCGTGCACTCGTTCGCGAAGATGATCGCGGCGATCGAGGCGGAACAGTTCGAGGACGTAATCGACGGTATTCCGGTCCTGCAGTATGAGGCGATCATTGCGGGCGAGGTCGCGGATCCGGGGCTGGGCCCGCTGCACACGGAATTTGACGGGCGCGGCTACGCGTACACGACGGCGTTCATCAGCTCGGAGATCGTGAAGTGGGACCTCGAGACCTTCCAGGTCGTCGATCGCATTCCGGTCTACTACTCGGTCGGTCACCTCATGATTCCGGGCGGCGACAGTCGGCGGCCGTGGGGCAAGTACATGGTCGCGCTGAACAAGATGACGAAGGACCGCTACCTGCCGACCGGGCCGGAGCTCGCGCACTCGGCGCAGCTCATCGACATCAGCGGCGACAAGATGAAGCTGCTGCTCGACTTCCCGACCATGGGCGAGCCGCACTATGCGCAGGCGCTGCCGGCGGAGCTGCTGATGGACAAGCAGGTCAAGCTCTACCGCCTTTCGGAGAACACGAATCCATACGTCACGAAGGGTGAGGGGCAGGCAAAGGTGACGCGTGCAGGGCGTCGCGTGGACGTGTACATGACGGCGATCCGCAGCCACTTCGCTCCCGACAACATCGAGGGTGTGCAGGTCGGGGACACCGTGTACTTCCACGTGACGAATCTGGAGCAGGACTGGGATGTGCCGCACGGCTTCGCCGCACTTGGCATGGCAACCGCCGAGCTCCTCGTCATGCCGGGTGACACGCGCACGCTGGTGTGGCATCCGAGCCGTGAGGGTGTGTTCCCCTTCTACTGCACCGACTTCTGCTCGGCGCTGCATCAGGAGATGCAGGGCTATGTACGCGTCAGTCCACGTGGCAGCAACGTGCCGCTGGCATGGGGTACGGGCGGCCGGCTGGTAACGCAGCCCGTCACGGTGGAGTGATGCAATCCGTCGAGCGTGAGCCGCATGGAGACGACATGAAACGGACGCTGGCAACCAGGACCCGACTGCTCGTCGCACTCGCAGCGCTGCTGCTCGTGCCGGTGTTCTTCCTGCCGATCTGGACGATTGCCCTCGAGGCACCGCAGTATCCCGAGGGCATCGGCATGGAGATCATGGTGAACACGATTCGCGGTCAGAGCGAATGGGATCTCCAGAACATCAACGGGCTGAACCACTACATCGGCATGAAGGAGATCCATCCGGACTCGATTCGCGAGCTGGATGTCATGCCGTGGCTACTCGGTGGACTCGCGGTCTTCGGCCTCGTGGCGGCGGCACTCGGCCGCCGCCGCCTGGTGCAGGCGTGGCTCATCGTCTTCGTGCTGCTCGCGCTCGCCGGGTTCGCCGACTTCTGGATGTGGGGCTACGACTACGGCCATAACCTGAACCCGGACGCCGCCATCAAGGTGCCCGGCATGGCGTACCAGCCGCCGGTCATCGGCAGCAAGCAGCTGCTCAACTTCACGGCGCACTCGTGGCCCGGTGTCGGCGGCATTCTCGCGTTCGCATCGATGGCACTCGTTGCCTTCGCCCTCGTGCTCGAGCGTCGCCGCACCCGTCGCATCGATCGCCCGCTGCCGTCCACTGCGCGGGCCGCCGCACGCCGCACCGAGCTCGGCCATGCGCGCGCCTGAGAAATTCGCCGGCCGCGCGCGCGCCATCCTCGCGCTCGCTGCCGGCGCCCTGCTCGTCGCGTGCGCGCCACAACCGGAACCGATCGCATATGGTCAGGACGTCGGCGCGTTCTGCCGCATGGTCATCATGGACGAGCGTTACGGCACGGAGCTCGTTACGCGCACGGGCCGTGTACACAAGTTCGACTCCGTCGAATGCATGGCCGCCTTCCTGCGCGCGCTCGAGGACACGGCAAGCGTCCACTCGCTCTGGGTGACCGACTACCAGACGCCTGGCACGCTCATACCTCTCGACGACGCGCATTTCCTCCACAGCAGCACGCTCCGGAGTCCGATGGGTGCGAACCTGACCGCGTTCCGTCGCGACGCGATCACGGAGGAGGCGCTCGTCAACGCGTTCGGCGGCAGGGTCCTCACCTGGGATGAGGTCGTCACGCTCGTGGAGGCGCGCGGCCCTGGCCATGCGCCTCACCCGGACTCCTGATGCACGCCGCCCTGCTCCTGCTCGCCCTGCTCGGATCTGCCACCGACACGCTCGTCGTCTCGCCGGTAGGCCCGTACCGCAGCATCGGCGCGGCGGTGGCAGCGGCGCCACCCCATGCCGTGGTGGTCGTGCGGGCCGGCGTGTATCGCGAGCCCACGATCGTGATCACGCGGCCGCTCACACTCCAGGGCTCAGCCGGCGCGGTCGTGGACGGCGAGGGCAGCCGCCAGCTCGTGCGGGTGAGCGCCGACAGCGTCGTGATCCGCGGCATGACACTGCGCAACGTCGGCACGAGCTACATCGACGACCGCGCGGCCATCACGGTCGAGGATGCATCCCACTGCGTCATCGAGGACAACCGCATCGAGAACGCCTTCTTCGGCATCTATCTCGCCAGCAGCGCTGGCTGCCGCATCGAGCGCAACGTGCTGCGCGGCCTGAATGAGCGGGAGACGGCGTCCGGCAATGCGATCCATCTCTGGTACTCGCGGGATGTGCTGGTGCGCGGCAACGACATGTCCGGTCACCGTGACGGCATCTACTTCGAATTCGTCGAGGACAGCAGGGTCGAGGACAACCGCGCCGAAGGCAACCTGCGCTACGGTCTCCACTTCATGTTCAGTGACCGGTGTGAGTATCGCCGCAACGTGTTCCGTGCGAACGGTGCCGGTATCGCGGTGATGTACACCAAGAACGTGGTGATGGAGGACAACGTATTCGACAGGAATCGTGGTACTGCGGCGTTCGGGCTGCTCCTCAAGGACATCACGGACAGTCACCTGGTCAACAACACCTTCACCGAGAACAGCATCGCGGTAATGGCGGAGGGCATGAACCGGACGCGCATCGAGGCCAATCGATTCGAGCGGAACGGCTGGGCGATCAAGCTGATGGCGAACAGTGAGGACAATCACTTTACGCGCAACGAGTTCGATGGCAATGCGTTCGATGTGGCGACGAACAGCCGGCAGAACTTCAGCACGTTCCGGGAGAACTGGTGGGATCGCTATGGCGGCTACGACCTCGACCATGACGGCTACGGCGACGTGCCGTTCCGTCCGGTCCGCCTGTTCTCGCTCGTCGTCGAGCGCAACGCCCCCGCGCTCGTGCTGCTCCGCTCCCTGTTCGTCACGCTGCTCGACATTGCCGAGCGGGTCGCGCCCGTGTTGACGCCGGAAACGCTGATCGACGAACGGCCGCTGATGCGGAGGGCCCTGTGATGATCCGGATGACAGGCGTCTGCAAGGCGTTTCGCCGTCGCCCGGTGCTGCGCGGCGTGAGCCTGCAGGTCCGCCCCGGCCGCATCACTGCTGTGCTCGGGCCGAACGGCAGCGGCAAGACAACCCTGATCAAGATGCTGCTCGGACTCGTGCGCGCGGACGAGGGCACGATCGACGTCGGCGGCGTGCGCATCGATGGCGACTGCGCCTACCGCGCCGCCCTCGGCTATATGCCGCAGGCGGCGCGCTTCCCCGAGAACCTGAACGGCCGCGAGATCATCGCCATGCTGGAGGACCTGCGCGGGCCCGGCACGGCGCGCGATCGCGAGCTGATCGACGGGTTTGCGCTCGAGCCGGAACTGGACAAGCCAGTGCACACGTTGAGCGGGGGCAACCGCCAGAAAGTGAGTGCCGTGACGGCACTCCTCTTCGACCCTGCACTCATCATCCTCGATGAGCCGACCGCCGGGCTCGATCCGATCGCGAGTGGCATGCTCAAGGACAAGCTGCGCCGCGAGCGTACATGCGGGAAGACCATCCTGCTCACGAGCCACGTGCTGAGCGAAGTCGAGCAGCTCGCCGACGACATCATCGTGTTGCTGGATGGAATGGTGCTGTTCGCGGGCACACTGTCAGAGCTGCGTACCAGCACGCACGAGCCGCTCCTCGAGCGCGCGGTCGCCGCGCTCATCCGGAATCGGCACGACGCAGAGGTGGCGGCGTGAACACTCTGTTCAAGGTCCTGAAATACGAGCTGCGCAACGTGCTGCGCGGCCGCTGGCTGATCGCCTATGCCCTGTTCTTCCTCATACTGACGGAAGCGCTGCTTCGGTTCGGCGGCGCCGGTGAGCGGGCTCTGCTTTCCCTCATGAATGTCGTGCTCTTCGTCATCCCGCTCATGAGCCTGATCTTCGGTACGATCTACCTGTATGGTGCGCGCGAGTTCAACGAGCTGCTGCTGTCGCAGCCCGTGCACCGTCGGCAGTTGTTCGGCGGCCTCTACCTCGGTCTCGGCGTGCCGCTGACTCTCGCCTTCGCCGGGGGCACTGCCCTCCCCTTCCTCGCCCGACTCGGCGCAGCAGGCGGCGCCGTGACGCTGCTCCTGCTCCTCACGATCGGTGCAGCGTTGACGTTCGTGTTCACGGCGATCGCGTTCCTCATCGCCGTCCGGCTCGATGATCGGGCGCAGGGGTTGGGTGCAGCCGTGCTCCTCTGGCTGATGCTGGCCGTCGTCTACGACGGGATGGTCATGGTCGTCGCCACCACGTTCGCCGACTACCCGATCGAGAAGCCAATGCTCGCGCTCATGCTCCTCAACCCGCTCGACCTCGCACGGGTGGTCCTGCTCATGAGCTTTGATGCTGCGGCCCTCATGGGGTACACGGGCGCGGTCTTCCAGCAGTTCTTCGGGAGCCTCGCGGGCGCGGGCGCTGCCACCGCAGCACTCCTCGCCTGGATCGGCGTGCCGCTGGCCGGTGCACTCCTGCTCTTCGACCGGAAGGATTTCTAGCTGCGCTCGTCGAACAGGTCGAGCGTGGCCGGCGTCTCACGGATCTCATCCTCGTCCGCGGCGGCCGGCGGCTCGCGCAGTTCCGCATCGACCTCCGCGTCGCGTAACGGCTCGACGGGCTCCTGCGGCTGGATGGGCTCCGGACTCGGCGGTGGTCCGACCGGCTTCGTGCGCGCCGGCGACGTCTCGCGCACCTGCGAGCCCGCGACGGGAGGCGACGGCGTGGGCTCCGGGTCATGGTGTCGGTACAGCTCGCGACCCAGTGAGCGGTCGTAGCCGCTCCATGCCGATGTGGTCGCGACCGCGCCGACCACGCCGATCGCGTGCTGCATCTTCGCGTCCAGGTCATCGGCGTAGTGGAGGATGTAGGCCTCGAGCGTACGCGGCTCGCGTGGTGACTGCCATTCGTAGCGACCCTGGTGGCTGGCAATCAGGTGCTGCAGCAGTGTCAGCCGCTGCGGGGACAGTGTCGGAACCGTCGCCGCGACATCGGCGGTCATCTGCATGCCCAGCACCATATGGCCGAGCAGCTTGCCCTCGTCGGTATAGGGGAAGCCTGCGCGCGCACCGATCTCGCGCACCTTGCCGACATCGTGCAGTAGCGCCCCGGCAATGAGAAGGTCGCGATCGAGGTGCGGCTGGTAGTGCTGCGCGAGCATGTCGCACACGTTCACGATCGACAGGGTGTGCTCGATCAGGCCGCCGAGGTAGGCGTGATGGTTGAACTTCGCGGCGGGTGCGAGCCGGAACCCCGCACCGATCTCGGTGGCCGGCCCGAGCATGCGCTCCAGGAGCGTACGCAACGGCGCGTCCCGGACCGACGCAATCCACTCCGCCAGCTCCCGATCCATCGCCTCCGGCTCGCGTGGCGAGCGCGGCAGGAAGTGCTCGAGCTCGTCACGTCCGACGCGGATCTGCGCGACGTCCTCGATCTTCAGCTGGCGTTCGCCGTTGAAGACCTCCACGCGTCCACGCACGCCGATGTAGATGCCGTCGCGCAGTGCGGCGGCGATCTGGTCGGCCATGTCCCAGACCCGACCCTCGAGCAGGCCGTGCACGTCCTGCAGCTGCAGGCGCAGGTACGGCTTGTCCGCCTTCGTGCGCAGGGCCTGCACGCTCACGAGATAGAAGCAGGCATGAAAGAGGTCACCGACCGCCACGGAGTGTGCAGCCGGCCACGGAAACGGCGCCGTGCCGATCCAGTCGCGCGGGCCGGGCAGGCCTCGCTCCGTCACGGCGTCTCCCGGCGCCACCGCACCGTGCCATCCACGATCGTCAGCTCGGGACTTCCCCGCAGCGCGCGTCCGTGAAAGGGCGTATTGCGACTCTTCGATAGGAAAGCGTTCCGGTCCACTGTCCACTCCCGCTCCGGATCGAACACCGTGACGTCCGCGACGGCACCGGGGCGCAACGTACCGCCGGGGAGTGCAAACGCCTGCGCCGGGGCGCAGCTCATGCGCTCGACCATCTGGCCGAGCGTCAGCACCTTTCTGCCGACCAGCTCCGTCACGACGAGACCGAGCGCCGTCTCCAGACCGACCAACCCGAACGGCGCATCATCGAATGCCTGCTCCTTCTCGTCGTAGTGATGCGGGGCGTGATCGGTCGCAATGACGTCCAGCGTACCATCGCCGATGCCTTCCGCTACGGCTGCACGGTCGGCCGGGCCGCGCAATGGCGGATTGACCTTCGCCTCTGTTCGGTAGCCGTCGCACGCCTCATCGGTGAGCGTGAAATGATGGGGCGTCCCCTCCGCCGTGACGTGCACGCCGCGCGCCTTCGCCTCGCGGATGAGCTGCACGCCGCGCCACGTTGATACGTGCTGGACGTGCAACCGCCCGCCCGTCAGTTCCGCCAGGATCAGGTCACGCGCGATCATGACGTCCTCGGCCGCATTCGGGATCCCGCCAATGCCCAGCCGCGTGGACACGACGCCTTCGTTCATCGACCCGCCGCGCGACAGCGCCATCTCCTCGCAGTGCTGTGCGACGGGGATGCCGAACGTGCGGCTGTACTCGAGTGCGAGCCGCATCAGTCCCGCGTCCGCGACCGGATGTCCATCGTCGGTCACGCCGACCGCGCCCGCCTCGACCATCTCGCCGATCAGCGCCAGCCGCTCGCCCTGCCGCCCCAGCGACACGGCGGCGACCGGATACACACGCGCATGACCGGCACGCAGCCCTTCCGCGCGCACGAAGCCGACCGCCGCCGGGTCATCGACCGGCGGGTCCGTGTTCGGCATCGCGCACACCGCAGTGAAACCGCCGGCCAGGGCCGCGCGCGCGCCCGTCGCGATCGTCTCCTTGTGCTCGCCGCCCGGTTCGCGCAGGTGGACGTGCACGTCGATGAAGCCGGGCGCTACGACGAGTCCCGCGACGTCGATGATCTCCGCGTCGTCCGGCGCCGACAGCCCCCTGCCGACGGCTTCGACACGGCCACCCGCGAGCAGCACGTCGGCAACGGCGTCCTGCTGCGTCGAAGGGTCGACGACGTGCCCGCCTCGCAGCAGCAGCGGCCGCTTCGGCTTCATCCCGTCCTCCACTCGTCTCGCATCGCGCTACCCCTCCACCTTCGCCGCCTCGGCCCGCTCCGGTCTGCCGCCCGCGAGCAGGTAGAGCACGGCCATGCGCACTGCGACGCCGTTCGTGACCTGGTTCAGGATCACCGAGTGCGGCCCGTCCGCGACATCGCTGTCGATCTCGACGCCGCGGTTCATGGGCCCCGGGTGCAGCACGAGGAGCGGGCGCGAGACCCGGTCGATCCGCTCGCGTGTGACGCCGAACACGCGGTTGTACTCGCGCAGGCTCGGCACGAAGCCCGCCTGCATGCGCTCCAGCTGCAGGCGCAGCACATTGAGCGCGTCTGCCCACTCGATCGCCGCCTCGATGCGGTCGAACACGTGAACACCCAGTTCCTCGATGCCCGTTGGCAGCAGGGTCCGCGGCGCGCACACCGCGACCTCCGCGCCCAGTTTCGTGAGACCCCAGATATTCGAGCGCGCGACCCGTGAATGCAGCACGTCCCCGACGATGCACACCTTGGCGCCCTCGATGCGCCCGAGGTGATCGCGAATCGTGAGCATGTCGAGGAGCGCCTGCGTCGGATGCTCGTGCCGTCCGTCACCCGCATTCACGACGTTCGACGGGATGCGCTCGGCCAGGAACCGCGCTGCACCCGATGAGCCATGACGGATCACGACCATGTCGATCCGCATCGCTTCCAGGTTGCGCGCGGTGTCGACGAGCGTCTCCCCCTTCTGCACGCTCGAGCCCGTGCTCGCAATGTTCACGGTGTCGGCGGACAGGCGTTTCTCGGCAAACTCGAAGGAGATCCGCGTCCGGGTGGACGCTTCGAAGAACAGATTGACGATCGTCTTGCCCCGCAGCACCGGCACCTTCTTGATCGCGCGCTCACTGATCTCCTTGAACGGCTCCGCCGTGTCCAGGATTCCGCGGATCTGCTCCGCGCTGAGCGACTCCAGCCCGATCAGGTCTTTCCCGAGGTCCGCTGCCTGCACCGTCACGTCCGCCGCGCCTCCCCGCGCAGCTCGACCGCCAGCCGCTCATCCAGCTCGGGCACGAGCACTTCCACACGCTGGCCCGACTCGACCTTCACCTCGCGGCCGACCACGTCGGGCTGGATCGGCAGCTCGCGCCCGCCGCGGTCTACCAGCACGCACAGATAGATGCGTGCGGGTCTGCCAAAGTCGGCGAGCTCGTCGAGCGCCGCGCGCGCCGTACGACCCGTGTACAGCACGTCATCGACGATGACGAGCTTGCTGCCGTCGACACCCCCCTCCGGCAGCCGCGTCTCCCCCAGCACCGGACGGGGACCGATGGCCGTCAGGTCGTCGCGATACAGTGTGATGTCCAGAGTGCCAACCGGCGGACGGGCCGACTCCGCGCGCTCGATCTCGTCGGCCAGGCGCTCCGCCAGCTGCACACCGCGCCGCTGGATGCCCAGCAGCACGAGCCCACTGACGCCGGCATTCAGCTCGACGATCTCGCGCGCCATGCGTGCGAGCGTGCGCGCCACCGCACGCTCGTCCATCAACAACTGCCGCTGCGGTTCCGCGGTCATTCGTGTTCCGGCTGACGTGATTCTGGCGGGTCGACGGAAGCTAGGGATGAGGTGTGACAGCGTCAACGCCGCCCGGCGTGCTTTACAGCGAAGCTCGCAGCCTCTAGCTTCGGCGCCGACCCCCAGCGCGACGGCGCGCCCCCTGAGCGGCCGCTGCGCACCTCCTCGTCTTCCGGAGCGGATCGAGATGCCCGTCGAACCCGGCTGGCTCAGCCTGCTGCCGCCGCTCGTCGCGATCGTCCTCGCGCTCGTCTTCCGCGAGGTCGTTCTGTCGCTCTTCGCCGGCGTCTGGTTCGGCGCACTGCTGGTCGCCAACTGGAACCCGATCACCGCCAGCATGATCAGCGTCGACCGCTTCATCGTCGAGGGCCTGGCCGACTCCGACAAGATCTCGATCGTGGTGTTCTCGCTGCTGCTCGGCGGCATGGTCGGCGTCATCGGCAGGAGCGGGGGCACACTCGGCATCGTCGAATCGATGCGCGGGCTGGCGACCTCCGCACGACGCGGCCAGACCATGACCTGGCTGGCCGGCATCATCATCTTCTTCGACGACTACGCGAACACGCTCATTGTCGGCAACACGATGCGTCCGGTGACAGACCGGCTCCGCATCTCGCGCGAGAAGCTCGCCTACATCGTGGACTCCACGGCCGCGCCAATGGCTGCGATCGCCGTGATCTCCACCTGGGTCGGCTTCGAGATCTCGCTCATCGGCGACGCACTCACCACTGCCGCCGGTCAGACCACCGACCCCGCGCAGGCCGCACAGCTCACCGTCGGTGCGCAGAATCCGTTCGGCGTCTTCCTGCACTCCATTCCGTTCCTGTTCTACCCGATCCTCGCACTGCTCTTCGTCTTCATGGTCGTCGTGACGCGCCGCGACTTCGGACCGATGCACCGTGCCGAGGTACGTGCCCGTTCCGGCGCCGGACTGATCGCAGAGGGCGCCCGTCCCGCCGTCGATGTCAGCAGCAATCACATGGATCCGCCGGAGGGCGTGCCGCACCGCTGGTACAATGCCGCCATCCCGGTACTCACCGTGATCGTCGTCGCCCTGCTGGGCATCGTCTACACGGGTGCACAGGCGGCGCCGCCCGGCGCGACTGCGTGGGAGATCGTGGGTGGGGCCGATCCATTCAAGACGCTGATCTGGGCGTCGTTCGCCGGCAATGTCGTCGCGATGACGATGGCCGTCACGCAGCGCATCCTGCCACTCGCCGGCGCACTCGAGGCATGGATCAATGGCATGCGCGCGATGTTCCTCGCGATCATCATCCTCGTGCTCGCGTGGGCGCTCGGCGGCGTGACGGAAGCGCTCGGCACCGGCCCCTACCTCTCCGGCGCATTGCAGGACACCCTGCCGCTCGGACTGCTCCCGGTGATCGTCTTCATCACGGCAGCCGTCATCTCCTTCGCGACGGGCACGTCCTGGGGCACGATGGCGATCCTCTTCCCGGTTGTGATCCCGCTCGCTGTGGCGATGGGCGCCGGCATCGGATTCGACGGCGGAGAGCACTACAGCATTCTGCTCGGCGTCATCAGCTCCGTCATGGCCGGATCCATCTTCGGCGATCACTGCTCGCCCATTTCCGACACGACCGTGATGAGCTCCCTGGCGAGCGCCTGCGACCACATCGACCACGTGCGCACGCAGCTGCCCTATGCACTGCTCGTTGCGGCGGTCGGCATGCTCGTCGGCGATATCCCGACGGCCTACGGGCTTTCACCGTGGATCTCCATCCTGCTCGGCGTCGCCATCCTGTACGTGATCCTTCGCATCTTCGGCAAGCCGGTACCGGACGCGCGCTACGAGACACCGCCCGCTCCGGAGCACTCGGCAGCGACGACCTGAGCACACGCCGCGCCGCGCCTGCGCGCCCACGCGCCTAGCGACGCGCCCGGAAGAACGTGCGCAGCAGATCACCCGCCTGGTCCGCGAGGACCCCGGCGGTAAGCGCCACGCGGTGGTTCAACCGCGCATCCTGTACGACGCAGCCGAGCGAGCCGCACATCCCCGTCTTGGGGTCCGCAGCCGCATAGATGAGCCGGCGGATCTTCCCGAGCACCATCGCGCCCGCACACATCGCACAGGGTTCGAGCGTGACGTACACGTCGACATTCTCGAGCCGGGCACTGCCGAGCACGTAGGCGGCGCGGCGCAGTGCGATGAGCTCCGCATGCGCCGTCGGGTCATTGTTCGTGCGCGTGAGATTCCAGGATTCCGCAATGAGACGACCGCCCTGCACGACGACGGCGCCGACCGGGACCTCGTCAACCGCGCGCGCCGCGTAGGCACACTCGAGGGCACGCTGCATCCACGCAACGTCCGGACGTCCCGCAGGTGTCAGGACCGGCACGCTCACGGCCGGTGCCGTGACCATGCTCAGGCGCGCGCCCTGAGCACGGCGCGCGCACGGTCCAGCCGCGCCAGCACCTGCGCGCGCCCGAGCACGAGCGCGACCTCGAAGATGCCGGGTGAGACCGCCTGGCCGAGCAATGCCACGCGCAGCGGGTGGATGAGCTTGCCCGCACCCACGCCCAGCCGCTCCGCCAGTGCCCGCAGCGCAGCTTCCAGCGCGTCCTCGCTCCACTCGTCCACAGCAGCAAACGCTTCCCGCACCAACCCCAGCCGAGAGCCTGTTTCCGCGGCATCCTTCCAGTGATTCGCCACCGCGTCGGCGTCGTACTCGAACGAGTCCTCGACATACGGCCTGCCGTACAGTGCGAAATCATCGATCGTCCGCGCGCGCGATTTCAGCAGGTCGATGAGTGCGTGCAGCCACGCACCTCGTGAACGCAGCGTCACCACGTCTATGGAACCTGCACGCTCGAAGGCGTCGAGGACGAGCGGCTCCAGCTCTCGTGCGCTCATGCGCGCGATGTGCTGACCATTCATCCACTCCAGCTTCTTCGCGTCGAACACGGCGCTCTTCGTGTTGATCGCTTCCAGCGTGAACCGCTGCACAAGCTCGGCGCGTGTGAACACCTCCTCCTCCGTGCCTGGCGACCAGCCCAACAGTGCAAGAAAGTTGACCATGGCCTCCGGCAGGATGCCCTGGCCACGGTACTCGCCGACCGCCGTCGCGCCATGGCGTTTGGACAGCCGCTTGCCATCCGGTCCGAGAATCATGGGCACGTGCGCGAAGCGCGGGACCGGCTGGTCGAGTGACCGGTACAAAAGAATCTGCTTCGGTGTGTTGGAAATGTGATCGTCACCACGGATGACATCCGTGATCCGCATCGCGATGTCGTCGCTCACCACCGCCAGGTTGTAGATTGGTGAGCCGTCCGTGCGCAGGATGACGAAATCCTCGATGTCGGCATTCGCGAACGAGATTCGCCCGTGCACGACGTCGTCCCACTCCGTGCGGCCGTCCGGCACCCGGAAGCGCACCGTGTGCGGCTCTCCGGACGCCGCGCGCCGCACGCCCTCCTCCGGTGCGACCTCGCGCAGGCACAGTCGGTCGTAGCGGAACGCGTCCGGGTCCGTCCCGCCCGCCACGCGCCGCCGCTCTTCGAGAACCGACGGCGAGCAGAAGCACCGGTATGCCCGGCCGCTCGCAAGCAGCTGCCGCGCGTCGCGTACGTGCCGCTCCAGCCCGTCCGCCTGGTGGTGCGGTCCCTCGTCCCAGTCCAGCCCCAGCCACCGCATACCCTCCAGGATCGCCTCCGTCATCGCGACACTCGAGCGCTCACGGTCCGTGTCTTCGATACGCAGTACGAACACCCCGCCGCTGCCGCGCGCGAGCAGCCAGTTGAACAACGCGGTACGCGCGCCGCCGACGTGCAGGTACCCGGTTGGGGATGGAGCGAATCGGACGCGGATCGGACTGGGTGTCATGGCCGCGGAAGCTACCCGCGCCCTGCAACAGCGTCAACGCGCGTTCTCGAGCGCCCGTCGCAGGTTGCGGACGAGCGTCTCCTCGCGATCATGCGCCCGCTGCAGTGCGTCGACGACGTCATCGCGCCCCGCCGAAGCCGCGTCGAACAGCATGCCGCGATAGCGTGCAAGCGTGTCGAGACGCTCGCACAGCTCCCGCTCCAGCGGATGCTCGTCGAGCGCCTCTGCATCGGCCAGCTCCCAGAACGCTTCCAATCCTGGTGGCACCTGACTCTCCATGTGCACACCTCGTCGCCGAATGGTACGTGGGAAGGATCGCGCCGACCCTGCGGAGCTCGTGCAAACCGCGTTCCCGCCCCTGTCGCGCCCTGCGCGCCCCGCATAGTTTGGCCCGCCCGCGTTCCCCTGAACTCATCCTGCGAGTCAGCTGCGATGCTCAGCGATATCGAAATCGCTCAGGCCGCCGAGCTACGGCCAATCGGCAAGATCGCCGACCGGTTGGGCCTCTCCGCCGATGACATCATTCCCTTCGGCCACTACAAGGCCAAGGTCCCGCTCGAGGTGGTCGAGCGGCGTGAGGCTCGGCCCGGTCGGCTCGTCCTCGTCACCGGGATCAGCCCGACCCCGGCCGGCGAGGGGAAGTCCACCCTGTCCGTCGGCCTCGCCGATGCCTTGCAACAGCGCAAGCAGAACGTCGTCATCGCCCTGCGCGAACCCAGCCTCGGACCCGTCTTCGGCATGAAAGGCGGCGCAACCGGTGGGGGCTACGCCCAGGTCGTGCCCATGGAGGACATCAACCTCCACTTCACCGGCGACTTCCACGCGATCACCACCGCCAACGCCCTCCTCGCCGCCATGCTCGACAACCATCTGCAGCAGGGCAACGAGCTCGGCATCGACGTGCGGCGCATCACGTGGAAGCGCTGCGTCGACATGAACGACCGCGCACTTCGCAACGTCGTCGTCGGCACCGGCGGTGTCGGCGACGGCGTCCCCCGGCAGGACCGCTTCCAGATCACCGCCGCCTCCGAAGTCATGGCCATCTTCTGCCTGGCCTCCGATCGCACGGACCTCGAACATCGACTCGGCAGGATCATCGTCGGCTACGACCGCGGACGTCAGCCCGTCCGCGCCGACTCCCTGCGCGCCAACGGCGCTATGACCATGCTCCTGAAGGATGCACTCGCACCGAATCTCGTCCAGACGCTCGAGGGCACGCCCGCCTTCATCCACGGCGGACCGTTCGCCAACATCGCACACGGCTGTAACTCCCTGATCGCCACACGTACCGGCCTGGCACTCGGCGACATCGTGATCACGGAAGCCGGCTTCGGTGCGGATCTCGGTGCGGAAAAGTTCTTCAACATAAAATGCAGATCCGGCGAGCTCCGGCCCGACGCGGCCGTCGTCGTTGCGACCGTCCGTGCGCTCAAGCTCCACGGTGGCGTGGCGCTGGCCGACATTGCCCTGCCGGATGCCGACGCGGTGCGTCGCGGATTTGCGAATCTGGAGAAGCATGTCGAGAACGTACGCAAATTCGGGGTGCCGCCGGTCGTTGCGCTGAACCGGTTCGCGAGCGACAGCGACGCGGAGATCGCGGCGGTGCTCGGCGGCTGCCGCGCGCTGGACGTTCCGGTGGCGCTTGCGGAAGTCCATGTGAAGGGCGGCGAGGGCGGCCTCGAGCTGGCGGACCTGGTGCTTCAGACGCTGAAGAGCGGGGGTGCGGACTTCAAGCCGCTGTACACGCTCGAGCAGCCGATCACGGCAAAGATCGAGACCATCGCGCGCGAGATCTACGGTGCAGATGGGGTCGACTACGTCGGTACGGCGGCGAAGGACATCGCGCGGCTCGAGGACATCGGCCTGCGAGACGTGCCCGTCTGCATGGCAAAGACGCAGTACTCGTTCTCCGACGATCCGTCGCTGCGCGGGCGACCGAGCGGCTTCCGCATCAGCGTGCGCGAGGTCACGCCGTCTGCCGGCGCCGGTTTCGTGGTCGCTCACACCGGCGAGATCATGACAATGCCCGGCCTGCCCAAGCGACCCGCTGCGGAAGGGATGAAGGTCCTGCCGGATGGGAGCGTCACCGGGCTGTTCTGAGGTGCGGAGAACTGCGGAGAACTGCCGAGGACGCGGAGAACATCCTGACACGGAGCAAAGCGGAGGCGTTCGGAGGGAGCGGAGTTTTCCTGGTTGTACCGGGGACGCGAACGCATCCGCCGGAGCGCGACGCCCGGAACATCGCCACCAAGGAACGGGATCCAGCCGTCCGCCCCGCGCCCGCGTCCCACGACTACCGGCCCGTGTCCTCCGTGTTGCCTCCGAGCTCTCCGTGTCAAAAAAGGAACCTGACCCCGCCGCGATCGCAAATCATCCGCCGCAACGGTAAACACCGCAACCACGATCGACCTGCCGCAAACCGACCTCCTACCCGATGGGCGCCTTTTCCTCCTCGACCACCTCTGCCGATCCTCCCTGCCGCACCCACCGCCGTGCAGTCAGGAGCACGAACACGGCGCCGGCAAGCAGGCCGACGATCGGCAGCACGTAGACGGCCAGGTTGAAGCCTTCCGGCTTTGGCTCCATCAGGATCCATTCGCCGTACTTGCTGACGAAGTACGCCTTGACCTCTTCCCTGCTGCGTCCGTCCTCGAGCTGCGCGCGGATGACGTCCTTCATTTCCTGCGACAGCTCCGACGGCGAATCCTGGAGCGAGAGTCCCTGGCACACGGGACAGCGCAGCTCGGCGGCAAGCTGGCGCACGTCGCGGTCGATCTGCGTCTCGACGACATCGACGCTCGGTGGTGGCGGCGCGGGCGTCTGCGCGCTCGCGGGTGCGCTCAGCAGCAGGAGCGCGAGCAGCAGCCTCATCGCGTCCGACCCTGCACTGCGAGTGGCTCACCGGCGTCGGGGTCGAGGGCCTCCTCGATGGATTGCGCGAGCTCCTCGAACGTCCAGGGTCCGATCTTTTTCTTCGAGACGCGCCCGCTACGGTCGATGATGAACGTTTCCGACACGCCGTACAGGCCATAGTCGATCGCAGTGCGCGAGCCCTCGTCGTACAGTGCGGGATAGGGCTGACCACCCATCTGCGCGATCCACGCCCTGCCCTTCTCCGGCGTGTCGTTGTAGAGAATGCCGTAGAACTGCACGCCCCGCTCGGCATACAGGCTGGACGCCATCGCGAGCGCGGCATGCTCGTAGCGGCACTCGAGGCACCATGACGCGAAGAAGTTGAGCACGACCACGCTGCCGCGATGCTCCGCGAGTGAGACCACGCCCTCGCCGTTCTCGATCACGGGCAGGGTGAACTCCGGTGCGGGCCGGCCAGGCAGCGGCGAGGCGATCGCATTGGGATCACGCGTGAGGCCGACCGCGAGCAGAGCCACGATCGGTACGGTGAACGCAAAGCTGACGAGCACGCGTTTCCAGTTCATGCGACCCCTGATGATGCCGGCCGCACAGCAGGCGGTCGGGGCGCAGCCCGCTTGCGCGGCCAGATGCCGGACAGCGCACCGATCGCCACCATGAAGCCCCCGATCCAGATCCAGCCGACGAGCGGCTCGACGATCACGGAGAGCGTTGCCGTGGAGCCGTCCCGCTCGTCGAACGCCAGCAGGTTCAGGTACAGGTCGTTGTCCGGGCGTGTGCGCACGTCCGGCGTCGCCACCGGCTCCGCGCTCGTGTTGTAGAAATTGAGGCGCGGGAACATCGTGCCGACCGGCGCACCGTCGACGAACACGGTCACGTCTGCGCCGGCCACGAAGCGCTGCGGCTCCTGGAACGCACGCATGCGGTCGAAGCGGACCGTGTACTCGCGCACGGTCACGCTCTCCCCCATGCGCAGTGTCGCCTGCCGCTCACTCCGGAACACGGACGACGCGGTGATACCGACTGCCAGCACGATCAGACCGATGTGCGCGAAGTAGCCACCGTAGCGGCGCGGGTTCGCGTTCACGAGCCCGACCAGTGCGCGCAGCCAGCCACCCCCCTGGGCGCGCCGGCGTGCGGCAGTCCCGCGCACATACTCCTGCACGTTCGAGGTCAGCGAGAAGGCGGCAAACGCGAATGCAAGGATGCCGTAGAAGTGGCGCATGCCGAGCAGCAGTGCCGTGCCGAGCGTGAGCAGCAGCGCCAGTGAAGGCGCCAGCAGCCTGCTCTTCAACTCCTCCATCTTCGCCATCCGCCACGGCAGCATCGGGCCGACTCCGACGAGGAACAGCAATGCGACCATGAGCGGGACCGTCATGCGATTGAAGAACGGTGCACCGACCGTGAGCTTCACGCCGCGCGCGGCTTCGGCGAGCAGCGGGAACAGCGTACCCAGCAGGACCGTGAACGTGAATGCGGTCAGGATCAGGTTGTTCACCATGAACACGGTCTCGCGTGAGGCGAGGCTGTCCAGGTGACCGCTCTGGCGCAGCTCGCTCGAACGACCGGCCAGCAGCGCGAGCGAGAAGATCAGCACGAACGCGATGAAGCTCAGGAAGTAGAGACCGATCGTACCTTCCGTGAACGCATGCACGGACGAGATGACGCCGCTGCGGGTCAGGAACGTCCCCAGAATCGTGAGCAGGAACGTCGCAATGACGAGCGAGAGGTTCCACACCGGCAGCATCCCACGCCGCTCCTGCACCATGACGGAGTGAAGAAAGGCGGTCGCCGTGAGCCACGGCAGGAACGAGGCGTTCTCGACCGGGTCCCACGCCCAGTACCCGCCCCAGCCGAGCACCTCGTAGCTCCACCACATCCCGGCCATGATCGCAAGCGATAGCATGGCCCACGAGAAGACCGTCCATTTCCGGCTCGCGCGCACCCAGGTATCGTCGAGTCGACCCGAGAGCAGCGCCCCGATCGCAAACGAGAATGGCACGGACATGCCGACGTAGCCGAGGTAGAGGAACGGCGGGTGGATCGCCATCAGCGGGTGATTCTGGAGCAGCGGGTTCGGCCCGGGCCCGTCGAGCGGCACGGGCGAGACGAGCCCCCACGGGTTCGCCGGCCGCACGAGCAGCAGATAGAAGAACGCGCCGATGCCCAGCATCGTCGCGTTCGCATACGCGCCCATCGGCCCGAGTCGGTCCTTCGTGAAATACAGCGCCGCTGCCGTGTACCCTGCCAGCACCCAACCCCAGAAGAGGATGGACCCTTCGAGCGCACTCCACAACGAGATCACGGTGAAGAACAGGGGCGTCGCGCGGCTGCCGACCTGGGCGACGTAGTGGATGCTGAAATCGTGCGTGACCAGCCCCGCAATCATCGCGAGGTTGGACACGCTCAGCAGCGCGAAGATCGTGTACGACGCCGCGCGTGCACTCCGGCTGAGCGCCGCGTTGCGCGTGCGCACGCCGACCATCCCGGCGATCATACCGTACACGGCC
This sequence comes from uncultured Gemmatimonadaceae bacterium, assembly GCA_964430275.1. Lineage (GTDB taxonomy): Bacteria > Gemmatimonadota > Gemmatimonadetes > Longimicrobiales > RSA9 > DASTYK01. The sequence goes on from CAYSGF010000194.1 coordinate 45,125, forward strand.
AGGGCGAGCGCCGCCCAGACCGTGGTCAATCCGATCAGTCGAAGCAAGTCACCCTCTTTTCACCCGCTGCGCGTCTCAATCACGAACCAGGCTCTTGTATTTCGAGTGCGCGTCCTCGCCTGGCGCCGGCGCACTGTACTCGTTGGAATGCTTCACCATCAGTGTGCTCGCCTCGAACACGCCGGCACGCGTCAGTCGACCCTCCACCACGACCCCCATGTTCTCGCGGAACATCTGCGGCGGCGCCTTGTTCGAGTGCACCTCGATCGTCTCCTCGCCCTCACCCTTCATCCGGAACCGCAGGTTTATCGCCTCCGCGTCCCAGTCCACTGTCCCCGGCACGACCATGCCGCCGAGCCGCACCGGTGTGTCGTACGCCGCGTCGCCTTTCGCCAACAACTCAGGCGGCGTCAGGAAGTACACGAGGTTCTCGCCGATGCCGCCGTACACCATGTATCCAAACGCACTCAGCACCAGCACCGCGGCGACGAGGAGACCGATCTTCTTACCACGTGGCTTCATGACTGCCTCCCCTCTGTTCGGACCACCTGCGCTTCCGCCTCGACGCGGCGGCGGCGGTGGCGCAGCGACAGTGCATACAATGCGAGCGCGGCCCAGGTCAGCGCGTACGCCACGTTCACGAACACCCACTCAGACATGGATCTCACCTCCTGCGAGCGCTGCATGCTCCTGGCGCGCCTCCACGGCGCGCGCGAGCCTGGCCACATGATAGCGACTCGCCACGAAATAGATGAACAGAAGCAGGAAGGCAAAGGCGTTCAACCGAAGCGCGAGCGCATATTCCGCATCCACGGTCCCCGGCGTCGACTGGACCTGATGGATCGTACGCCACCACCGGACCGACATGTACACGATCGGCACGTTCAGGAACCCCAGGATCCCGACGGCAGCGCTCCAGCGCGCCCGGCGCTCCTCGTCCTCGGTAAACGAGCGCAGCGACAGGTAGCTGATGAAGATCAGGAACAGGATCGCCGTCGTCGTCAGACGCGGATCCCAGGTCCACCACACGCCCCACGTCGGCCGTCCCCAGATCGAGCCGAGCGCCAGTGTCAGGCCGGTCAGCAGCGTACCGACCTCCGCCGCCGACGCCGCGGCGAGGTCGTACTTCTCGTCGCGCTTCCACAGGTACAGCACGCTCGCACCGAAGACGACTGTGAACGCGACGAAGGCCATCCACGCCGCCGGTACGTGCACATACATGATCTTCTGCAGGTGCCCCATGTCCCGGTCCGGGGCCGAGCCGAAGTAGCCCAGCGCCTGGGTGCCCGCGAAGACCAGCACAGCCAGAACCCCGAACGGGACGTGCCAGCGCGGTCGCACCGGCAGCGTCTCCGCCACTGTAGCCTGCATCTCTATCCCTCGATCACATACTCGAACGCAAAGAACGCCGCCACGAAGAAGACGACGTCGAACACAACGAGCAGCCGCATCCACGCGCCCGCATCACCCATGGCATCACCCGCCAGGACAGCGGCCGTCGCTTCGACGGCCGCGACCAGGAGCGGGATCAGCATCGGGAACAGCAGCAGGGGCAGCAGCACTTCGCGGGCCCGCACGCGGCTCGCCATCGCCGCATAGAAGGTACCCAGGGTCACGAACCCGAACGTGCCCAGCCCGATCACCGCCGCCAGCGGCAGCACCGTGCGGCCGATCGGCAGGTCGTACAGGAACGCTGCCGTCGGCAGCAGGACCGCCTCCACCAGCAGCACGAACCCGAGGTTCGCCAGCAGCTTGCCCAGGTAGATGGAACGCCGGTCGCCTGGATAGAGCAGCAGCGCGTCCAGTGCCCCGTTCTCCAGTTCCTGCTCGTAGCTGCGGTTGAACGACAGCACCCCGGCGAACAGAACCGTCAGCCAGATCACGCCGCCCGCTGCCTGCTGAAGCGCCTCCCGCTCCGGCCCCAAAGCGAACCCGAACAGAAGCAGGATCAGCGCGGCCAGGAATACGACGGCATTGAAGTTCGCCTTGCTGCGCCGCTCCGCCGTCGCATCCTTCCACGCGATCGCGAACACCCGCCTGGCCTCACCACCGAGCATCAACCGCTCCCCTCGAGTGCCCGCAGCGACGCCCAGCTTCCAACCTCACCGTCGGCCGCGATGTCCGCGGCCGCGTCCCGTTCTGCCAGCCGGCCTTCGCTGATCCGCACCGCCCGGTCGATCAGCCCGCGCCCGCGCGCCAGCTCGTGCGTCGCAACGATCACCGCGCCGCCATCCGCTGCGACCCGCGCAGCGAACCGGTTCACGAGCTGGATCCCGTCCACATCGAAGCTCGCGTACGGCTCGTCCAGAAGCAGCAGCCGTGGCGGTCGCAGCAGCAGGCGCGCCAGCGCCAGACGACGTCGCATCCCGGCCGAAAAACCGCGTACCCGTTCGTCACGCTCCGCGCGCAGACCGACCCGCTCGAGCGGCCCCTCGATCGACGCCGCCTCCGGACGCTCCCCGTACATCCGCAGCGCGAATGCCAGGTTCTCGCCGGCGGTTAGGTCGTCGTACAGCCCCGCATGGTGTGCGAGCATGCCGACGAGCTCCCGCACACCCGCCGCATCCTGGACCAGGTCGCGCCCGAATACGCTGCCCGACCCGCGCGTCGGTCGCAGCCCGGTCGTGATGATGCGCAACAGCGTCGTCTTGCCGCTCCCGTTCCGGCCCGTGAGCGCTACCACCTCGCCGGGCACCACGTGAAGGCTCACGCCGCGCAGCACCCAGCGTCGCCCGAACCGCCGCACGATCCCGTCGAGCGAGAGGGCGCTCGCGCCCCCCGTGGATGCCTCCAAACGACCTCCGCTCAAGCAAGCCAACCCATTGTCGGACAAGCATCTAACATAGCCCGCCCGCCGTCCCTTCCCAACCCCGTTTTCCCCCGGCCCTACCGCCCACCCCGAAATTGGTGATTGGGTGAATTGGTGGAAGCAGACACCGGGACGGGAACGTCCCCGGCGCGCAATTCACCAATTCACCAATTCACCAGTCCCGCTCACACCCCATTCTTCAGGTCATGAATCAACGTCGTCAGCGACTTCTTCGCGTCTCCGAACAGCATGCGGGTGTTGTCGTTGTAGAACAGCTCGTTCTCGATGCCGGCGAATCCCGGGTTCATGCTGCGCTTCAGGACGATGACGCTCTTCGCCTTGTCTGCGTCGAGGATCGGCATGCCGTAGATGGGGCTGCCCTGATCGTGGCGCGCGGCGGGATTCACGACGTCGTTGGCGCCGATGACGACGGCGACGTCGGTCCTGTCGAACTCGGAGTTGATCGCTTCCATCTCGACGAGCTGCGGATAGGGCACGTTCGCCTCGGCGAGCAGCACGTTCATGTGGCCGGGCATGCGGCCGGCCACCGGATGGATGGCGTACTTCACATCCACGCCGCGACCCTGGAGGAGATCAGCGAGTTCGCGGACCTGGTGCTGTGCCTGCGAGACGGCGAGGCCGTAGCCGGGCACGAACACGACGGACCGCGCGTAGCCGAGCATCACGGCGGCGTCCTCGGAGGTGACCTCGCGCACCGACTTGCCGTCTGCGGAAGCGCCGCTGGTGGCGGCGACCTGGCTGCCGAAGGCGCTGAACAGGACGTTCGCCAGCGAGCGGTTCATCGCCCTGCACATGATCTGCGTGAGGATGATGCCGCTGGCACCGACCAGGGCACCGCTCACGATCAGCACGTTGTTGTGCAGCACGAAGCCGGTCATGCCCGCTGCAATGCCGGAGAACGAGTTGAGCAGTGAGATGACGACCGGCATGTCGGCCCCGCCGATGGGCAGGACGAACATGATGCCGATGACGAGGGCGAGCACGTTCAGCACGACGTACCAGGGCAGGCTCGCGTCGACCGCGACGAGCCATGCTGCCAGGACGAGGGCTCCGCCGAAGACGATCGCGCTGACGAAGCGCTGGCCGGGGTAGGTGATCGGCCGCCCGGTCATGACTTCCTGGAGCTTCGCCCAGGCGACCATGCTCCCGGAGAGGGTCAGACCACCGATGAGCACGGACAGCATGATCGTCGTCTGGACGTCGTAGGGCGCGTCGATCGCACCGGCCGCGAAACGGAGGTACTCGTCGCCGGCGACGAGCGCGGAGGCCATGCCGCCGAAGCCGTTCAGCAGCGCGACCATCTGCGGCATCGACGTCATCTTCACGGTGCGCGCGAGGAAGACGCCGATCCCCGCGCCGAGCACGAGCCCGACCAGGATCCAGGTGAAGCTGACGATCTCCCAGTGCAGCAGCGTGGCGACCGTGGCCACGAGCATGCCACCCGCGGCGTACAGGTTGCCGCGCCGTGCGGTCGCCGGTGAGGAGAGCAGCTTCAGGCCGACGATGAACAGGACGGCCGCGACCAGGTAGGCCGCGTCGATGAGGAGTGGCAGCGAGCCTGCCTCCGCGGCGCTCATCGCTCATCCTCCGGCCGTCGCCGGAACATCTGGAGCATGCGGTCCGTCACCAGGAAGCCGCCCACCACGTTGATCATCGCCACGGTCACGGCGACTACCGCCAGCACGGTGGAGAGCGTGGATTCGACGCGCCCCGCCACGACCAGGGCGCCGACGAGCGTGATGCCGCTGATCGCATTCGAGCCGGACATCAGCGGCGTGTGCAGCATCTGCGGCACCTTCGTGATGACCTCGAACCCGACGAAGATCGCGAGCACGAACACGTACAGCGACATCAGCAGCGTCTCACCCACGCTTGGCCTCCTGCGGCTCCGGCCGGCCGAGGACGACCTCGCCGGCGTGCGTGACCAGCGCACCACGCGTGATCTCATCGTCGAGATCGAGCGCCAGCACGCCCTCCTTGACCAGGTGCTTCAGCAGCGTCGTGACGTTTCGGGAATACATCTGGCTGGCGTGCAGTGGCAGGGTGCTGGCGAGGTTGACGGGGCCGAGCACGCGGACGCCGCCGTGCACGACTTCCTCGCCTGCGCGCGCAAGCTCGCAGTTGCCGCCGCTCTCCGCCGCCAGATCCACGATCACCGAGCCGGGCCGCATGCCTTCGACCATGTCCCGCGTGATCAGCCGGGGCGCCGGACGACCGGGGATCTGCGCGGTCGTGATCACGACGTCCGCTTCCCCGATCATCTTGCGCAGATGATCCGCCGCGCGCTGCTTCGCGTCCTCGCTGAGCTCCTTCGCGTAGCCGCCTTCGCCGACCGCCTCTTCCATTGCCATGCCGACCCACTGCGCGCCGAGCGATTCGACCTGCTCCTTCACGGCAGGCCGGATGTCGTAGCCCTGGACCACCGCACCGAGGCGACGCGCGGTCGCAATCGCCTGCAGCCCGGCCACGCCGGCGCCGAGCACGAGCACGCGTGCCGGCGCGATCGTGCCCGCGGCGGTCATCAGCATGGGGTAGAACTTGCCGAGCGACGTTGCGCCGAGCAGCGCTGCCTTGTAACCGGCCACGGTCGCCTGGGACGAGAGCGCGTCCATGGACTGCGCGCGCGTGATGCGCGGCAGCAGCTCCATGGAAAAGGCGGTGATGTGGCGACGCGCCAGCGCCTCGAGCAGCTCGCGCTGCATCATGGGGTTGAGGAAGCCGATGAGTGCCGCACCCTCGCGTAACCCGCCCACGTCGCTCCGCTCCCCCTGGAACGAGGGTGCGCCCACGGTGACGAGCACGTCGGCACCGGCGAGCACGGCCGCGCGGTCCGCCTCGACCGTGGCACCCGCTGCCGTGTAGAGGGGATCCGGAAAGCCGGCGCTCTCGCCCGCACCCGCCTCCAGCAGTATCGACATCCCGTCCGCACCGAGCTTGCCGACACTCTCCGGCACGAGAGCGACGCGGCGCTCCGCGCCCACTGCCTCCTTCAGCACGCCAACCTTCATGAACGCTCCCGGTTCGCAGTTTGGTCGCTACCGACTGCCGTCCCACTCACAATCTGGCCGCAACGGGGGGCCGCCATGTCGGGGGAAGGAGGAAACCGCTGGGCAGGGCGGCGTCCCCCGGGTGGGGATTCGCCCTACATCGGTCGAGGCCGGCAGTGCTCATCAGGGGCTGCCGGCCGCGGCGGGCGCATCGACCCATTCCGCAAGGAACACGTTCGTGTCGCCCTCCTGCTCTGCGCCTCGGTTCGACGCGAACACGAGCAGGCTGCCGTCCCGGTTGAACATCGGGAAACCGTCGAAGTCCGGATGCTGCGTCACGCGCTCGAGACCGGTACCATCGATGTTGATCAGGTACAGGTCGAAGTTGCGCCCCGTCGGCTCGTGCATGTTGGAGCTGAACAGGATCTGGCGGCCGTTGGGGTGCATGAACGGAGCGAAGTTCGCCGCCGCATTCTCCGTGAGCCGCCGCTTGTTCGAGCCGTCGGCGTCCATCACGTAGATGTCGAGCACGCCCGGACGGATCAGGCCGCGACCCAGGAGCGCCCGGTAGTCGGCTAACTCCTCGTCGCTTTCCGGATGCCGCGCGCGATACACGATCCTGGTCCCATCTGCAGAGAAGAACGCGCCGCCGTCATAGCCGGGCTCGTGCGTGAGGCGCGTCACATTCGAGCCGTCCGCATCCATGACGTAGATCTCGAGGTCGCCATCGCGCACGGACGTGAACACGATTTTCGTGCCGTCCGGTGAGATCGTTGCCTCGGCATCGTAGCCGGGCTCGTCGGTGAGCTGTACCAGGTCGGAGCCATCGGCATTCGCCGCGAACACGTCGAACTCGAACAGGCCCCAGACGTATCCCTGGCTCATGTCCGGAGGCGTCGGACACGCCGGGTCGAGGTGGTGCGTCGAGCTGTAGACGATGCGGTCGCCTGACGGGAAGAAAAACGCACACGTCGTACGTCCCTGCCCCGTCGAGACACGGCGCAGGTTCTGGCCGTCCAGGTCCATCGTGAAGATCTGATCGCAGGGCGCAACGCCCTCGCGCGTCGCCTGGAAGATCAGCTGCTCACCATCCGCCGAGAAGTACGCTTCCGCGTTCTCACCCCCATGCGTGAGCTGGCGCAGGTTGCGCAGGCGCGGCTCGTCCGGCGATTCCGGGAACAAGGTTGCGCCACGCGCCTCCACCGCGGTCGCGGCACGGTTCTCTTCCGGTATGCTGTCCCGTGGTCCGCTGCAGCTCGCAAGCAGGGCGGCGAGCAGCGCGGCCGCTGTATTTCGGATCGTCATGGCGGTAGAATAGAGCCATCCGGGGTCTCGAGTCCACCCGAGGAGGACGTCTTCATGAAGGATCGCATCAAATACGCAGCGGCGCTGCCGTCGCTGCTGCTCGTTCTGGCCGCTTCGTCGCACGCGCAGGACTGTCCTGATGCGGCCGCGCTCGCCGCCGCCGTGCCTCCGATCCTCGCGCCGGTTCGCGTGCTCGCCGACGATGCATACGGCGGCCGCATGGCCGGCAGCGCGGGAGAGCGCTGCGCCGGCGATTACCTCGCGGCGCGCTTCGCGGCGCTCGGCCTCCAGCCCGCGGGCAGTGACGGCTTCTTCCAGGACGTGCCCCTCGCATCCGTACTGAACCCGCATGCTGCTGGCGGAACCGGCCGCAACGTCGCTGCGCTGCTGCCCGGAAGTGATCCCGCGCGGCGCGGCGAGTTCGTCATCATCGGCGCGCACTACGACCATCTCGGTCACGGCGGTACGGGCTCCCTGGCGCCCGGTGACAGTGCGATCCACAACGGCGCCGACGACAATGCGTCCGGTATTGCCGCGCTGCTCGAAGTCGCGGCCCGCCTGGCGACCGATCCGCCGGCCAGGTCCGTTCTCTTCCTGGCTTTCACCGGCGAAGAGTCCGGACTGCTGGGCTCCGCGCACTGGGCGGGCGCACCGACGCATCCGCTCGATTCCGCGGTCGCCATGCTCAACATGGACATGGTCGGACGCCTCGACGGCCGTCCCCTGATCGTGTACGGCACTGGCACCGCCGAGGAGTGGACCGCGCTGCTCGACGCCGCCGGCGAGGACGTCGCGCTCGAGCTCACCTATCAGCCTGAGGGCTACGGACCGAGCGATCACACGTCGTTCTATACCCGCGACGTGCCGGTGCTCCACTTCTTCTCCAATACGCACGCCGATTATCATCGGCCATCCGATGACTGGCAGAAGATCGATGTCGAGGGGCTCGAGCAGGTGAGCGCACTCGTCGCACGGATCGCCCGCGACGTCGCCGATCGCGGGAAGCGGCTCGCGCTCGTGCGTGGGGCCGGCCAGCCGCGCGCGGCAGCCGCCAGCTCCGGCTATGGCGCCTGGCTCGGAACGGTGCCCGACTTCGCACCGGTCGAGCATGGCGTCCGGCTCGGTGGCGTGACGCCGGGCTCGCCCGCCGCGCTGGCCGGCCTCGAGGCCGGCGACATTCTCATCGGAATGGCCGACCAGGAAATTGCCGACCTGCAGGCCATGACCGATGTGCTGCGCGCCCATCGCCCGGGCGAGACCATCGACCTCCTCGTCCTGCGTGACGGGAACGAGATCAGGACCCGGGCGACGCTCGGCAGCCGGAGCGAGCGCGGCAGCTGATCAGTGCGCCCCGCGCGCCCACGCCGCCGCTCCGACCGCGCCGGCGTCGCCGCCCAGCAGGGCAGGCTCGACGCGCACCGCCTCTGCCGAGACCGGCAGCGCCTCCAGGCTCAGCCGGTCACGCGCCTCTGACAGCAGCTGAGGCAGCGCCTCGATCACACCGCCGCCCAGGATGATGATCTCCGGATTCAGGGCGTTCGTGGTCGAGCCGAGCGCCGCCACGAGCGCATCCTCCACTTCCGCCACCAGGGTTCGTGCGAGCGGGTCGCCGGCGGCCGTTGCCTTGGCGAGCGCCGTCGCCGTGATCGCGCCGGGCTCTCCACCCGCCGCCTCGATCAGCGCCCTTCCGGCCGCGGGCCGGGCGCTCACGGCCTCGAACGCCCGCCGCCCGATTGCCCATCCCCCGGCATAGGCTTCCAGGCAGCCGCGGCCGCCACACCGGCACACCGGGCCGTGCAGCGACACGATCGTATGACCCAGCTCTCCGGCTGCCCCGGAGATCCCCCGCAACAGCCGTCCGCCGGTAATGATGCCGCCACCAACGCCGGTCCCGATGAAGATGCATACCGCTTCCGTCGCGCCGCGGGCCGCACCGTAGGACCACTCGCCATACGTCGCCGCCTGCACGTCATTGAGCACCGAGACGACCTGCCCGGTCGCCGCGCTCACCCGCTCCCCGAGCGGGTAGTCGTGCCAGCGGAGGTTCGGCGCGTGGCGCACCACGCCCGTCGCGCTGTCCACCTGCCCGGCGACGCCGATGCCGACGCCCTCCACCGGCCCGCCCGCCGCGGCCAGGGCGCGCACCATGATCGCCACCGTTTCGGCGACCGCGTCCGCACCGCGCGCGGGCAGCGACGATGTCCGTTCCCGGGCCACGATCTCGCCGTCGGGGCTGAGCAAGACCCCGGCTATCTTGGTGCCCCCGAGGTCGATACCGATTGTATACGATCGCTCTCCCATCGGGCCCATCTCCCGCACAACCCGCACCGCCTCCCTTGACGCGGACGGCGGAAAGGGGTTCAATTTCAGGTGAAGTTCCTGCCTCTCCGGATCACCCGTGCAGACCCGTTGCCGGGCGTGTGCCCGTGTCGCGGCGGGAAGCCGATGGCCTCCGCTTCCCAGGTCAGAACGTGCATCTATGGCTCACCAGACCGGACGGACCCCCGCGCCCGATGATCTGAGCGCAGCGGCCGCGGCCGGTGCCCTGCAGCGCACCCAAGTCGAGGACCAGGCGCAGCGCCAGGCCATGGCCGGCGCCATGCGCGACGCTGTCAGCCGGACCGAGCAGCGCTACGCGTTCCTGGCGAAGGTCGGGGCGGTCACCGCGACGGCGCCGGACGCCGCCTCGCTTGCCGCGCGCGTCGCCGCGCTTGCCCTGGCCGAGCTCGCCGATTGGTGCCTTGTCGAGGTCCTGGAAACCGGGGGCGCTCGCCGCTGCATCGCGAGCGCGCATGCGGACGCGGCTCACGCGGGACCCGCCCGGGAGCGGCTCGGGCCGGTGGACGACGGTCATGACGGATCGCCCATTGCCCACGTGCTGCGCACCGGCAAACCCATCATCGGCGTCATCGAGAGCGAAGGCGGCTGGATCGCCCAGGCCGAACCCCAGGACCGCAGTCTGCTCACCCGCTTCGGGATCCGCAGCTTCATCGTGCAGCCGCTCCTGTCGCGCAGCCAGCCGGTCGGTGCAATCGCGTTCCTGTCCACGCACGCCACGCGCTACGGCGCTGACGAGCTGAACCTGTCGGGCGACGTTGCGCGTCGCGTTGCAGCGGCGTTCGACAATTTTCTGCTCGTCGAAACGCTCGAGGCCATGCGCGTCGCGGATGACAGGCTGCAACGCTCCGAGCACTTCCTGCGCACGATCCTGTCGAGCGTCGGCGAGGGTGTGATCGTATACGACCGTGAGCTGCGCCACCAGATGTGGAACGCATTCATGGAGCGGCTGACGGGACGTCGCGCCGAGGAAGTCCTCGGTACGCGCGCGCTCGATGCGTTCCCGCACCTGCGCGAGTACGGCATCGATCGGCTGCTGCAGCGGGCGCTCGCGGGAGAAACCGTGCGATCGCCCGATACACCGTACCGCGTCCCGCAGACGGGGCGCACGGGCTGGGTCTCGACGAGCTACAGCCCGCATCTCGCGCCCACGGGCGAGATCGTCGGCGTCGTCGGAATCGTACATGACGTGAGCGGCCGCAAGCTCGCCGAGGAGCAGCTCGTGCACAACGCGCTGCACGACGTGCTGAGCGGTCTGCCGAACCGCGCCCTCTTCCTCGATCGGCTCGACCGGCTGCTGCGCCACGGCTCGCGTGACCCGAGCTACGCCTTCGCGGTCGCGTTCCTCGACATCGACCGTTTCAAGGTGGTGAACGACTCGCTCGGTCACCCTGCCGGCGATGAGCTGCTGATCGCCATCGCACGCCGCCTCGAGGCGTGCCTCCGCCTGGGTGACACGGTCGCACGGCTCGGGGGCGACGAGTTTGCAATCCTGCTGAGCGGCGTCGACGAGATCGCCGACACTGCGCGCGTCGCCGAGCGAATCCTGCGCGAGTTCGTCGACCCGTTCGAAGTCGGTGGTCACGAAGTATTCGCCTCCGCCAGCATGGGCATCGCGCTCTCGAGCATGGGCTACGACAATGGCGACGCCATGCTGCGCGACGCGGACATTGCGATGTACCGCGCCAAGGCCGCTGGACGCGGGCGCTACGAAGTGTTCGACGCCACCATGCACACGCAGGCCGTGCTGCAGCTCGAGCTGGAGACGGACCTGCGGCGCGCGCTCGAGCGGACCGAGCTCGTCGTCCACTATCAGCCCATCGTCGACCTGGCCGATGGCCGCCTGGCCGGCTTCGAGGCGCTCGTGCGCTGGCAGCATCCGACGCGAGGCCTCATTCAGCCCGGTGACTTCCTGCCGCTCGCCGAGGAAACGGGCGCCATCGTGCCGAT
>CAYSGF010000195.1:0-2244 GCA_964430275.1 uncultured Gemmatimonadaceae bacterium
GGATCAGGTCGCCCATGCCCGCGAGGCCGCTCAGGGTGAGCGGGTTCGCGCCGAGCTCCACGGCCCGCCGGGTGATCTCCGCGAGCCCGCGGGTGATGAGTGCTGCGGTCGTATTGTGGCCGAGACCGAGGCCGACGGCCATGCCGGCAGCGACCGCAATCACGTTCTTCAATGCCCCGCCGAGCTCGACGCCCACGACGTCGTCGCTCGTGTAGGCACGGAACTGCGGTGTCTGGAAGATTTCCTGCGCCTTGAGCGCGACCGCTTCGTCGTGGCTCGCAATCGTAACTGCGGTAGGCATGCGCTGCGCGACCTCGAGCGCGAAGCTGGGTCCGGAGAGGTATGCGGTCGACGTCTGCTGCGGCAGCACCTGTGCGAGCACCTGGGCCATCGTATTGAGCCGTTCCTGCTCGATGCCCTTCGACGCGCTCACGACGATTGCATCCGTGCGCATGTGCGGCGCCGCCTCGGCCATGATCGAGCGGACGTGCTGGGCCGGGCTCACGGATACGACGACCGCTGCGTCCCGGACTGCCTCCGCGAGGTCGGCGGTCGCGCGCAGCGACGGTGCGAGCGGTACCTCCTTCAGGTAGCGCGGATTCTCGTGGCGTGCCTCGATCGCCGCGGCCACGTCCGGCTCGAACGACCAGAGCACGACGTCGTGCTCCGCGCGTGCGAGAAGATCGGCCAGGGCCGTGCCCCAGCTTCCTGCTCCGACAACGCCAATGCGCTCGCTCATCAGATCCGTGCCTTTCGTCGGAATCGGTGTTCCTCTCCGCGTCGCAGGCGGCCGATGTTGGACCGGTGCGCGTACACGACGAATGCCGCGAGTGCGACAGCGAGATAGAGCACCGGCCCGGCGCCCTGGGTGACCAGCACGACGAGGGGCAGCACGATGGCCGCCGCGATCGATGCGACGGAAACGTAGCCCGTGGTCACGACGAGCGTGGCCCACACGAGCAGCCCGGCGAGTGCGGCGAACGGTGCCAGGGCGAGAAACACGCCGCCGCCCGTCGCCACGCCCTTGCCGCCCTTGAAGCCGACATAGATCGAGAACACGTGACCGACGACCGCGGCACTGCCGTACGCGAGCTGCCACGCCCACACGTCGCTGCCGTCCCAGCGCGGGAAAAAGGCAGTCGGGAACCACCCCTTGGCCGTGTCGAGGAGGAAGATCGGAGTGGCGGCCCTCCAGCCGAGCACGCGGAACGCATTCGTCGCGCCGAGATTGCCGCTGCCGTGCTCGCGCAAGTCGATCCCGCGCGTTGCCCGCGCCACCAGGTAGCTCGTCGGGATGGCGCCGAGCAGGTAGCTCGCGACCAGCAGGAGCCAGGGGCTCATGCCTTCTCCTCGCGCCGGCCGCGGATCCGCAGCCGCACGGGTGTGCCCGTGAACGCCCAGCGCTCCCGCAGCCCGCGCAGCACGAAGCGCAGCCAGGAGGGCGTCAGTGCCTTCGGATGGTTCACGAACAGCACGAACGTGGGTGGACTCGCGGACACCTGCGTGGCGTACATCACCTTGACCGGCATGCCCCGATAATGCGGAGGCGGCTGCCGGCGCGCCAGCTCTCGCACCGCCTCGACCACGTCGTGCGTTGCGATCCTGCGCTGCCGTTCCGCAGCGACCTCCAGCACCAGGTCGAGCACCTTCTGCACGCGCTGTCCGGTGAGCGCCGACGTGAAGATGATGGGTACGTAGCCGAGCTGCGGCGCGCGCTTGCGCAGCGCACGCTCCCACTCGACGGCCGTCATCGTCTCCTTCGTCACGAGATCCCACTTGTTCGCGACGATGACGAGCGCGCAGCCGGCGCGCCACGCCTTCTCGGCGATCTTCAGGTCCTGCACGTGCGGGGGCTCGGTCGCGTCCATGAGCAGCAGGCACACGTCCGCCCGCTCGACCGCCCGCTCCGTGCGCAGCGCGCTGTAGTACTCGATGCCGCGGTCGATACGCGCCTGCCGCCGCAGACCTGCCGTGTCCACGAAGACGATGTCACGGCCATGGTAGCGCATCGGCGTGTCGATGCTGTCGCGCGTGGTGCCCGCCACCTCGCTCACGACCATGCGCTCCTCGCCCAGGATCCGGTTCACGAAGCTGGACTTGCCGACGTTCGGCTTGCCGACCACTGCGACGTAGAGGGTGTCGTCGTCCTCGTCCTCGGCCGCGCGCGGTGGCAGCCGCTCGACGATCCGGTCGAGCAGGTCGCCCGAGCCCTTGCCGACGAGTGAGCTGACGGGCACGGGCTCA
>CAYSGF010000196.1:0-3658 GCA_964430275.1 uncultured Gemmatimonadaceae bacterium
CGGTCGCGCGACGCGCATCGCCGAGTACCTGACCGGCATGGACAAGACCTATCGGGCCACCTTGCGCCTCGGCGTGGCGACGGACACGGACGACCTGACGGGCGAGCCAGTCGCGGAGTCCGACAGCTGGCGCGGGTTGCAGGTGCCGGCGATCGACGAAGCGCTCAAGTCAGAGCTCGGTGCGCGGACACAGCAGCCGCCAGCATACTCGGCGAAGAAGGTGGACGGTGAGCGCGCGTACCGTCGCGCGCGCCGCGGTGAAGAAGTGAGCGTGCCGGTCGCGCACGTCGAGATCCACGCGATCGACGTCGTCGCCGTCGCACTGCCGGATATCACCTTCGACGTGCGCTGCTCGAGCGGCACCTACATCCGCGCAATCGGACGCGACGTGGCGCTGCGCCTGGGCACGCACGGCCACCTCACGGCGCTCCGGCGCACTGCCATCGGCATGCACACGGTCGAGCGCGCACTCCCACTGGACGGCCTCGATGACGCGGCCAGAGCGGCGGCCGCACTGATTGCGACGCCGGACGCGCTCGGTGCCTTCCCCCGACTCCAGGTGGATGCCGAGGACGCGCGCCACCTGACCCATGGCCGACCTATCGCCAGCAAGCTCGAGGATGCTGAGCCCGTCGTGGTCGTCCACGAGGGTCGTCTGCTCGCCATCGGGCGGGCGACCGGCGGCCGCATCGAACCGCGCAAGGTATTCGTGTGAGCGGTCCGCTTGCCCGGTCCGGAGCAGTGCTCACGGTCGGGACATTCGATGGCGTGCACCGTGGTCACTGGGAGCTGCTGCAAACGGTCGTGCGACGTGCCGAGCGGCTCGCGCGACCGAGCGTGCTCGTCACCTTCGACCCCCACCCGCTCCGCATCGTGCGGCCCGACGCCGCCCCGCCGCTGTTGACGACGCCGCTCGAAAAGATGGAGATCCTGGCCGAGTCCGGCCTGACCTACGCCGCGTTTCTCCGCTTCGATCGCACCCTCGCCGCCTACGAGCCGCACCGCTTCATCGAGGAGATCCTCGTCGGCCGCTTCGGGCTCGCTCATCTCGTGATCGGATACGACCATGGGTTCGGCCGCGGTCGCAGCGGCGACGTGGACACGCTCCGCGCCGCCGGCCGGGAGCTCGGCTTCGACGTCGAGGTCGTTACGCCGGTCCAGGCGGGCGACGTGCCGATCAGCTCCACGCGCATCCGCCGCGCAGTCGCGGCCGGTGACGTACTGTCCGCGGGTGAGGCGCTCGGACGGCCATACTCCATCCGCGGCACGGTCGTGCGCGGCGACGGCCGCGGTCGCCAGCTCGGGTTTCCCACGGCGAACCTCGAGATCAGTGACCTGGACAAGCTCCTGCCGGCCGAGGGCATCTACGCCGTGCGTGCCATCCTGCGCGAAGGCTCGCAGGACGGGGTGCTGCACCTCGGTCCCCGCCCGACCTTCGTCGGCGCACGCCCGACGATCGAACTGCATCTGCTGGACTGGGCGGGTGACCTGTATGGCCGTCACGTGCGCGTGGACCTGTGCGCCCGGCTCCGTGCCATCGAGCAGTTCGCCGGACCGGAGCCTCTGATCGAGGCGATGCACGCCGACGTCCTGGCGGCTCGAGAGGTGCTGGAAAGCGGCGCCGGCGCTTGCGGCATCAGGCCATTTCCGCTAGCCTGAAGGGCTAACTACAGGGACGTTGCTTCCCGACCAGCGAAGACTCTCGCGGAGGCTGAACCCGATGGGGTTCGACAAGGACGCAGTCATCAGGAAGTACCAGCTCCATGCCGAGGATCGTGGTAGTGCACCCGTCCAGATCGCGCTGCTGACCACACGCATCAACGAGCTGACCGATCACTTCAGAAAGCACCACAAGGATCACCACAGCCGTCGCGGGCTCCTCAAGATGGTGGGGCGCCGTCGCAGGCTGCTCGAATACCTGAAGCGCCAGGATCTCGAGCGTTACCGCTCCCTGATCGAGGACCTGGGGCTCCGGCATTGATGCCGGGCCGACTGCCGAAGGACTTCAACGCGCAGGCGCGACGGGCCGCATTCCGGTTCGTCGCCCCTGCGCGTCGTGCATCCAGCGTGCTCCCTACCGACAGGAACGACAATGCATAAGATCGAACGCACGTTTGCGGGCCGTAAACTCATCCTCGAGACGGGCCGCATGGCGCGCCAGGCGCACGGTGCCGTACTCGTCACCTATGGCGAGACCGTGGCGCTCGTTACAGCGGTCGCGCAGGACCGGCCGACGCACCTCCCGTTCTTTCCACTGACGGTCGAGTACCGTGAGCGTGCCTACGCCGCCGGCAAGTTTCCGGGCGGCTTCTTCAAGCGCGAGGCGCGGCCGGGCGAAGGCGAGATCCTGACGGCGCGTCTGATCGACCGGCCGATCCGGCCGCTGTTCCCGGACGGCTTCATGAACGAGACGCAGATCATGGTGCACGTGGTGTCGGCGGATCAGGAGAATGCGCCGGACGTGATCGCGATGCTCGGCGCCTCGGCGGCGCTGACGATGTCGAAGATCCCCTTCGACGGTCCGATCGCGGCCGTGCGCGTCGCACGCATCCAGGACCAGTGGGTGCTGAACCCGACGTTCCAGCAGCTCGAGTACAGCGACGTCGACATCGTCGTCGCGGGCACGGAGAACGGCATCCTGATGGTCGAGGGCGGATCCATGGAGATCACCGAGGAGGAAGTCGGTGACGCGCTGGCCGCTGCGCACGAGGGCATCAAGGAGCTGTGTGCGCTGCAGCGCGAGTTCATCGGGCCGGTGCAGCAGCCGAAGATGGAGTGGACGCCGATCGAGCCGGCGGAGGTGCTGCGCACGCGCGTCGCGGAGCTGGCCGACACGAAGATCTCGAAGGCGATGCAGATCTCCGACAAGGCGGAACGCAACGAGGTGCTCGCGGCGGTTCGCGAGGAGGTGATGCTGGCGCTGGGTGAGGAGTTCCCGGAGCAGGAGAAACAGATCCAGGAGCTGCTGTACTCGTCGGAGAAGGGGTCGATGCGGCGCCAGATCGTGGAGAAGGGCGTGCGCTCGGACGGCCGCAAGCCGGACGAGGTCCGACCGATCTCGTGCGAGGTGGGCATCCTGCCGCGCACCCATGGTAGTGCGCTGTTCACGCGCGGCTCCACACAATCGCTCGGTGTGGTCACGCTCGGCACACAGGACGACGAGCAGCGGATCGACAACATCAACGTGCCGACCGAGACGACGAAGTCGTTCATGCTGCACTACAACTTCCCGCCGTTCTCGACGGGCGAGGCGAAGCCGATCCGGGGTACGTCGCGGCGCGAGCAGGGGCATGGCGCACTCGCCGAGCGGGCGATCCAGCCGCTGCTGCCGCCCTTCGACGAGTTCCCCTACACGATCCGGGTCGTGTCGGAAGTGCTCGAGTCGAACGGCAGCTCGTCGATGGCGTCGGTGTGCAGTGCGTCGCTGTCGCTGATGGATGCGGGTGTGCCGATCAAGGCCGCGTGCGCCGGTGTGGCGATGGGTCTGATCAAGGAAGGCGACAGGGTCGAGGTACTGACGGACATCCTCGGCATGGAGGACGCGCTCGGCGACATGGACTTCAAGGTCGCGGGCACGCGCGCCGGCGTGACATCGATCCAGATGGACCTGAAGATCGACGGCATCTCGGTCGACATCATGCGTGACGCGCTGCAGCGT
>CAYSGF010000197.1:0-18186 GCA_964430275.1 uncultured Gemmatimonadaceae bacterium
CGCCCGCGAGGTCGCCCTGTCCGTGACTGCCTGAGGCGCCTCCGGCTGCGGAAGCGGTGCGGAAGCGGGAGCGGTGGGGAAGCGGAAGCCGGTGCGGAAGCGGGAGCGGTGGGGAAGAAGCCGGTTCCGCACCGGTTCCGCTTCCGCAGCCGGAGGCGCCTCAGGCAGTCACGGACAGGGCGACCTCGCGGGCGAGCTCGCGGATCCCACGACGGGCGAGCTGGATCACGTGCCTGCCGCGGTAGAGCAGGGAGACCTTGTGGTCGAGCATCGTCGCGCCCCAGATCGCGACGCGGTCGGCCCAGGCGAGGTCGCCGCGGGCCTGCGTGCTCGTGCGCGAGGCGGTACCGTCGACCAGCCGCAGCTCGATGCGCCCGGCGACCAGCGCCTCCAGCACCGTGCGGGTGTTCGGGGAGCCGCCCACGACGCACAGCCGATGCATGCCGACGCGCGTCAATGCCTCCACCATCTCGTCGACCGCGCGGGCATTCGACGAGCCACCGCAGATTTCGCAGTGTGCGGAAGAGACCGCCGGCACGATCGTGCGGCCGCCGTCGAGGTGCTCGTGCGCCTCCGCCTGGCAGTCGCCGCGGCTGCACACGGCCAGGAAGCGGTCCGCCAGGAGGTCCGCAACTGCCGCCTCCTTGGTACCGGAAATCGCCCCCTTCGATGGCCGGGACAGCCCGTTCTCCTCGAGCGCCGCATCGAGCAGCTCGTATCCGCCGCCGTACCCGAGCCGCGCGAACAGCTCACGCTTGGAAATCGCATCGCCCATGCATCTCCTACCCCGTCATCGGCGCAACCATCCGTTGCCACAGCTCCGCTTCCGCCTTCCGCTTCGCCGATGCCCGGCACCTGTCTTGCTACCTCCGGCCGCCGAACCAGGACGCTACCCGAACAGGAAGAGATCATGAAGGCGATGCGAATCGTACCGGGCGCGGTCGCGCTCGCGCTCGCAGGTGCCGGAGACGTGGCGGCGCAGCAGCCGGCGCCGGAGTCGGGTCGCGACGTGCTGAACGCGGCGGTGCTGCGGCACGCGGCGGATGAAGCCGGCGAGCGCGCCCGGCTGCAGTCGCTGCTCGCGCGGCCGGAGGTGCGCGCGATCGCGGAGGCACACGCGCTCGACATCCGGCGCGTGAAGGACGCGGCCGGCACGCTGAGCGGAGCCCAGCTGCAGGCGATCGCGCCGCATCTGCAGGCGGCGGAGAACGCGCTCGCCGGTGGCCAGGCGGTGACGATCTCGACGACGACGATCATCATCATCCTGCTCGTGATCATCCTGCTGGTGCTGATCGTCTGAGCGACGCCTCATGAAGCTGCTCTCCTGCGGGGGCGCAGTCCTGCTGGCGGCGGCGTTTGCGTTGCCGTCGTGCGTTCGCGCGCAGGGTGCGCCCCTCCCGGTGGACGCCGGGCTGCGTGCCGTCCTGCTCGACGTGCCGTTCGTGCCGCAGAGTGAGGCGCTGTGCGGCGGCGCTGCTCTCGCCATGGTGCTGCGCTACTGGGGCGTTCGCAACGTGCATGCGGAAGACTTCGCTTCGCTCGTTACGGACACCGGCGAAGGCATCCGCACGAGCGACCTGACAGCAGCGGCACGAGCGCGCGGCCTGCGCGCGCAACCGTTCGTCGGTGAGCGCGACGCCGTGCGCGCGCTGCTCGCCGCACGCCGCCCGGTCATCGCGCTCATCGAGGACCGGCCAGGCGTCTATCACTACGTGGTGTTGCTCGCGTGGGCTGGCGGGCGCGTGCTGTTCCACGATCCGGCGATCGGACCGCACCGCGTCATGACCGAGCGGGAGCTCGAGCGCGCGTGGGCGCCAGCGAAGCACTGGACACTGCTCGTCGGGCCGACGGATGCGCACACCGTCACGCCTGCGGACTCCGCACGGGACGTGGGCGCTGGTACGTCCGCCGGCTCCTCCGATCGCGCCGACGCCCTGCGCGCGTTCGAGGCCGCGCAGTACACGGTTACCGCAACCCTGGCCGCGCGCATGATTGCGCGCGACAGCACGGATGCATTCGCGTGGCGCCTCCTCGCCGCGAGCCGCTACCTCCTCGATGACAATGACGGTGCGCTCCGCGCCTGGAACCGCGTCGGTGAGCCGATCAGCGACCTCACCCGCATCGATGGCCTGCGCCGCACGCCCTACCACGTCGTGAACGACGCGATCGCCATCGCTGTCGGTGCGCACGTCACGCCCGCGGCGCTCGCGCGCGCGCGTCGACGTGTGAGCGCAGTGCCGACGATCACACGCGCGCGTGTCGACTACCGGCCGATCGCGGAGGGCGTCGTCGAGATCGATGCGGCAGTCGTGGAGCGGCCGCGCCTGCCACTCGGCTGGCCGGACATCGCCGTGCACGCTGTGCGCGCCGCCGTCGAGTCACGCGCGCAGGTGGAGCTGACGAACGTGCTGCGCAGCGGTGAGCGCTGGCGCGTTGCCGGCGGCTGGGAGCACAACCGCCGCAGCTTCACGTTCGGTGTGGATGCACCAGGCGTCTTCGGAATGCGCCCGCTCACGAACCTCGACGTCGGCGTACGCACCACGTCGTTCGCGCTCGAGGCAGTGGAGGGGGTGTCGGGCGACATCGCGCGCGAGACGCGTCGCAGCTTCACCCTCGGGATCGGGGACTGGGCCTCGGGCATGGTACGATGGCAGGCAGGCATTGCACTCGACGACTGGGAGGATCGGGCGACGTACGGCGGCGCGCGAGGGGGCGTCGCGCTGCATGCTGCTGGTGACCGCGTGATCCTGCACACCGACGTGTCCGGCTGGTGGCCGTCCGACGACGGCGATTGGTTCAGCCGTGTGCGCGTGGGTGCACTGCTGCGTACGCCCGCTGCTCGCGGCGGCTACGAGGCGTCGCTCACCGTCGGCGCGCAGGCCGTGAGCGCGCACGCCCCGCGCGATCTCTGGCACGGTGCCGGGACCGGCCGCGGTACACCGGTGCTCCTGCGGGCACATCCGCTCGTCGCTGACGACGGCGTGATCCGCAGCCGTTACTGGGCGCCTTCGCTCGCACACGCATCACTCGAGCTGCGCCGCTGGCTGGCGAGCATCGGGCCCGTGGATGCTGGCGTGGCCGTGTTCGTGGATGCCGCAGGCGTGCGCGGCACGGCCGCGGATCCGGCAGGGCGAACTGCAGTAGACGGGGGCGGTGGCATCCGGCTCGGCCTGCGGGGCTACCCCCCGGTACTGCGGATCGACGCCGCTCATGGCCTGAGCGATGGTGCGTCCGCAATGTCCATCGGCTGGTGTGCGCCCGTGCGCTAGGCCGCCCCGGCTGCACGCACGACGACGAAGCGCGCATGGTTCTCGCGAACCCCCACCCCCACCCGCGGTCCCCGATGCCGCCAGGTTTGGCCACTGTCACACGAATACTCTACTTTTCCGCTCATGACAGCTCCGCCCACCAAGCTCCAGCGCTGGCTCGACGTGATTGCCTACCTGGTCGGTCGTCGCCTGCCCGTCTCGGTCGATGAGCTGATGCGCGCCGTGCCGGCGTATGCGCAGCGCTGGCAGTCGGACAGTGCCACGGACCAGCAGACGGCACGCCGCACGTTCGAGCGCGACAAGGACGAGTTGCGTCGGCTCGGCATCCCGATTCGCACCGTGAAGTACGTGGTCGACTGGGGCGGCACGGAGGAGGAAGGCTATGCGATCGAGCGGCGGGACTTCTACCTGCCGTACCTGAAGCTGGTGCAGGGCGCGGTGCCGGCGTCGCAGCGTGCCTCGAGGCACCGGCCGGCGAGCGTCGAGATCGACGTGGCCGATGCGCCGCTCGCCCTCGAAGCGCTCCGTCGCGTTGCCGACGTGCCCGGCTTCCCACTGCTGCGCGAGGCGCGCTCCGCGTTCCGCAAGCTCGCATTCGATATCGACCCGCGCGCATTCTCGCGCACCGACACCGTGCTGTTCGCCGAGCAGCCCGGGACGGCCGAGCTGGCCGACCGCCTGCGCACGCTGTCCGACGCACTCCTGGCGCGCAAACACGTGCGCTTCCGCTACCACGGCATCTATCGCGGCGCCGAGACGGCACGCACCGTGGACGGCTACGGGCTGCTGCTCCAGCACGGGCACTGGTACTTCGTCGGTCACGATCAGGATCGCGCGGACACGCGCGTCTTTCGCGTCGGCCGCATGGAGGACGTGGTCGCGAACACGAAGTCACGCAATCGCCCGGATTACCGGATCCCGCAGGAGTTCCGCCTGGATGCATACGTCGGACGCCAGGCGTGGGAGCTCGGCGCTGCGGAGGAGGAGGCGATCATCGCGCGCGTGCTGTTTCCGTTTCCGCTCAGTCTGTGGGCGGAGCGCAACGCGCATGGCGAGCTCGACGTCCGGCGCGAGGACGGCGCCACCGTGCGCACGTTCACCGTGCACCAGGTCGGCCCGTTCCTGCGCTGGCTGTTGAGCCTGGAGGGCGACGCGACTCTGCTCGAGCCGCCCGCGCTCGTCGACGAGCTGCAGGCGCTCGTGCGCGGCGTCGCATCGGCACACGGAGACGCGTACGATGACGGCTGACACCCAGCTCGAGCGGCTCCTCTACGTGCTGCCGGTGGCGGCGCGCCCCGACGGCGTGCGCATCGATGAGCTCGCGCTTGCACTCGGCGTCCCGCCCGAGACCGTGCTGCGCGATCTCGAAGCAGCCATGACCCGGGCGTACTACCACCCGGCCGGCAGCGTCGAGGCGTTCACGATCCTGATCGAAGGCGACGTCGTACGCGTCCACGCGCCCGGCGACTTTCAGCGCCCGGTGAGGCTGAACGCGCGTGAGGCGCTCGCGCTCGGCCTCGGCCTGCGCGCCCTCGCCGCGCAGGTGGAGCCGGCACGCCGCGCGGACGTGCTCGCACTGGCGCAGAGACTCGAAGCCGACCTCATCGTCCCCGACGACCTGGCTGCCCACGGTGATACGCGGGTCGCCGACCGCGCGGTCGAGGTCGAGTACGAGCCGGAGCTCGCGCTCGCGTTCGACGACGACGGCTTCCGCGGCCTCGTCGCGGACGCGATCGAGCAGGAGCGCATGCTGACGCTCGTCTACCTGAAGCCGGGTGATGCCGCGCCGATGCCGCGTCGCGTTGCCCCGTACCGCCTCGTGTTCGCGGAAGGGAAGTGGTACATCGCCGCACACGACGCCGACCGGGACGACTTCCGATTCTTCCGTCTCGATCGCGTGCTCGATGCGCGCATCAACGACGAGCCGCGACCTCCGCTCCCCGACATCGACCTGCCCGCACTGCTGCGCAGTGGCGCCGCCTATCACGCGCGCGACGACGTGCGTGCGACGGTGCGGTACTCCGGCACCATCGCGCGCTGGATCCTGGAACAGCGCGAGGGCACTGCCGAGGCCGATGGCAGCGTCGTCGTCGAACACCAGGTCGCCGATCCCGGCTGGATCGTGCGCCATGTGCTGCAGTACGGCGGGGAAGCACGGGTCGAGGCGCCGAGCGAGGCCCGCAGGTGGGTGCGGAGGGCAGCGGAGCGGATGCTCGGGTAGGGCGCGCGGGTCGTGTCGATTGCGGCACGCGCCGCTCGTCTTCACCCGGACGAGCAAGGAAACGTTGTCCGCAGCCGCCCTCGTCCGCGGCGCGGACCGGCAGAACACCGGAGGACACCATGGCGAAGTACCTGTTGGTCGCGCGGGACGACGACGGCTGGGAGAGCTTCGCGGCCCAGGCGACGCCCGCGGACATCGAGGCGTGCATCGGCCGCTATATCGCCTGGAGCGAGCAGCTGCGTGCGCAGGGCAGGCTGGTGCTGGGCCACAAGCTGAAGGACGGCGAGGGCCGCGTGGTGCGGGCGGAGCGGGGCAGCGCGCGCGTGACGGACGGGCCCCACACCACGAGCAAGGAAGTGATTGGCGGAATCTGGATCCTGGACGTGGACAGCTACGATGAGGGTCTGAAGCTGCTGGAATCCCATCCGCACCTCGAGTTCGGCAGTCTCGAACTGCGCGCGGTCGAGGTGGAGTGAACGCAGCGCCGGATTTCGACCACCTGTTCCGCCACGCGGCGGCGCAGGTGGTCGCTGCCCTCGCGCGCGAGCTCGGCGCGCATCACATGGACCTGGCCGAGGAGGCGACGCAGGACGCGATGGTGCGCGCACTCGAGCTGTGGCCCTACCAGGGCGTGCCCGCGAATGCGCGCGGCTGGCTGTATCGTGCCGCACGCAACCGTGCGCTCGACGTGTTGCGGCGCGAGGCGAACTTCGCCGGCAAGGTCGCGCTCCTGCCGGTGGACGACGTCGCGCCGCCCCCCTCGCTGTTCGAGGATGCGGAGCTGGCGCTCGTCTTCCTGTGCTGCCATCCGCGCCTCTCGCTGGACGCGCGCCTCGCGCTCACGCTCAAGCTCGCGGGCGGCTTCACGGTCCAGGAGGTCGCGGCTGCGTTCCTGGCCGAGCCGCGGACCATCGCTCAGCGCATCGTACGCGCGAAGCGCACGCTCGCCGGCATCGAGGACGTGGTCGAGCTGACCGACAGCCAGGACGTCGCGCAGCGCCTCGACTCCGTCCTCGAGGCCCTGTTCCTCCTGTTCAATGAGGGCTACGAGGCGCATGGCGGCGAAGCGCTCGTGCGACCGGAGCTGTGCCGCGAGGCGATCCGGCTGATGCGCCTGATCTGTGAGGATCCGCGCACCGCACTGCCGCACGTGCACGCCCTCCTCGCGCTGATGCTGTTCCAGGCGAGTCGCCTCGACGCGCGCACGAACGAGGCGGGCGACCTCATGCTGCTCTCCGAGCAGGACCGCAGCGCATGGGACACGGCGCTGGTCCGGGAAGCATTCGTGCACTTCGATGCGGCGAGTCAGGGAGACCGGCTTACCAGCTGGCATGTGCAGGCTGCGATTGCCGCGACGCATGCAGGTGCGAGACGCTTCGAGGAGACGGACTGGCCGATACTGCTCACGCTCTATGAGCAGCTCCACGAGATCGAGCCCACGCCCGTCGTCGCGCTGAACCGCGCGATCGCGCGCGCGCGCGTCGATGGACCGGCTGCGGGGATGGCGCAAGCACTGCCGCTGCTCGAGCATCCCGCCATGCGCCGCTACTTCCTGCTGCCGACAACGCTCGCAACCTTCGCGGAACAGCTCGGCGACCGCGCGGCGGCAGTGTCGTACTACCGCACCGCGCTGCGCCTGCCGTGCAATGCAGTCGAGCGGCGGTTCCTGGAGGCACGACTCGCGGCCGTGGCGCCATGAGCTCGCGCACCGGCGCGCTCCTCGGCCTGGCAGCCGGCGACGCCCTCGGCGCGGCCGTCGAGTTCATGGCGTCCGGCACGTTCGCGCCGCTCGACGGCATGCGCGGCGGCGGACCGCACGGCCTCGCGCCCGGACAGTGGACCGATGATACGTCGATGGCGCTGTGCCTCGCCGACAGCCTGCTCGCGTGCGATGGCTTCGACGCACGCGACCAGATGCAGCGCTACGTCCGCTGGTACCGCGAGGGCTACCGCAGCAGCACCGGCGCCTGTTTCGACATCGGAAACACCACCCGTGCAGCACTCGAATCATTTGAGCGCACGGGCGACCCGTTCAGCGGACGCGATGATCCCCGCGCCGCCGGCAACGGCTCGATCATGCGTCTGGCCCCGGTCGCACTGCGGTGGGCACACGATCCCGAGCAGGCGATCGCATTTGCGGCGGACAGCTCACGCACGACGCACGGCGCAGTCGAGGCAGTAGATGCGTGTCGCTACCTTGCCGGGCTGATCGTCGGCGCACTGCGCGGTGACGATCGCGACACGCTGCTCGCGCCGATGTACTCACCCCTCGGCGACGGCTGGCAGCGGCGGCCGCTCGCGCCGAAGATCGCCGAGGTCGCCGCGGGCTCGTTCCGAATGAAGGAGCCTCCGGATATCCGCGGAACCGGTTACGTCGTCGAATCCCTCGAGGCAGCACTCTGGGCGTTCGCCCAGGCTCGCGACTTCCGCCACGGTGCCCTCCACGCCGCGAACCTCGGCAACGACGCGGACACGACCGCAGCCGTGTACGGTCAGATCGCGGGCGCGTATTTCGGGGCGGACGGGATTCCGGCGGAGTGGCGAGACCTGCTCACCGCCCGCGAGGAGGTCGAGCGGATCGAGCGAGCGCTGACAGAGGCAGGGGAAACGACAGGGCAGCCCGGCTGAGAAGCGCACACCGGCCGCGTCCCCCGTCCGCCGCCGACTACTCCTGCGCCGCTGCCCTGATGAAGTTCAGGATCCGGTTCTCGAGCTCACCGAGGGATGAGCACTGTACCGGATCACCGGAGAAGTTGATCGGTCGAGCGGTAGCATCGACGACGGTGCTGACGATCGTCCGGGTGGCCGACTCCGCGACCAGCTCCGTCAGGACGGAGAAGTGGACTTCGTACCGATCCGCGCTCGGACCGCCCTGGGTCCGGCCGCAATCGATATAGCGCGAAATCGATGTGGTCGCGAGCCGGCGACGCGCCCGGAATCCCGGATTGCCCACGATACCATTCGCTCGATCGAGCAGGGCAATTTCCACCCCCAGCACCTCGTACGCTTCCGGCAACGCCTGCCAAACCTCGTCGATGGGAATCTCGAGAGTCGCGACGCCTGCGTTCATCGTGGCGCTCGTACCCATCCGCGTCGCACCTCCCGCACCGACCACGGTTACCGTCCGCTCGCTGATCGGTGCGGCAGACGGGTTCGTCGCCGAGCTGCAGGCGGCGATCACGAGGAGAGTCAGCATCGATGCGCTACGCATGAGTGCCTCCTGGAGGGGAAGTACATAGATACGCGCGGCGTCCCCCATCGACAATCCTGTCGAACACAGGGGACATGCGCGAACGGCGGCAGCCAGCGCCCGCCCGGCACGCGAACGTCCCCTGTGTTCACCAAGGCAAGGATCCGGCGGTCCACCGGATCCCTCCGCAGCCCGCGAACCCTCCGCTCACTCCGTGCGTATGCGAGCCTTCCGTGTCACGCCGTTGTAGCTGCCGTCGTCCGTTCCTCTACTCGCTCCCCCTCCTCGGCTTGCGCTCGATCAACCCGCGCTTGCGCGAGCGCCCGCTCTTCCGGTCATACGCGGTCTGGAAGAGGTACTTGCGATTGTCCTCCGATGCGAGCGACGCCGCGGGTGCGGCACTCAGCGCATCGAGGTCGTCGATCTCCGCCTGCACTGCGGGGTCGTTGATTCCCGCACTGCGCAGTGAGTCGAGCGACGCGCGGAGCGTGCTGCAGGCGGCGTCGTAGTCGCCACTCTCGCGTGCGCGCAGTGCCTGTTCGCGGGCATCCGCGGCGTCCAGCAGGAGTGCCTCGCGCGCAATCGTCGCATCCACCTGTGGCACGTGCTGGGCATCGAGGGTGACCGGCAGCGTGATCGTCTCGTGGCGGATGTCGTCGCCGTCGAGGACGTCCGCCGTGACCGTAACAGTCGCGACCGCGAGTGCACCGGCAGGTGCGACCGGCAGCAGAAACTCGACGAGCAGCAGGCGCGGCTCGCGCGCATACAGGTCGCCCATGTCGTAGCGGAGGCCAGTGGACGTGTGCGTGCTCGCATAGCCGTGCCGCACGCGCATCGCCTGCACGGCGTCCGCGGGCGTGATCGTGACCGCGACGTTCTGCGCGCACGTCTCGAGCAGATCGCTCAGCTCATCCTGGAAGATTGCCGCCGCCTGGTCCGGCTGCTCGATGTAATAGGTGCCGCCGCCGCCGGCTTCCGCCATGCGACGCAGCAGCCGCTCGTCGTAGTCGGTGCCAAAGCCGATCGTGGTCGTGCTCACGCCGCTCTCGCGCGCCCGTGCGGTCATCGAGGCGAGTCGATCCGGATCCTGCACGCCGACATTCGCGAGACCGTCCGTCAGCAGGACTACGCGACGGATGCGGCGCTCGTCCGTGCCACCCGCGACGAGCTCGCGTCCGCGCAGCCAGCCGCCACTCAGGTTCGTCGAGCCGCCCGGCTGGATCGCACGGATCCGCTGCGCCAGGTCCGGTGCGTCGTCGCCGCGGGCCCGTTCCGCGATCGTATCGACCTCGTTGTCATACACGACGACGCTGACGGCATCCTCCGGCCACAGCCGCCGCACGACCTCGCCCGCCGCATGGCGCGCGGCGACCAGCTTCTCGCCGGCCATCGAGCCGGACCGGTCCAGTACGAGCGCCAGCTCGAGGGGAGTGCGGGTGCCGGCAGGAGGCGGGCTCCCCTCGATGCGCAGCAGCATGCGCACGAGATGGCCGTCGGGCACGTCGTCGTGATCGAGCAGAACCGTCGTATTCATGGAATGGCACCCTCCGCTGAAGTGTTCAGCGAAAGGTGCCGAGGGGGTGTGACAGTGGAGCGAAGTGTGGACGCCTGCCTCTGCCTGGCGGACTGACGTTCGGCTTCGACATGGCGCCGTGCAGGCGGGCGGCTCGCCCTAGGACTCCGCCTGCCGCCGCAGCACCCCCGAGACCGTCAGGATCATGATCGACACACAGGTCGCGCCGAGAATTGCGTAAGCAGTCTGCAAATACTTCCACAGCTCGGGGATCAGCCAGGCCTGATCGACGCCGGCGGGGCGCGTGCTCGCGATCTGGCAGCGGTGCTCCTGGCCGAAGTTCAGGATGGGGACCATGACATCGGCCGCGAAAATCGGGTTCGAGATGTTGCGGCCGCATGAGATGACTGGCACTGCACTCTCCGGCGGGCCGATGAGCGCACCAAGCTCGTACTGCGGCGGCGAGCCCGATGCCACTGCCATGGTCGACGTCGCCTCGAAGTCGACGACGAGCAGGCCGGCAGCGTTGAGGTGGGCCGTCGCTGCCCAGCCGACCAGGAACAGGCCGAGCGTGGTGGCGATCGCCCGACCCCGGCTCAGGCCGTGATCGAAGAAGAAGCCGAATGCCCGGCTGAACAGCTGCCTCGTGCGCCGGATGAAGCCTCGCTGCTCGAGTCGGGTCTTGAGCTGGAGCTTGTGACTCAGCACGCGGCGGGCTTCCTCGTTCTCGCCCTCGGTGCGGAACGCTGCCGCCGCGACTTCATACGGATGCTGCGGGAAGGTGCTGCCCGTAGGACGCCCACCGTCATACTGCCGTCGGAGCCAGGCCAGGCGGTCGAGCACACGCGAGCTCGGCTCCAGGTGCAGCTGCTGCAGGAGCCGCTGCTTCGCGCGCCGCCACGATGACCCGGCCGGGCGCGTCGGTATGGCAACGGGCCCCGGGTCGGGGGCGAACAGGATCTGCGCATCCATCATCCATTCGTGCCGGATGCGGCGCGCGATCGACTTCTCGAACGACATGTACTCCCAGGTATCCGAGTTCCAGGGCGAGTCCGCAAAGACATTCCTGGGCTCCCCTGCGCGCCGGAGGATGTGATACGGTCCAACCTCGGCGAGCTGGAACTCGGTCGGCTCGGGATCGCCGAGCTGGAGGTCGGCAAGGCTGCCGCCATTCGCAGGCCAGGTGCCGCGGCGCCTCGTGCCATTCGCAATGAGCTCGAAGCCGAGATGCGCCGGTGTCACACTGGCGGTGTTTGCGGTATCGCCTGCCTCATCCACTCCGGCGCTGCGCGACAGCCGCAGCCACTCCGGGCCGTCGTCTCTGCCCGCCGCCTGCAGGCAGAGTGTATCACGCGCGATCTGCCACGCGTCCGTTGCGGATGCATCAGCCGCCATCGTTGCCGGCCCGAGCTCCCGGATGGCGGCCATGTCCCGCTTTGACCCGGTGATCGCGACAATGCGCCGTCCCTGTCCCGTTGTCTGACGCCACAGGAATCGGGCAATGCCGTGCTCCAGCCGGTCCATTCCCAGCTGGCCGCCTGACGCATCAACCGACAGCACCGTAGGCATCTCCACGATCCACCATTCGGGATGCGAGTGGAGTCTGCGGCGCCGGAGGCCGGGTGCGCGGTGGCACGCCTCCTCGATGGCCGCGCGGTATTGCATCTCCCGCATCGGCAAGCGGGCACGCTGCGCACTCCACAGGTCCGCGTTCTCCTGGTCGTTCGCATCTCGCGGAGCACGAGCGTACGTGAAGCCGTCGACGACCAGCCGGAACGGACCGGACCAGGCGCGGCCATCGGCGTCGTCCAGTCGCTCGGTACGCGCATCGCGCAGGCTGAACTCCGGCGGTGGCGGCCGCAGTGCAGCGATCAGGAGACTCTCGATCCGGTGGTGCTCCTGCTCCCCGAGAATGCGCCAGCGCCCGTCGCCGAGAGAAGGCGGGAATGCCATTGCACGTGCTTCCGCAACCCGCCGCGCAAAGCGGAAAGGCGTGATGCAGTCGGGTGTCTCGAAGTCGACAGTCGTGAGCGGCTCGTCGTCGATCATCTCGGTAGTGCCGTCCGGCCGAATACGGAACTGCGCAAGGAACAACTCCTTGCCGAACAGCACCGTAGCGCTGGCGCGGAACTCCCTGCCGCCGTCGCCTTCGGCTTCCTGAATCGTGAGTGGCCGGATCCGTGCGCGCGCCGCCTCGTCGGCGAGCTGCTTCAGGCGGACGTCCTCCGCGCTCACGATGTGGAATGGACCCGCGTCGCCCCACACGTAGCTCGTGAAGAAGCGCAGGTATTCCGCCGCCTCGTCGATCCCTGACAGGCGCAGGCGACGCGCCGCATTGAAGTCGTGTATCGGCGGTGAAATACCAGGCAGCAATACGATGTCCGCCCGGCCCCGGCTGCGCGGGCGGTAGAGAAAACCAGCGAATCCGGGCTCGTCGGGCATGCCAGGCACCCACCCGCCCAGCTCGCGAATCAGCTTTGCGTCGGCCCGTGCCTCGACCAGCGACCAGCCCCGGTAGCACTTCATCAGCCGGACACGGATCGCGCTCAGCCCACCGGTCACCATGCCGCCCGGATGCTCACCTGCCGCCTCGAAGTCGCGCACGTGTAGCTCACCGCCGATCCGTGCGTCCTGCAGGCTGAACGACGAGCGGCTGTGCCAGCGGCTTGCAGGCACGACGCTCCGGCTGATGCGGACGTCGCCATCGATGATGGCCTGCTCGAGATTCGTATGCGCACCAAACAGCGTCTGCTCGACGCGCACACTGCCACGGACGCGCACCGGCCGCGCCGCCAGGCCGCCGTCGATCGTCGTCCGCTCCATGACCACGTCGCGTCCGATCTCGGCATGATTGAAGCTGACGCTGCCGTGCAGGCGCACATCATGGATCGATACGTTTCCGCCGACGCGCACGCCCGGTGCGAACAGCGCCGAGCCGGTATTGCCGACCTCGCCGATGGTACCCGTGACTACGACTGTGCCGCCGATCGTGGCATCCTGGAGGTTGATTGCGCCGATCTCCGGTGCCGCGCTACTCGTCCGTGTGACGAGGATGTCGCCGTCGATCACGGCGTCGCCGGCCGAAAGCACGCCATGCACGACACTCTCGTCGGCATAGACGCCGCCTTCGATATGCGCCTGATTCAGCAGCACGGACCCGGCATTGTGATGACGGATGCCGAGCTCGGCGCCGATCATGACATTGCCGCCGATGCGGGTATCGCGCAGATGGATGCTCGCCTGGTGCTCCGTCTTCGCGGACGCATGCTCCACGAGCGCGCCGTTCAGATAAACGCCACGGCCAATACGCGCGAAGCCGCAGTAGAACGAGCCGCGTACCTCGAAACGCGTCGGCGGCGTCGTCCGATCGTACGGGCCCATGCTCAAAGCACCGGCAACCTGCATCCCCTGTCCATTGAGTGCGTGCTGCTGGCCCGCAATGAGCCGCGCGCCACGTGCGTAGATGTCACCGCCGATGCGCGCCGAGTGGAGCAGTACGCCGCCGTCCACCTCGACGTTCGGCTCCAGGATCACGTGATCGGCGACGTCGCAGCAGCGCAGATTCAGCGCGTAAGGAATCTGCGGCGAGCCGTCCGCCCCGGCCCTCGGGTCCGGCCGCGCCGACGCGCGCAGCCGGGCATCCGTCAGCTCGACCTGGCCACCGATGCTCGCGCCCTCCAGGTTGACCAGGCAGTCCGCCCCGGGCGCGAGGCCTTCGATGCCAAGGCACTCGACACCGCCTTCGATCGCACAGCCGAATGCATCCAGCTCAGGGAACCTGCAGTTGCGCAGCCTGATACGGCGGATGCGCGCATGGGACAGGCGTATCATTCCCTCGATGCGGCAGTTCTCGAGCTCGAGTGCCGGCAGGGCCGCGCCGTCCCGCCGCGCTGCATCGCGCAGATCGAGCTCACCGGTGATGATGGCATTCCGGATCGCGAGCCGCGCCGGGAAGATCCGATCGACAGCGGACCGTGGAGCGCCGACCGCGTCGGCCAGCAGCAGGCATCGCACGAGCTCGGCCCGGATCGTCTTCGGCGCTGCTTCATCGAACGCGGCGCACTCGCCAGCCTGCATCTGACGTGCGACAAACAGCTCCTCTTCGGTCGACGCGAACTGCGGGTCACCGCCTGTTAGCTGCGCATCGCTCGCAACGAACACCCCGTCAGTCATCTTTCCCCCTCGGTACGGGGAGGCCTGCGGGTGCCGGGATCGTTCCACCGAGCACCAGCTCCCGCAGGCGAGCACCGCTCAGCTCCTGCTGCTGCAGCAGCGTGCTCGCGACGCGCTCGAGCACGGCCCGGTGCGCGCCCAGCCGGCTCTTCACGCTGACGTATGTGTCGTGCAGGATCCGGCCGACCTCGTCCGTGTGTGCAGGCAGGGCGTGCTCGGACCAGACGAGCGAGCCGTCGGGCGACAGCCCGCTCTGCGCAACGAGCCGGAGCGCGATGCGGGTTGCGATCGCGAGGTCGCTCGTGGGCGAGGAGCCGCCGGCGCCGCCGGTCACGCCGTCCGGCCCGAAGAGCAGCTCCTCGGCGGCCCGACCCGCCAGGATGATCTCGAGCCGCTCGCGAATCTCTGCACGGGTGAGCAGCAGCCGCTCGTCGCCCGTGCGCGCGACGAAGCCGAGCGAGCCGTCCGCGCGCGGCACGATCGATACGTAGCTCACGTCGCGGCCTTCGCTGCTCGTGAGACAGGCGGCCAGTGCGTGCCCGGCTTCGTGTGCGGCCACCCGCGCGATGACCTGCGGGTCGAGGCGCGGCACGCTGTCCCGGTCGCGCGGCATGCCGAGCACTTCGTCGAGCAAATCGCGATGCACCAGCGCCCGACGTGCCTTGCGCGCGCGCCGCGTGGCACCGCGCACGACGCGCTCCACGTCCGCGCCCGTCATGCCCAGACACAGGCCGGCGACCTCGACGAGATCGAGCGCAGCGAGCTCGGCGTTCCCATCGCCGTTCCGGGCCAGGTAATACTCGAAGATCGCGATCAGCGCTTCGCGGTTCGGGTAGGGAATCTCGATCACCCGGTCGAGGCGGCCCGCTCGGCGCAGCGCGGGATCGACGCGATCCGCGTAGTTCGTCGCCGCGATCACGACCACCGGCGCGTCCGCCTGCAGCCCCTGCATCTGTTCCAGGAGCGCGTTCACGACCTCGATATGGTACTGGGCGAACGGACCGCTGAAGTGCTCGCGACTGCCGATGCTGTCGATCTCGTCGATGAACAGGATGGACGGTGCATAGCGGCGCGCCTGCGCGAAGTCGCTGCGCATCGCGCGGATATGGTCGCCCAGGTGCCCTGCCGCCTGCCAGCCCGCGGCGCTCGCGGCAATGAACTTCACGCCGCAGTCGCGCGCGATCGCCCGCGCGAGCGTCGTCTTGCCGCTGCCCGGTGGACCCACGAGCAGTACCCCGTGATCGACGTCGTGCCACCCGATGCGGCCGGCCGCCGCGTCGTGGATGTCCGCGATCAGGTCCTCCGCAAACCGGCGCGCCTCCCCGAGCCCGTGCAGGTCCGAGAGACCCATGCTCGACACCGGATCGATCGAGCGCATCCGCTCGAGGACCCGCTCGCGCACGAAAACGAGTGCATCGGCCGCCGACAGCGCGAGGCCCTGCGGATGCTCGAAATCGGAGTGCAGGACGCGCTGCACCCACTGCGCGCCGTCGGCGTCCCAGCCCGCCGGCGGTGCACTGCCGATCACGCGCTCGAACACGCGCTGGAACAGCGCCGGCGTCAGTGGCGGCAGGCTCAGACTGAGGTCCGCGATCCGGCGCAGCGGCTCCGGCACGTCACTCGCCTGCTCGCAGCCGATCAGGACTGCCACGGAATTCGCCGCGATCTCGTGCGAGACACGCTCACTGTCGATGAGCGTGCGATAGGCGTGGAAGGACATCGTCAGCAGCGCCGCGTGCGCCACCGTGCCGTTGACCCGCAGCCGCGTGTCATCATGCGGATCGACGTCCGGACGGATACGCGGGAGCCGCTTCCCGGCCGCGAGCCGCTCCGCAACGATGCTCGCGACCGCGTCCTCGACGAACGGGATCGTGCTCTCGATGATCACCACCGGCGACGACGTCGCGACGAGCTCGGTGAACTGCGCAAGCAGCGGCCGATCCGCCTGCGTCCGGTTGAAGTGCGCAAGCAGGCGATGCTCCGCCGTGCCCTCGATCGCCTTCTCCAGCAGTGCCTCGGTCATGGCACGCAGCGCGCTCACGCGCAACGGCGCCACCGTGCTCTCCGCCTGCAGGCCACGCCGGGGATCGATCAGCGGCGGCCACGACGGAAGCTGCTCGCGCCCCTCCACATCATCGATCGGCGAATCCTCCAGCATCGTGACCATGCCGTCCGGCCGGACGGCAAAACTGCACGCCGCGATCACACCGCCGTACGCGACGATGGCGCGGTAGAGCCAGCTGCCGTCCTCGCCCCGACCCGCAGCTTCGAGCGGACGCGCATGCTTCAGCACCGCAGCCGGCAGCTCCGGTGTGGGCGGGACCGGATGCTCAGCCGCGACCACCGGCTCGAGCAGCACGAACGGACCCTCCTCGCCCCGCACAACGAAACAGAAAAAGCGCAGATACGCCGGCGCGGTGGTCTCGTCCAGCGCCTGCAGGTGACTGCCATTCACGTTGTGGACGGGTGCGCTCTCCCCTTCCAGTAGCACGACCTGCTCGGCATCGGCAAGGAACATCACCGTGCCGCGCGGCTGACCGCCTCGGGTTACGGCGAGATGATAGAGACTCAGATCCGGATAGAACGGCAGGCGAGTGACGTGCCCGATGACCGCGACGTCGTCGGGCAGCTCGTCGGACGGGATCCGAAGCACGCGCGCATACGCAGCACGCGCGCGCTTCGGCGACAGGGCTTCCCAGGCAAAGTGGTGCAGCACGGGACCTCCGGAAGCGGGTTTACCTCCAGCGCTGCTGAATCGCCTCCAGCGTCTGCACGCCGGGGCACAGGTCCTCGAACGGAAGCGTGGCGAGCGGCGGCGGCACCGTGTCGAGCAGGTCGTGCATGTCGGCCGCGTCGGGATCGAGGAACAACAGGCCCGTGGGTACCACACCGGTGCTCTGCTGCTGCTGGATGTAGGACCATGCACCTTCGCGATCGGTCGGATCGTATCCCTCGGCAACCTTGCGGAAGTGAACGGTGCTGCCGTCGTGCATGGTGACGTGCGCGCTGTCGCCCATGATGTAGCTGGCGGTGATCTCGGTGGCCGGCGCAACGAAGTCGGCGCTGACGATCTCGACGTCGCGATCGCGGGTGGCGCGGTAGCTCTTGGTGGAGCCCTCGTGATCGTTGAAGGTGACGCAGGGCGAGATCACGTCGATGAGCGCGAAGCCCTTGTGCGCGATGCCGGCCTGAAGGAGCGGGACGAGCTGCGCCTTGTCGCCCGAGAAGGAGCGCGCGACGAAGGTCGCGCCGATGCTGATCGCGAGCAGCACGGGATCGATCGGCGCCTGCCGGTTCGCCTCGCCCTTCTTCGTCTTCGAGCCGAGATCGGCGGAGGCGGAGAACTGCCCCTTCGTGAGTCCGTACACACCGTTGTTCTCGAGCACGTACAGCATGTCCACGTTGCGGCGGATCGCGTGGCAGAGCTGACCGAGTCCGATGGACAGGGAATCACCGTCGCCGGAGACGCCGATGTAGGTGAGCTCACGGTTCGCAGCGGCGGCGCCGGTCGCGAGCGCGGGCATGCGGCCGTGCACACCGTTGAAGCCGTGCGCGCCGCCGAGGAAGTACGTCGGCGTCTTCGCGGAGCAGCCGATGCCGCTCAGCTTGGCGACGCGATGCGGCGGAATCTCGAGGGACCAGAAGGCGTCGACGATCGCTGCGGTGACGGAGTCGTGTCCACACCCTGCGCACAGCGTGGACATCGACCCCTCGTAGTCGCGCCGCGTCAGCCCGAGCTCGTTGCGCTCCAGGCCGGGGTGGCGCACGCGGGGCTTGGCGATCGACGAGCTCATGGCGCGGTCTCCAACGTGCCCTCCTC
>CAYSGF010000198.1:0-3502 GCA_964430275.1 uncultured Gemmatimonadaceae bacterium
CCGATCAGGCCGGTGCGTTCCCGGCCGAAGGAAAGTGTGAGGTCGTGAAAGAGCGCGCGGCCGTCAGCCGGCGCCCAGGCCAGCCGGTCGGCGACGATCCGGCCGTCGCCCGTACGAGGCGTTGTAGACATGCGGATACACTCCGGTCCCGTCGGTTGCATTGAGGTGAACACCGATCAGGACTGTCCGCATGCGAACCCTGTACGTCAGGTGAGAGCTCCCGGTACGGTCCGTCGCCATGGGGTCATGGCGGCGCCGGCGGGCAGGACAAAGGTCGATGAATCCGGCCATGTCGTCAACCTGCTTCACTGGCATCCCTCAGATGCGCCGCAGGGCGTGCAGCCGCACCATCTGCCAGATCCCGACCGCGGCCCGATCGCGAGCATCGTGAACGCGACGCCCCAGCCGAACGCTCCTGACACCTCGACCGTGAGCCATATCGAAAACGCGGTCAGCAGGAATCCGACCGACGTCTGCAGCGTCAGCGCCGTCCCCACCGCGTGCGGCGGCGCGACCTCGGTCACGAGTGCCGAGAACTGTGCGGAGTCCGCCACGATCGCGAAGCCCCAGACGAGCGCGAGCAGCACGAGGAGAGACGTCGGCAGGAACGTCAGCGAGCCAATGACGAGCGGGCAAGCGGCGACAGAAGATTGTTTGCAGTACCGTGTGCACTCAACCCGCTTCCGCTGAAAGATCAATCCAGAAAGAAAGATAGGCAGTGCTGCCCATGCGCGACGGGTTGCGATGGGGCAACGTGAATGCGCAACCCATCAGCCCGAGATACGTCTTCCTTGGTTCTAATCACAGGTTGTCGGAGACCACAACAATGCGTTTGCTCATCGCTGCCGCACTTGTGCCACTTCTTGCAGCGCTCGCATGCACGGATGCCGCACCTACAGTACCGCAGCTACAACCGGTGGCCGGGTTCGTAGACCGCTTCACTTGCGAACATGATCCGAATTGCGCGCTCTACGCCCCGGATCCGAATCCGGAGGCGGCCGGAATTTGGATGGGCCCAACCCTCACCGGTTCCCACTGCTATCCGGTCACCCTCAATGATCTCGACCACGACAATGCGGATAATGAATGTGAGGATCGCCTCGCGGAGGCCTTCCGCCCCCTGCTGCGCCTTCACCAAGCGGATCTAGTGAGGTCGCGGCAGACCTACTACGCCGCACGCGCGTATACTCACTCTAGCGGTGCTACAACGTTCATGCTGCTCTACATGCTCGGATACCATATGGATGGAGGAAGCCCGAACTCCTACTGCAACACTCTAAACTCGTTCGCTTACATTCTCGCGCTTTCCGGCGAGCTCGATGCCTGCGACTACCATTTCGGGGATTCAGAGTGGATTCTGCTCCAAGTCCGATACAACGCCAGCAAGCAGCATTGGGCGGTGACACAGGCCACCTTGTCCGCCCACTGGGAAACGAGCGCGGAGTCAAGCGGTACGCACGCAGCATCCGCGTTCTACTATCCGGAAAAGACCTATGGATATCCTCGCGTCTGGGCTTCGCGAGAAAAGCATGCCAACTATCCGTCATCAGGAAAATGTGACCAAGGCGCCTTCTTCTTCGACACCTGTGATGGGAACGATGTTGATGAGCGCGTTGTCATAAACGGGCGAAACGTCGGCTCGGAGGAGGTTCGCTTCATTGACCAGACGTATAGCGACTCGCCATACCTTCACACTGGCACGGAGTATTTTTGGAGCCCAATCGCCTTTTGTGGGTGGGATGGTCCCAGCATCAACCATAACCGTGGTAATTGTGCTGGGATGTACCGCAACGTTCTTGATCATTTCGGGTTCTAACAGGGAAGGCAGCAATGAGAAACGCGCTAGCAATCGTTGCGCTCGGGGTCTGCGCGTTGGGGTGTACCGAGGGCGTCACTCAGCCCGATCTTGAAGCAGTGTACACCCTCGAATCGATCGATGGCGAAGCCCTTCCGGCGATAGTGGATGTGACGACTTCGGAGCTTTATTGCGAGATTCGCGTTGCGGATGGTGTGTTGGAGTTCGAGGCACAGAGGCGGCTGTACTTCGTGAGCATCGGCGTGTATTCCGTGTGCAACGGTGTTCATGGCTCGGCAAGTGTCGAGCACCAGAGTGGTATCTACGTGCAGAACGACCGTAACTTAGGTTTCACGGCTGATACACCGGGCAATCTTCGCCTCATCGACGGAAGCATATCGGGCGATCATGTGAGCCTCACCGTGATTCGGGTGGACGACGCCCGCGTATGGCGATTTACCCGATCTAGCGGGCAGACGCCGTGACTCGGCATGTGCTCACGGCGCTGGGTCTTGTGGCGCTGATAGCATTGCCTGGCGAGACGGCCGCACAGAGGCGGAACGGCGTGCTGGACTCCGTTCGAGCGACCGCCCGGCGTGATGCTGTCGACACGGCGCGAGGCGGAGGCGGTTCGTACTTCGTTGTTGGATTCGGCGGCGGTATGGCGGCAGGTGCACTACCTGTATTCGTTTCCAAAGGCAGCGACCTGGGTGTCGGTACTGCGGTTCTGGGTGCCGGCGCACTTTTGTTCGCTCTGTTCTGGAGCGGCCATGACGACGTGCCGCACGTTGCTGCCGTGACCCCACCCGCATTGACGCAGGATTCCCTGGCTTATCGCGCCGCGTTCGATGCGGCGCACATCACCGCCGTCCGGAAGCAGCGACGGACGCAGTTGCTTCGTGGCGCAGTAATTGGCGCTGCGATCGGCCTGCTGCTGTCGCTCGACGAGGCATTTCCGTAGCGGCGAGATCCGGCATTGGGAGGCGGGGTCCGCCGTAGTTGGGTCCGGGCGGGGGACCCTGCTTTCGATCATCCGATCCGAGTCCCTACAGTCCCGGCCGCAGCGCTCGCGTCCGTTCTACCTTCAGCCGCACCATCTGCCAGATCCCGACCGCCGGCCCGATCGCGAGCATCGTGAACGCGACGCCCCACCCGAACGCTCCTGACACCTCGACCGTGAGCCAGATCGAAAACGCGGTCAGCAGGAATCCGAGCGACGTCTGCAGCGTCAGCGCCGTCCCCACCGCGTGCGGCGGCGCGACTTCCGTCACGAGTGCCGAGAACTGTGCGGAGTCCGCCACGATCGCGAACCCCCAGAGGAGCGCGAGCAGCACGAGGAGAGACGTCGGCAGGAACGTCAGCCAGCCAATGACGAGAGAGCATGCACCGCTCACTGCCATCGACCAGATCGCCACGCGCTCGCGGCCGATCCGGTCCGCCCACTGCCCCGCGAGCACGGAGCCCACGCCGCCGATCGCGATCGCGCCGAACGCGACAATGCCCGCCGTCGCGCCTGCGCCGGCTACCGATGCGCCGTGATCGCGCAGGACGTCGAAGAAGAAGACGGCGACGAGCGTCCACATCGCGTACAGCTCCCACATGTGACCGAGGTAGCCGCCGATCGCCAGCCGCGTCGGCTGGTGCCGCAGCACCGTACCGACCAGGCGCAGCGAGAAGCGGCGCTGCGGAAACGCGAATGGACCGTCG
>CAYSGF010000199.1:0-8045 GCA_964430275.1 uncultured Gemmatimonadaceae bacterium
ATTGGTGAATTGGTGAATCGACTGCGGGACGCGAACGTCCCCGGCGTGCATTCACCAATTCACCAATGTCACATTTCCCGACATCCCTCCCGGCGCCGCGAGTCCGCCAGGTGCACGATCTTCCACGCGCCGCCGAGCTTCAGCATCTGGAACGCGTCGTAGCCGCAGTGACTGAACTGCTCGTCGAGGTGGAGTGTGTAGTAGGTCCAGACGGAGGCGAGGGGGCCGTCGATGCGCACTTCCGTGTCGTAGGTGCGCTCGATCCAGCGCGGGCCGGTGGCGCCTGCGACCGCGCTCAGAAACTCAGCCGGGGTCGTGTACGCGACGCCGTCCTGGCCGAGCCCGGCGAATCTCGCTCCCGGCGCGAAGAGTGTGGCCATCGTGGCGGTGTCGCGCGCGGCCATGGCCTCGAACAACGTCGTAACGACGTCGCGGATCGCCTCCTCGTCCGCACTCGACTGTGCGGCAGCTGGCGCGGCGGCGACGACGGCCGCGAGGATGACAAGCGCCGATACGGCGGCGTAGCGCGCGGCGCGCGGGTTCGGAAAAGTCATGATTTGTTCCTGTCCGGCGGTGCGATGAAGGTGGAGCAGGCTGGCTGATCGGACCGGAATGGTACCGTGTTCGCCGCACTGCTGGAAGCCGCACGGGGACGAGTCGCCCGCGGGGCGGGACCATCGTGGCCCGCCGGTCCACGTGCGCGCACGCGCCGCGGCTGAGCCGTTCCGACCGCCCGTGCCGACCGCTGCCCCCAGGACTTCATGCACCTTCATTCCTGTATCTCGAGGAGCTCGACATCGAAGACGAGCGTTGCGTCCGGCGGGATCACGCCGCCTGCGCCGGCGTCGCCGTAGGCGAGGTCGGGAGGGATGACGAGGCGGCGCTGACCGCCGACCTTCATGCCCTGCAGCCCCTCGTCCCAGCCGTCGATCACGCGTCCCGCGCCGACGAGCACGGGGAACGGCTCATCGCGATCGTGGCTCGAATCGAACTTCGTTCCGTCGGGCAGCCAGCCGGTGTAGTGGACCACAGCCGTCTGACCGGCCGTCAGCTCCGCACCTGTACCCTCCTGCACGTCCTGGATGTAGAGCCCGCTGTCCGTGCGTCGCATGCCGTTCAGCTCGATGCCGAGCTCGGGCGCGTAGTCCTGTGCCACATTCGACGCCGCCACCGGCGCGCTGCTCTCCGCCGTTGCGGTGCCGTCCGCCTGGTCGCCGGTGTCCGTGCAGGCGAGGGCAGCGAGCACGAGGACGGCAAATGCAGGTGTCTTGAGCGTCACGAGAGATCTCCGTGGAATGAGTCGTCGCGCGCGGATACGATGCAGCGGCCAAGGTAAGATGACACCGGAGTGCGGCGCCATGCGTGAAAATGGTTGCCGGGAGACTGGTCGGCGGCTAGCTTCCGCTCATCCCGGGACATGGCTGATGGACCGACGAAGGTGTCGGAACCCGTTCTACGAACTGTGACGCGTTTGCACGCATCGGCGAGCCCCCTGCCGAATGCGGATGGACCGAACCGGCTGGCCCCGTTCGAGATCCGCACGTATCGCGTACTGATGGCCGTGAGCTTTCTGCTCACCCTGTCGGTGCGCGGCTTCGACGTAGATTCCAGCGCTGGGATCCTGGATCCCTGGTGGGCGCGTGGCCTGATCGCCGGCCTGTGCGGGTTGGTGCTCGTGCTCACGGTGCGGCTGCAGACGCCCGCGCTGCGGCGCATCGTGTACGGCGTGTACTACGCGATCACTGCCTGGCTCCTCGCGCTGGTATGGGTGAACGCCTTCGCCTGGGAGTACGCCCTCGCGTTACTCGTCGTCGTTGCCGGTCTGAGTGCCAGCTTCGCAGAGCGACGTCCGCTCGCATGGTATGCCGCCACGACCGCTGGCCTGCTCGTTCTCACAATGCTCATGGTCTCGGTGCCACGCATCGACCTGCGGGCATATGCGGCCTGTGCTGCGATCCTGGCGCTCCTCTCCCTGATTGGCTTTGGGACGCGCATGCGTGTCGAGGAGCGGCTGGTGGC
Source organism: uncultured Gemmatimonadaceae bacterium (assembly GCA_964430275.1). Lineage (GTDB taxonomy): Bacteria > Gemmatimonadota > Gemmatimonadetes > Longimicrobiales > RSA9 > DASTYK01. Next base: position 2,020 of record CAYSGF010000199.1, read on the forward strand.
GAGCCGGGAACGTTTCGCACTCGCCGCGTACGGCGCCAACGACGGGTTGTGGGACTGGGACGTGGTACGGGGAGTCATCTTCTTCTCGTCGCGCTGGAAGTCGATGCTCGGCCACGCACCGCACGAGGTCGGCTCTTCGCTGGACGACTGGCTCGGCCGGGTACATCCCGAGGACCGGCACGCGATCGATGCGGTGGTCGACGGGCTGCAGGAGGGCGGCACCCACTTCGAGGTGGAATACCGCATCCGGCACGCGGACGGCGGCTGGCGCGACATGATCGCGCGCGGCGCCGTCGTACGGGACCGGCGCGGCCGGGTCGTGCGCATCACGGGGTCGCAGGCGGACGTGACTGCACGCAAGCGTGCGGAGCGGCAACTGCTCCATGACGCGCTGCACGACGCGCTCACGGGGCTGCCGAATCGCGTGCTCTTCCTCGACCGGCTCGAGCGGTTCCTGCACCATGCGCGGCGCCGGCGCAGCTTCAGATTCGCCGTTCACTACATCGACCTGGACCGGTTCAAAGTCGTGAACGACAGCCTCGGTCACCCGGTCGGCGACAGCCTGTTGATCGAGGTGGCGCGTCGTCTCCAGCTGCTGCTGCGACCCGAGGATACACTGGCGAGGCTGGGCGGTGACGAGTTCGCGGTGCTCGTCGATGACGTGCACGACGCGGAGGATGCGGTCCGCATTGCCGAGCGCATCCAGCTGTCGCTGGCAGAGCCGTTTCTGGCGCGCGGCCAGCAGCTCTACGTCAGCGCGAGCATCGGGATCGCGCTGGGCGGCGCCGACGATTCGACGGAGGCGCTGCTGCGCGACGCGGACACGGCGATGTACCGGGCCAAGCGGCAGCGCTCGCGCTATGCACTGTTCGACGAGGCGATGCACCGCGATGCCGTGCTGCAGCTGGAGCTGGAGAACGACCTCCGGCAGGCGATCGAGCGGCGCGAGTTCGTGACCCACTACCAGCCGCTGGTGCGCCTCGACAGTGGGGAGATCATCGGGTTCGAGGCACTCGTGCGCTGGCGACACCCGCGCCGCGGGCTGCTCATGCCGGACGTGTTCGTGCCGCTGGCGGAGGAGACGGGCCTCATCGCCGGGATCGGCCGCTGGGTGCTCGACCAGTCGTGCGCACTGCTGCAGAGCTGGAACGAATTGCTGCCGGATGGTCGGCCATTCACACTCAGCGTGAACGTTTCCGGCAAGCAGTTCCTCGATGAGCGCTTTGCGGACGAGGTGATCGCGGTGCTCCACGATCGACAGGTCCCCCACAGCGCGCTGAAACTGGAGCTGACCGAGACGGCGATGATGGAGGATTCCGCGGCGGCCGCGCGCGTGCTCGATCGGCTGCGCGCACACGGCGTCTCCGTGTGGATCGACGATTTCGGTACCGGCTACTCCTCACTCGCGTACGTGCAGCGGCTGCCGGTCGGCTCGCTCAAGATCTCGCGCGAGTTTGTCACAGGCCTGCCCGGCAACGGCAACGAAGCCGCGCTCGTGCGCGCGATCGTCTCGCTCGCCACCACGCTGGGTATGGATACCATCGCGGAGGGTGTGGAAACGGAAGCGCAGCGCGCCGCTCTGTGCGAGCTCGGTTGCCGCATCGGCCAGGGCTGGCTGTTCGCGCCGGCACTCGATGCGGACGCCGCGACCCGAATGCTGCAGCAATCCCCGGTGCCGGCGGGCGGCTGACCGGGTCATTCCAGGGGTGCCAGCCGCCAGTGCGCAGTGACCACGGCGACCACATCACCGGCCGCATCGCGGATCTCGGCGCGCGTCTCCTGTTCCATCGCTGCGCTCACTGCGGGCACCTCGCAGCGCGCTTCCGCCGTGAGCGTGCCGCGCGCCTTCTTGTGATACGTGGTCGTGAGCTGCACGACGATGCCGCGCGCGTTATCCAGCCACGGCACGAGTGCCAGGCCGCTGGTCAGCTCTCCGAGGTTCGTGAGCGCCACCGCGTGCACCGAGCCGAGGTGATTTCGCACCCGCCGGCGGTCGCGCAACAGAACGCGGGCATGCCCGCGCGTCAGCTCCAGGACGTACGGCCGGATCGTGCCGCTGTAAGGGATCGCGACCGCGATGAGGCGCGCGAAGGTGGATCGGCCAGCGCGGCTGCCGCTGAGCCGCGACCACCACTCCGCGATGCGCCCTGCAGCGCTCATCGCTCTCTCCAGCTGCTCGCGACGACCACGCTCCCGCGTTCCGGCGGCCCTGCCGATCCTGCACCGTCCGGCCGTTCACGGCCGAACCACCACGCGTGGTAGAGGGCACCTGCGATCGCGGTTGCGAAGACCAGCAGCCCGGCACCGCGCACGAGCCGCGCGATCGCGCGGTCCTGCTCGAGCAGTCCTGTCTGGATCAGGAGGAACGTCCAGTCATGACCGGCGGGGTCGCCGCCCAGCAGTGGCAGCTGCCGCGTTCGTGCATCGCCGATGTAGAAGGCCGCATCCGTGAGCGCGAACGCGCACCAGAAAAGCATGATACTGGCCGCATACCAGTCCCGCCGCCGCGCGAAATAGCCGACAAAGACGACCGGGAACAACACCTGGAAGAGGGTGCCGCCGAGGACCATGAGGAACTCGCCGAACGGCATGAACAGCAGGTGTCCCGCCTCGTGCGTGGCGAGAATGATGTCGCGCAGCACCACATAGTGGAACGGATCGAGGACCGGCCTGCCGACGTACCACGCCGCGAACAACGCGAATACGACGCGCACATTCCGCTGCAGGCGCTGTTCGGTGCGTTCGGCACTCGTGGAATCGGACACGGCGGCTCCGGCGGGAGGTCGCACCAAAGAACCGTCCGTGCCGGCGCAACGTCAAGAGTCGCGCGTGAACTCGAGCCAGTCGCCGGACGTCGACCCGGGACTGTAGCGGCCTTCGAGCGCGCGTGCACGGAACCCGGGCCAGTCCTCAGCCGCGGCGCGCTCACGCGCTGCTTCACCGTCCTCGATGATCTCGACCACCGACACTCCCTCGATGCGCCTTCGCGCGAACAGCGTCTCTAGTGCATGGCGCCGATCCTCCCACGCGACACCGAGGAGCGCGTCCTCGTCCTGCAGCAGCAGGTCGTAGACGTGGTAGCGCGGTCCGTCGCCCGGCTCCGCGACCTCGCCGTCCAGCACGAAGGACGTGCCGGCCCGTTTCGCGAGGGACTGCAGCCGCTCACTGATCGCGGGCCATGCGCGCGTCGCGCGCCCGTTCTCGCCGACCAGCGTCGCGGTATCCGGCGTGACATAGGCGATGATGCGGCGGCCCCCCGGGAGCGGCTCGAAGCGCCAGTCGCCGCGGGTGGGCAGTCGCTTGCGCGGGCGAGGCCGCATCGGCTCGATCGCGAGCTCTGCGACGTCCGGCTGTGGCGTCTGTGGCGTGCGCGCCTGTCGGTGCGGGCGCGTGCGGGTCGAACCCCGGTTGGAATGCCACACGGCGGAGTCACCGCCGGCGATCTCCTCCATCGTGCGCCCGGATTCCACCGACGTCACGACGTCCGCGGTCACGTCGTAACCCGGCCGGGCCGTGCGATCGCGGTGCTTGATCAGCAACCATTTGGGCTTGGCACCGGAGTCCGTTTGCACGAGAGCGAAGGAGCCCTGCAGGCGCTCGCCCTCCAGCGTGATGCTCAGCTTGCCAGCCTTCATCTCACGACGCAGCGCCGTCTCGTGATCCTCGCGCGGCTTCGCTTCATCGGGAAAGTACGTCCCCCGATCCCACAGCATCACCGTTCCCCCACCATACTCGTCCTTCGGAATCGTGCCCTCGAACGTATTGTAGGCGATCGGATGATCCTCGACCTGCATGGCCAGGCGGCGGTCCGATGGATCGAGGCTTGGCCCCTTCGGTACCGCCCAGCTCTTCATGACGCCGCCCAGCTCCAGGCGCAGGTCGAAGTGAAGACTGCTCGCCGCGTGCTTCTGAATGACGAACCGCAGGTGTCCGCGGGCGTCCGCGGCGGCGGCCACGGGGCCGTCCGCCGACGCATCACCTGGCTCCGGCGTGATCGTGAAATCCCGCTTGCGCCGGTACTCCGCGAGCTGCCGACGGGCCTTGTCGCCCGGCGGCTTCTTTCTGGTCGTGCCGCTCTTCGTCTTCGCCACGTGGCCTCCTTTCCGCCATCGCGACGTCGCAGGAAGCACACACCGGACCATGATTGATTTTTGCGGTTTGGCCGATTCCGACAGACGCCCTGGAGCGCCCCACGCCCGTCAGAGGCTACCGGACGGCCATGCTCGATGCAGCCAAACCGCAAACATCAATCACGGTCCGGTGCCCGCTTGTCCCGCGGAATGCGAACGGTGCCTGCCACCTCACTGTGGCGGATCGAACCCGAGCCGTCGTCATCCACCGTGAAGTCACCGCCGATCCGCCGCGCTGTGATGCTGCCGGAGCCGTCGTCAATGCGGACGTTTCGGCGAGCGTCGACGATCTCGATACCGCCCGACCCGTCATCGATGTCGACTGTGCCGTGTATCCCTCGCAGGGCGAGGTTGCCGGACCCGTCCTCGATGCGGACGTCTCCCGCCACGTTGGCGATCTCCGCACTGCCCGAACCGTCCTCGAGGACCAGCGTGCCTCGGACGTTGTCGATTTCGATGCTGCCGGAGCCATCGATGACCCGCGCATCGCCGAGCCCGTTCAGCCACATGGCGCCGGAGCCGTCTTCGATGTCTGCCGCCATGCCTTCCGGTACGATGATGAGCAGATCCATCCGGGCATAGCTGTTGTTCCAGGAGTGGTCGGGAAGCTCTGTCCGCACCACCGCGGTGCCGTCGTGGACGGCCGTCTCCAGTTCCATCTCTGCGAGCAGCTCCTGACTGGAAGCGCACAGGCGCGCCTCCACCCGCACGCCGCTGACGCCGGCGCGGCCTTCGACGCGCAGCTCGCCCGAGCCCGCCTCGATCCGGAGGGTGCGGCCGCCATTCAGCTGGGCGCTGCGCGCATCCTCATGGCGGCACTCGGCCGGTACCTGCACGAGCATGATGAGGGATGCGACGAGAACGTGAATCATGGGAACCTCGCGTGTGGATGATCGAGCCGGTGAGGGCGCGTACCTGCAGTCGGAGCGCACCGCTCCATCCGGGCTTTGGACAGGGCGGACCTCGTGACGGTTGGAATGCCGCCGCATGAACACGTTCGAGCTCGGGCGCCCACGGGCTCTTCAGCCACGCTCCGCGCGCCTAACCGGCGTTGCGGGAGCAGTCCAGCCGTGGGCATTATCGATGTGCCGCGGGAAAGCTCGACTCAATGCACCGGAGACACAATGATTCGCCCGATCGCCGTCTGTCTCGCTGCCATTTACCTGTGCGCACCTGCGCCGCTCGCCGCACAGGAACCGGAAGCCCGTTCGCTGACCGGTGCCGCGCTCTTTCGGCCCGCCCTGCCCGAAGCGACGCGTACACGTCTGGAGGCGGACCGCACGGCCGCCCAGGCCGCCTACGACCGCGCGCAGAGCGATGCCGATGCGATCATCTGGCTCGGCCGCAGGCATGCCTACCTCGGCGAGTACCGCAGGGCGGTCGAGGTATTCAGCGAGGGAATCGCGAAGCACCCGGATGATGCCCGCATGTACCGCCATCGGGGGCATCGCTACATCACGCTGCGGCGGCTCGACGACGCGATCCGTGATCTCGAGCACGCAGCCGCGCTCACGCGCGGCCGCCCGGACGAGGTCGAGCCGGACGGCGCGCCGAACCGCTTCAACATTCCGACGAGCACGCTGCAGTCGAACATCTGGTATCATCTTGCTCTTGCTCACTACCTGAAGCACGACTTCGAGCGGGCGTTGCCAGCCTGGAGGCAGGCGGTGGCGATCTCGACGAACGACGACATGCACGTGGCGAGTGCTGACTGGCTCTACATGACGCTGCGGCGCCTCGGTCGCGAGCAGGAGGCGGCAGCGGTCCTGGAAACGATCACTCCCGACATGCGGATCCTGGAGAACGACGCCTATCATCGCCGCCTGCTCATGTACAAGGGGATGGGGAGTGCCGAAGAACTGCTGAGCGTCGATACCGACGACGCGGTGCAGCTCG
>CAYSGF010000200.1:0-16287 GCA_964430275.1 uncultured Gemmatimonadaceae bacterium
GACGCCCAGCGTTTACAATCCGACGCAGAGCTGGCGTGCGGCGTTCAACGTCAACTGGAGCCCGCTCGAGTCCGGCAACCTGGACGTGATGACGCGCGTCGAGGCGCGCTACCGCGGCCTGACATTTCTGCCCACGCTCGCGGAGGACCTGACGTTCGAGGCCGTGCCCGCCCGCACGGTCTTCGACTGGTGGCTGCGCATCCAGATCCTGTCGGTCCAGGCGTTCCTGCGCTATGAGGACCTGAGCGGCGTGCGGGCGGCGGACTTTCCCGGCCGCGGACTCCCCGGGCCGAGGATTCTGTACGGCGTGAAGTGGTACTTCTTCAATTAGGGTAGGGACCGAGCTTTCGGAACACCTGCCTCACGGAACGCTCCCCGCGTTCATTCGTTACCACCCGCTCGAACAGAAGCCGCTCCCCGGAATCCGTGATCGACAGCCGGTCGCGAGCCTCGAAAATGCTGAGCTGAGTCTTCCGACCCGACGCGTGTCCATGCAGACTACTCACGACAAAGACGTGACGCCTAGCGTAGCCAATGAAGCTGCCGGGCAGGTGGGGCGGACGTTTGGAGCCTGGACGAGGTTCGTCTTAGCAGGGCAGATGGGCCTCAGCATGGACGGGCCCGCAGCTTACCTCTGTGGCGTCGGGCCACCCGCGTCGTGGGCGGTCAGCGGCGTGCGTCGGCGAGAACCCGGTTCAGCCGAAGCCCCTCGATCCGTGCGAAGTGGCGGACGTTGCCGGTGACCAGTTCCAGGTTATGGTGCAGCGCCGTGGACGCAAGCTGGAGATCTGCGTCATCCAGACGCGTTCCTACCTGCTCGAGTTCGGCACGGAGCCGGCCGAAGACTTTCGCGATTGCGGCATCGTAGGGCAGGATCGTCGCCGCAGGCAGAACGCGCTCTTCGATATTCGCGAGGTGCCTGGCGCTCGCAGAGGAGCGATACGCGCCATGATAAAGCTCACCTACCGTCACCGCGCTGATGAACTGGTCTTCACGTGGCACGGATCTCAGCCACTCGAGGTAGGGGGCGAGTGGTTTCCGTCGAAGCAGCTCCGAGACGGCGTCCGTATCGAAGAGGCAGGGTACAGACACTAGTCCAGCCGCGCGGCGCGCCGTCTTCCGCGTCGAGCCGCCGTGGCAATGTTCTGAACGAGCTGCTCGGACCCAGACCAGCCGCCGGCAATACTGGCGAGGCCCTCCTGCGGACCGGCAGAACGAAGTCGTTCGAACTGGTCGATGTGATCGGGCTTTACCAACGCCGCGACAGGCTTGCCGTGCCGGGTAATGATCACGGTCTTGCCGCCCTCCACCTCGCGGATCGCCTCGGAGAGGGATGCCTTGGCTTCAGCCACCGAGAGTGCCTTGCGAGCCATGTGTACCTCCAGGTATGGTCAGAATGACTATAATCAATGATTCTGCCCAGAACAAGGAATTGCGCGCTCTCGACGGTTGGACCGGCATCAACAACCCCGAGCATGAAGTGACCCCGTATGGTTCCCACCTGCTACCACTGGATTTCTAGCATGACGACGAGATGGAGTTTCTCCGCAGCGTTCTGCGCGGCCGCTCTCCTGATGCCGTGCGCTGCCTCGGCACAGGCTGGCGAGTTCCACGTCAGCGCTTCTCTCAAAACGGAACATGTGGCGGGGCTGGGAATCGAGTATCGTGCTGCCGGCTCCATGGCACTGCTCGGCAGGGTGGAGGGGCTGGGCAGGAACTATGCGGCTGCGGCGGGCATCAGGCTGATACCCTTCCGGAGCGACACCGGCGTCGAAGCATACGGCCTCGGCATGGCCGGCGTCATGGGATGCCGACCTATAATATTTCATGGTTGCCGTCAGAAAGGCAGGAGCCTGGGACTGGCCGGCGGCGCGGGCGTATCATTCGTACTGTCCGAGCGCTGGTCGGCGGGTATCGAAACGGTCTACTGGTACTCTCCCAACTACGATCCCACGGCGGTGGAGTCGGGTCAGGACGACCGCCTGACGGTCGGAGGCGTGTTTCGGCTCCGGTTGTAGCACAGCCGCACGACAATCCGCAGCCGCGTTCCGTGGGGGGGACGGCTCCGCCGTCCTCCACCTCGGAACGCGGAACCGCCGTTGAACTTCCCCCCTCCTTCCCCTACCTTTCCCGGCTCGATGGAGGGGCGATGATCCGCAGCATGACGGGGTTCGGCGAGGCCGACCGGGAGACTGCCGCCGGGCGGCTGCGGGCCGAGGTGCGCACCGTCAATCACCGCTTTTTCAGTGCGAATCTCAAGATCGCGCGCGTGCTGGAGCGCCACGAGCCGCGGGTCCGCGAGTGGCTGCGCGCACGGATGCCGCGCGGTCATGTTAACTTCGTGCTCCGCCTCGATCGCAATGGTGCCGGCGCCGAGACCGGTGGACTGCAGCTCGACGTGGCCCGCGCGCAGCAGTACCTGCACGCCCTGCGCACGCTGCAGGGCGAGCTGGGGCTGCCCGGTGACATCGACGTCCGGCTGCTCGCGCGCTTCGGTGATGTCATCATCCCGGCCGAGGAGCCGGAGGAGGCACCGGTCGACGTCGAGGACGTGCGCTTCGTGACGGAGGCGGCCGCGGACGTTGCGGTCCAGATGCGCGAGGACGAGGGGCGTCGCCTGGCCGACGACCTGGAGGGCCGGCTCGTCGCCATCGAAGCGGCCATGCGGGGCATCGAGCAGGCGGCGCCGGCGCGGCTCGTCGCGGAGCGGGACCGCATGCGGCGCGTCGTCGCGGAACTGCTACAAGGCGCGCCGCTCGATGAGGATCGCATTGCGAAGGAGATCGCGTTCATTGCGGAGCGCTGGGACATCAGTGAAGAGCTCGTGCGCCTGCGCTCGCACCTGGAGCTGTTCCGCGAGACCGTGGACGCGCACGCGGCGGAGCCGGTCGGCAAGCGGCTCAGCTTCCTGATCCAGGAGATGCACCGCGAGACGAACACGATCGGCTCGAAGGCGAACGATGCCGCGATCGAGCACCGGGTGATCGGGATCAAGGACGAGATCGAGCGGCTGCGCGAACAGGTCGAGAACGTCGAGTGAGCTGGCCGTGCCCGTTGCCGATCGTGCTGGCCGCGCCGAGCGGGGCGGGGAAGACGTCGCTCGCACGCGCGCTCGTCGAAGGGCATGACGATCTCGAGTTCTCCGTGTCCGCGACGACGCGGCCGCGCCGCGAGTACGAGCGCGACGGCGAAGACTACTACTTCGTCGACGACGCCGGCTTCGACGCGATGCTCGCGTCCGGCGAGCTGATCGAATGGGCGTGGGTGCACGGGCGTCGGTATGGTACGCCGCTGCGTGGTGTGCGCGAGCGCCTGGACCGCGGCTCGAGCGTCATGCTCGACATCGACGTGCAGGGGGCGCGGCAGATCCGGCAGAAGCTGCCCGATGCGGTGCTCGTGTTCGTGCTGCCGCCGTCGACGGACGAGCTGCTGCGCAGGCTGAGCGGCCGTGCGAGCGAGTCGGAGGCGGAGAAGCGGGAGCGGATGCGTACCGCGCTCGAGGAGCTGCGCTCCGTCGATGGCTTCGACTACGTGGTCGTGAACGACGATTTCGATGTTGCGCTCGCCGTGCTGGAGGCGATCATTACTGCCGAGCGGCACCGGGCGAGCAGGGCGAGGGGTAGTATCCAGGAGGAGCTCGCGCACCTCGAGCGTGGGGTCAGCGCGTTCATTGAAAGAGAGGAAGCATGAGGGTCTTCACACCGAACGAGATGGCCAAGGCCGCAGGCAAGAGCCGCCCGATTACGAGCAAGTACCTCGGGGTCCTGGTTGCCGCCCGTTACGCCCGTGAGCTGAATGCGCTCCCCAAGGACGCCGTGCCCGGCGGCAGCGCCGAGAAGAAGCTGACGACGCAGGCCCTGGAGACCTTCTCCGAGGGCGACATCGAGTTCGAGCTGATCAAGCGCCGGCGCAAGAGCAGCTGATCGTGGACGGCTCGGGTGCGCCGGCTCCGTCCGCGCGCCCCGGCGCGTCCCTTGTACCGCGGCGTCCGTGGGCCGGTCGCCGGGTCCTGCTCGGCGTCACCGGCGGCATCGCGGCATACAAGGCAGTTCAGCTCGCGCGCGACCTCACCCAGCTCGGCGCGCAGGTGGATGTCGTGCTCACGCACACTGCGCGCGAGTTCGTCGGGCCCGTCACCTTCGAAGGGGTGACCGGCCGCCCCGTTCACACCGCCCTCGTCGCCGAAGGTCATGCGCTCGATCACATCCGGCTCGCACGCGACGCGGACGTGGTCTGCGTTGCGCCGGCGACCGCCGACTTCCTCGCACGCGCCGCGTCCGGCCGCGCCGACGACCTGCTCACTGCCATCCTGCTCGCGACCGAGGCACCCGTGCTCGTCTGCCCGGCCATGAACGACCGCATGTGGGCCCATCCGCAGACGCAGACAAACGCCGCGCACCTGCGCACGCTCGGCTACCACCTCGTCGGTCCCGCGACCGGACCGCTCGCCGTCGACGAGGGCAGCGGACCGGGGCGCCTCGTCGAGCCCGCCGACATCGTTGCGCACGTGGGCCGCGCCCTCGAGCCACACGGCCCGCTGCACGGCCGCAAGGTCGTCGTGAGTGCGGGGCCGACCCGCGAGCCCGTCGACGCCGTGCGTGTGCTCACGAACCGGTCATCCGGCCGCATGGGTTATGCACTTGCCGCAGCCGCCTGGCGCCGCGGCGCCGACGTCACCCTCATCAGCGGACCCACCGAGGTGCCACCGCCCCACGGTCCGACCCTCGTCGGCGTGAACACCGCTGCGGACATGGAAGCTGCCGTGCGCAGCGCCCTCTCCGGCGCGGATATCCTCGTAATGGCGGCCGCGATCGCGGATTTCCGCCCCGCCGCACCGCACGCCGGCAAGATCAAGAAGGACAGTGCACCGGACACGCTCGCGCTGGAGCCCGCCCCGGATGTGCTGCGCGCGACGCGCGGCGACCGGCCGTCGCACCTCATTGCAGTGGGCTTTGCACTGGAGAGCGACGACGGCATCACGAACGCCCGCGCCAAGCTGGATGGCAAGGGGCTCGATCTCGTGGTGCTGAATCCCGCGGCGGAAACGGGCGCCGGTTTCGAGGTCGAGACGAACCGCGTGACGCTGATTACGCAGGAAAACGCGGAAGAACTGCCGTTGCAGTCCAAGGACGATGTGGCGGATGCGATCCTGGACCGGGTCGCGGTCCTGCTGGAGCGCCGGACGTGACCATCGATCCGGTGCTGCTCGCACGCTACCTTGCACAGGCGAGCGATCTCGGCGGCGACGTCTTCCTCGACACCGTGACGGCGCGCGAGGCGCGCCGGCTCGTTGCGGCTGCCGCGCGCGGCGAGTCCGTGGCGCCGGACGCAGCGACGTACGCGACGGCCGCCACGACACAGGCGGGCGCCGCATCGATGACGCGCGAGCAGGCGCGCGCCGCACTGTCGGCGATGTTCGCCCCGGATGCGGCGGACGCGCCGAGCACAGCGGTGGCAGCAGGTGCAGCGACAATCGCGCCGCCGCCAGCCATGCGCGCGCCGGCGTCGGGCTCGGCACTGTCGATGCTCGCGACCGACGCGCTCGGCTGCGCGCGCTGCGGTCTGTCGGACGGTCGTACGAACGTGGTGTTTGGCGAGGGCGCGGTCGATGCGGACGTGGTGGTCGTCGGCGAGGCGCCGGGGCAGGAGGAGGATCGGACGGGCCGGCCGTTCGTCGGGCGTGCCGGCAAGCTGCTCGATCTGCTGCTGCTGAGCGCGGGCTATGCGCGCGCGGACGTGTACATCTGCAACGTGCTGAAGTGTCGGCCGCCGAACAACCGGAATCCGCTGCCGGACGAGGTGACGGCATGCACGACCACGTGGCTGCACGCCCAGCTCGAGGCGATCGCGCCGAAGGTGCTGATCGCGGTGGGCAAGTTCGCGGCGCAGACATTGTGCGCGAGTGAAGCGAGTGTCGGCCGCCTGCGCGGCCGTATCCATGACTACAGGGGCACGCCGCTGATCGCGACGTATCACCCCGCGTACCTGCTGCGGAGTCCGGAAATGGTGCGGACCGCGTGGCAGGACTTCCAGCTGCTTCGGAAGGTTCACGATGAGCAGGGCTGAGTTCGGCACGCCGGGATTCAAGCGGGACCGTGACGTCGTCACGCTGATCCCGGCGGACCGGCAGCCGCCGTATGCGCCGGAGGCGGAAGTCTCGGTGCTGGGCGGCATGCTGATCGACGCGAACGCGGTCGCGAAGGCGATCGAGGTCGTCGATGACACGATGTTCTACCGCGAGTCGAACCGGCGCGTCTTCCGCGCCATGGCTCGCCTGTTCCAGAAGGGCGGCGTCATCGATCCGGTGACGCTGCGCGAGGAGCTGCAGAAGACGGACGAGCTGGAGGCGGTTGGCGGGCTCGAGTACATCGCCGAGCTGATGGATGCGGTACCGACGGCAGCGAACATCGAGTACCACGCGAAGATCGTCCGCGAGCGCGCGCTGCTGCGCCGCCTCATCGAGGCGAGCAGCACGATCATTCGTGATTCCTACGAGCCGGGCGAGCGCAGTGTCGAGGAGGTGCTCGACATCGCCGAGCAGAAGATCTTCCAGGTCGCGCAGTCGCACGAGCGGGAAGGCTTCGTCTGGATCAAGAAGATCCTCTACCCGACGTTCGAGAAGATCGAGCAGCTCCAGGCCGCGAAGGGTGGCATCACAGGCGTCGGCACCGGCTTTCCCGATCTCGACGGCAAGACCGGCGGTCTGCAGAAGGGCGACCTCGTCATCGTCGCTGCACGACCGTCGATGGGGAAGACCGCGTTCTGCATGAACGTCGGGCTGCATGCCGCGATCTCGCAGCAGACGCCGGTCGCGATCTTCTCGCTCGAGATGTCGAAGGAGCAGCTCGTCCAGCGCATGTTGTGCAGCGAAGCGCTGGTCGACCTTGGCCGACTGCTGCGCGGCCGTCTCTCCGACGACGACTATGTCCGCCTCGCCCAGGCCGCCGGGCACCTGAATACCGCACCGATCTGGATCGACGACTCCGGCGGCATCAGCGTCCTCGAGATGCGCGCGAAGGCGCGCCGCCTGAAGGCGGATCAGCCCGAGCTCGGCCTGATCATCATCGACTACATCCAGCTCATGCAGGCGGGCGGTCATCAGCAGGAGAACCGCCAGCAGGAAGTCAGCGCGATCAGCCGCGGCCTGAAGTCGCTGTCCAAGGAGATCGGCGTGCCCATCATCGCGCTCTCGCAGCTCTCGCGTGCACCGGAGCAGCGCGCCGATCACCGGCCGCAGCTCTCGGACCTGCGCGAGTCCGGCTCCATCGAGCAGGATGCCGATCTGGTTATGTTCCTGTACCGGCCCGAGTACTACCTTGCGGAGCTCGAAGCCCAGGAGAAGGGCGTGGTCGGCAAGGCCGAGCTGATCATCTCGAAGCAGCGCAACGGGCCGACCGGCACTGTCGAGCTGTTCTTCCGCAAGGAGTGCACGCGCTTCGAGTCGTATACGGAACGACGCCCCGACGCCGCGTAAATCACCGCATGGCAAAGCTCCGCACACTGTTCTTCTGTACCGAGTGCGGCAACGAGACGCCGCGCTGGCAGGGACAGTGTCCCGCCTGCAGCGCCTGGAACACGCTCGTCGACGCCCCCGCGCCGTCGAAGCGCGCGGCCAGCAGTTCCGGTTCCGCTCTCCGCACCGCTTCCGGTTTCCGTTCCGCTTCCACTTCCGCTTCCGCCGCCGACCCGGTCCTGCTCTCGAACGTGAAAGGAACCGTCGGCGGAGACCGCTGGGCGAGCGGCCTCGGCGAGTTCGACTTCGTGCTCGGCGGTGGCGTGGTGCCCGGGTCCCTGGTGCTGATCGGCGGCGAGCCCGGCATCGGCAAGAGCACACTGCTGCTGCAGGTCGCCGCGCGGCTGCAGGCGAGCGGGCGAAGTGCGCTCTACGTGTCGGGTGAAGAATCCGCGGCGCAGACGCGCCTGCGCGCGGAGCGGCTCGCCGAGCCTGCAGGCGACGTCCGCTTCCTCGCGGAGACTCGCCTCGAGTCCGTCTTCGAGCACACCGCTGCGCTCAGCCCAGCGGTCGTCTTCATCGATTCGATCCAGACCGTCTACACGGACGACGTGGAAGGCACGCCCGGCAACGTCGGCCAGGTGCGCGAGTGCGCGGCGCGCCTGCAGCGCTATGCGAAGGAGAGCGGCGCCGCGGTATTTCTCGTCGGGCACGTGACGAAGGGCGGCATGGTCGCCGGTCCGAAGACGCTCGAGCACATCGTCGACACCGTGCTGTACTTCGAGGGTACCGGCAGCCTCGATCATCGCGTGCTGCGCGCGACGAAGAACCGCTTCGGTGGGGTGGACGAGATCGGCGTCTTCCGCATGGGCGCGCGCGGCCTCGATCCGGTCGAGAATCCGTCCGCGCTCTTCCTCGGTGAGCGCGCACAGCAGGCGAGCGGCGCGGCGGTCGCAGCCACGCTCGAAGGCACGCGGCCTCTCCTCGTCGAGATTCAGGCGCTGTGCACGAAGGCGAGCTACGGCGCGCCGCAGCGCGTGGCGAATGGCATCGACCGCCAGCGCCTCGCGCTGCTCCTCGCCGTGCTCGAGAAGCGCGCCGGCCTGCCGTTCGGCCAGCTCGACGTCTTCGTCAATGTGGTCGGCGGCGTGCGCATCAATGAGACCGCCTCTGACCTCGCGGTCGTCGCCGCACTCGCGTCGAGCGTCGCGGACCGCCCGCTCCCGCACGACGCGGTGTTTCTCGGCGAGGTGGGACTGTCGGGAGAGCTGCGGGCAGTCGGACAGCTCGAGCGGCGCCTGGCCGAGGCTTCGCGCATGGGCTTCACCCGCGCGTACGTGCCGGAGCGCGCTGCGGGCCTGCGCAGCGCGGGCATCACGCTCATCGGCCTGCGCGACATCGACGCACTGCTGTCCCGGGCAATCCGCTAGCGTGCGCGCCGCCCTCGTGGTTCCGGCCGCCGGCGGCGGGCGCCGCATGGGGGGAGCGCCCAAGCCGTTTCTCGAGCTGTGCGGCGAGCCGCTGCTGCTCCATGCGCTCCGTCCCTTCCTCGCGTTCGAGGAGATCGGCCAGGTCGTCATCGCGCTGCCGGCGTCGCTCGCCGCGGATCCACCGCGGTGGCTGACGTCACTCGATGCGCGCATCGTGACCGTCGCCGGTGGCCCGGAGCGCGGCGATTCCGTACGTGCGGCGCTCGCCCTGGTCGATCCCGTGGTCGATACCGTTCTCGTGCACGATGCGGCGCGCCCGCTGGTCACGCGTGAGGTGATTGCCGCCGCCCTCGCGGCCGTGGCGCAGGGACGCAGCGTCGTCGCAGCCGTACCGGTGGCTGATACGATTCAGCAGGTCGATGACAGCGGCCGGATCACTGCGACGCCTGACCGCGCACGTCTGCGTGCTGCGCAGACGCCGCAGGCGTTCCCGCGCGCCGTGCTGGTCGATGCGTACGCCCGCGCCGCGGCCGAGGGCGCAGCCGGGACGGACGACGCGGCACTCGTCATACGGTGCGGCGTGCCGGTCGGCGTCATCGCGGGTGACGCCGCGAATCTGAAGGTGACCACGCCAGCGGACCTGGAGATCGCGGCGGCGCTGCTCGGGCGGCGTGGCTGAGGCCGGATCCTTGCCATCGGGCGACGGCATGGACACTCTCCCTTTCCGCACGAGCGCTGACGTGGAGCGTGCGCTGCCGCGCGTGCTCGACCATCTGCGCGGGAACGGGGTATTGGCGTATCCGACGGAGACGGTGTACGGCTTCGGCTGTGCACTGCGGCCCGCAGCGCTGGAGCGGCTCGCGTCACTCAAGCGCAGGATCGAAAGCAAACCGTTCCTGGTGCTCGTCGCGACGCCGGAGCAGGTCGCGCCGCTCGTCTGGACGGACGTTGCAATGCGCCTCGCAGCCGCATTCTGGCCCGGTCCGCTGACGATCGCACTCGCCGCACCGGCAGGCGCGTTCCCGGAAGGCGTGCGCTCGGAGGACGGCAACGTGGCCGTCCGCGCGACGCCACATCCCGGCATGCGCAGGCTGCTGCAGGAGCTCGGAGAAGCCGTGACGTCCTCTTCGGCGAATGCGCCAGGCCAGCCGGCGGCGCTCGATGCGCACGAGGCCGCGCATGCGCTCACCATGCTGGGCAGCACGGACGCGCTCGTGCTGGATGGAGGGCGGCTGGCGGCGTCGCCGCCATCGACCGTCGTGGATGCGTCAGGCCCGGTGCCGCGCATCCTGCGTGAAGGCGCGATCCGACTGGAAGAGCTGCGCACGGTAATCGGAGAGATCGATGCAGGTTGAGGAGACCGGTACCGGCACGACGTACAACGTCCTGTTCGTATGCACCGGAAACACGTGCCGCTCGCCCATGGCGGAGGCGATCGCACGCGCGGCGCTGGAGAAGCGTGGCTGGTCCCACGTGCGTGTCGATTCCGCTGGCACCACCGCTGCCTGGGATGCGCCCGCCGCCGACCACGCAGTCGCCGTCTGCGCGGAGCACGGCCTCGACCTCGAGGGCCATCGCTCCCAGCCGCTCACCCCCGAGCTCGTCCGCTGGGCCGACCTGATCCTCGTGATGAGCGGTCCCCACCTCGACGCAGTGCGCGAGCTCGATATCGACGTCGACGATCGCGCCGCGCTGCTGACCGACTTTGCCGATGGCGACGCCGCCGGCATCGACGATCCCTTCGGCGGCACGATCGAGCCGTACCGGCGCACCTACACACAACTCGAGCGGCTCATCGATGCCGCACTCCAACGCCTCGAGCTGATCCTGGCACCTTGACTACGACACACGCGAAGACCCGCGTCTATGCATTGCTCGGCGACCCCGTCGCGCACTCGCATTCGCCGCTCATGTACAACGCGGCATTCGCCGAGGACGGCGTCGATGCCGTGTACATTGCCATGCGCTGCAGCGACGCGGACGTGCCCACCCTCGTCCGGGCATTCGCCCACGCCGGCGGCGGCGGCAACGTCACGGTGCCGCACAAGGCGCGCGCCCGCGTTGCCATCGACCGGCCCACGGACGCCGTCGTGCGTACCGGCGCGTGCAACACGTTCTGGGCCGACGACGGCGAGGTCTGGGGCGACAACACCGACGTGGAAGGTGTGCGTGCTGCGGCAGGAGAGCTGATCGGCAGTCCGGAAGGTGCCCGCGTCCTGCTGCTCGGTGCCGGCGGCGCCGCACGCGCTGCCGCCGTCGCGCTCCTCGACGCCGGCGCAGCGCGCGTCGACGTGCTGAACCGGACGCCGCATCGCGCCGCGCAGCTCGTGCGCGGCCTCGGCACGCCGCGTCTGCGCGTCGCCCACCAGATCGAGAGCGCCGACCTGCTCGTCAACGCGACGACCCTCGGCCTCCGCCCCAACGACCCGCTGCCGATCGGCAGGCACTTCCTCCAGGAAGTCGGCGCCGTGCTCGACCTCGTCTACGCCGAGGGCTCCACACCCCTCGTTCGCGCCGCACGCGAGCTCGGCGTGCCCGCCGCCGACGGCTCCACCATGCTGATCGCCCAGGGCGCTGCCGCCTACCGGTGCTGGACCGGCCGCAATGCGCCCGTCGAAGTCATGCAGCGCGCTGTCGATCCGACCCGCGGCCGGGGCAGGGCACAGGCCCGCTAGCGGCCCGCGTCCGTACCGCTGCCCCGGCAGCCGCTGTCGTCGCCGCCGGTGGCGAAGCGCCGGCCGATCGCACCATCGCATTGCCCGTCTGCGGAGCGCACCGAGCGTCCATGCTCCGTGCGCTCCTCGACGTTCTGCTCCCGCCCACCTGCCTGGGGTGCCGCCAGCGCATTCGCGCCGGCGACGGTGCGCGCCTCGTATGCCGCCTCTGCCGCGCCCGTCTGCCTGCGCTGCCCTCACCGCAGTGCGAGCGCTGTGGTGCACCGCTCCTGCGGACCGGTCGCGCCGGACCGTCGCAGTGCCTTGAGTGTCGCGCCTGGCCGGCCGCGATCCGCGCCGCACGCTCGGCCGTCCTGCTCGCACACCCGGCCGACGTCCTCGTCCATCAGCTCAAGTATCGCGGCTGGCGTGCGCTCGCCCTGCCCATGGCCGAGCGCATGGCACCGCTCGCGCTCCCCCGGGACGCCGTGGACGAGGCGACGCTGTGTGTTCCCGTTCCGACTACGCCTGCGCGCCTGCGTGCGCGCGGCTACAATCAGGCGCAGCTCATCGCGCAGGAGTACGCACGACTCACCGGCCGCACCCTCGCCGCGGTTCTCGAGCGCGCACGCGCACAGGACACCCAGACGCACTTGCAGCCCGCTGCCCGCACGGCTAACGTGGCCGGCGCGTTCTGCGTGCGCCCGGGCGCCGATGCCATGCTGCGCGGCGCGCACGTCCTCCTCATCGACGACGTGCTCACCACCGGCGCTACCGCCGCCGAGTGCGCCGCCACCCTCGTCGCCGCCGGCGCACGATGCGCCACCGTCGTTACGTTCGCTCGCGCACTCGACGCGCGGCGGCTCACAGCAACCTGAGAGCTCGACATGCCCAGCAACGACCGCATCAAGGTCGCGATCAATGGATTCGGACGGATCGGCCGCAACATCCTCCGCTCCGCGAAGAAGAACGGCGCCCCCATCGATTTCGTCGCCGTCAACGACCTCACTGACAACTCCACGCTCGCGCACCTCCTGAAATACGACTCCGTCCACGGCCGCTATCCGGGCACCGTCGAGACGAGCGCGAACGGCATCGTCGTCGATGGCGACGAGGTCCGCGTCCTCGCCGAGAAGGACCCGGGCGCACTCCCCTGGAAGGACCTCGGCGTCGACATCGTCTTCGAATCGACCGGCCGCTTCACCAAGCGCGAGGACGCCGCCAAGCACATCGCGGCGGGCGCCCGCAAGGTCATCATCACCGCACCCGCCAAGGGCGAGGACATCACGATCGTCATGGGTGTGAACCACGACAAGTACGATGACGCCAGCCACCACGTCATCAGCAATGCGAGCTGCACGACGAACTGCCTCGTGCCGGTCGTAAAGGTGCTCCGCGACCGCTTCGGCTTCCGTCACGGCTTCATGACCACCGTGCACTCCTACACGAACGACCAGAACATTCTCGACCTGCCACACAAGGATCTGCGCCGCGCACGCGCCGCCGCCATGTCCACGATCCCGACCACGACCGGCGCCGCGAAGGCCACCTCGCTCGTCATCCCGGAGCTCAAGGGCCGGATCGACGGCATCGCCATGCGCGTCCCCACACCCGATGCATCCATCGTCGATCTCGTCGCCGAGCTCGAGCAGGACGTCACGCTCGAACAGCTCAACAACGCGTTCGTCGAAGCCGCCAACGGTGAGCTCAAGAACATCCTCGCCGTCAGTGACGAGCCGCTCGTCAGTGTCGACTACATCGGCAATCCGAACAGTGCGATCGTGGACCTCGAGTGTAGCGCCGTGATGGGGGATCGCCTCGTCAAAGTGCTGGCCTGGTACGACAATGAATGGGGCTACTCGACCCGCTGCGTCGACCTCGCGACCTATATTACGGACAGGCGTGCATAGAACGCCGTAACACATTGTCGGATCGAACGTTGCCAGGCGCACTTGAAGCGCTTTCGAGTGTGGACAACTGCCGCCGTTGACGCCGGCCGGAGGCGGTGTTACTCTGGGGCCGAGAGGGTGACCGCGAGCCGACCCGGCGGCTGACGGCCTCGGGACATATCGCGCCCTGGCACGCATCTGGCGCAGTTGCGCCGAGACGTCGGAATGCGCTGGAGGAGCGATGATGGCCACTCACAGTGAGCTGCTATCGGGGACATATCGGTGTCCCGTGTGCGGCCATCGGGATGTCGCGGAGCTGGACCTCAGCAATCCGGTTCGCGTGGTCACTTGCAGCTACTGCGAAACCCCTCTCGAGGTAACAGCGCGAGGTCCTGATTCGGTGCGGTTTTCGGTCCAAGTGGCTGAGGAACCAACCCGCGGGTGAGTGAGACGGACGTCCCTGCGACCCTTGAGGGCGCAGCGGCCACGGTGTCGAAAGGCGCTGTGGCCGCTCTCTTATCTACCCCATGACAATGCTGGAGCAGGCCCAGGCGCGGCTTCTCGCGCTGGGCGGCGTGCGCGCGGGGGACGTGCGCACGCGGGTCGGCGACGTGGTGATCCATCATCTCGAGGCTGGACGTGGCCGCCCA
Source organism: uncultured Gemmatimonadaceae bacterium (assembly GCA_964430275.1). Taxonomy (GTDB): domain Bacteria; phylum Gemmatimonadota; class Gemmatimonadetes; order Longimicrobiales; family RSA9; genus DASTYK01. Next base: position 14,077 of record CAYSGF010000200.1, read on the forward strand.
CTCGTGCTGCTGCACGGCGCCGGTGGTGGGGGCGCGAACTGGTACCGGCTGCTCGGCTCGCTGGGCGCGGAGCGACGTGTGCTCGCACCGGATCTGCCGGGCTTCGCGTTCACGGATCCGGTCACACTGGATGCGCCGCTGGGCGCGGCCGCCGCGGCGCACCTGGAAGCATGGCTCGATCAGGTCGGCATCGAGGCGTGCGATGTAGCCGGGACGTCGTTCGGCGGTCTGATCGGGCTGCGGCTGGCGCAGCGCCAGCGGCTCCGCGTCGATCGTCTGGTGCTGCTGGACAGCGTCGGTCTCGGCGTGGAGCTGCCGTGGCTGGTGCGGCTCGCCTGCACACGCCCGGGCGGTGCCGTGCTGATGCGGCGCACCTCGCGTGCGGGCATCCGTGCGCAGCTCCGTCTGCTCATGACGTCGGAGCGGCTGCCGTCCGAGCACGAGGCCGCACTCGTCGCGTACCTCCACGCCTCGTCACTGCAGGATCGGGAGCGGCGTCTGCCGCGCGCGCTCCGGCAGTTCGGTGGCGTGCGCGGCCAGGTCGAGATCCTCAGCGACGAGGAGCTGCGCGTGCTTGCGCTGCCGGTGCTGCTCGTGTGGGGCGAGCACGACCGCTTCACACCGCGCTCTCACGCGGAGCGCGCGCACCGGCTCCTGCCCGATTCCCGACTCGAGATCATTGCCGACTCCGGCCATTCGCCCAACTGGGAGCAGCCCGCCGCGGTGCTCGATGTCATGCGCGCATTCCTCCCGCCTTGATCGCACGCGCGACCGCCCGGTATGTTGCCGCCCGCACGGCAGCGCCCGTGCGGCAACATTGGAGCGGGGGCGAATGGAGAAGCGAACGATCGAGGATCTGCGCGCTGAGGCGCTGAACGGCCGGCGCGTGCTGGTCCGGGTCGACTACAACGTGCCCATCGAGAACGGTGTGGTCGGTGACGACACCCGCATTCGTGCGACGATCCCGACCATCTCGCTGCTGCGGCAGCGGGGTGCGTGCATCGTGCTTGCCTCACACCTGGGCCGCCCGAAAGGCAAATGGAACGAGGCGTTCACACTCGGGCCCGTGGCCGAGCGTCTGCGCGAGCATCTGCCCGGTGTGAACGTGGCCTTCGTGCGTGACGTCGTTGGTGCGGACGCGCACGCGGCCATCGACGCGCTGAAGCCCGGGGACGTCCTGCTGCTCGAGAACACGCGCTTCCTCGCGGGTGAGGAGACGAACGATCGCAAGCTGAGCGAGGCGTTTGCCGCGGGCGCCGACGTGTTCGTGAACGATGCGTTCGGCGCCGCCCACCGCGCGCACGCGTCCACGTGCGGTGTCGCCGAGGTGATGAAGGCTGAGGGCAAGCCCGCAGTTGCGGGGCTGTTGATGGAGCGCGAGCTGCGCTTCCTGGGCGGTGCGCTCGCTGAGCCTGAGCGCCCGTTCACGGCCGTGCTCGGCGGGGCCAAGATCTCGGGCAAGCTGGACGTGATCGAGAACCTGCTTCCGCGTGTCGATCATCTCGTGATCGGCGGCGCCATGGCGAACACGTTCTTCCGCGCGCTCGGTCTCGAGACCGGGAAGTCGCTCGTGGAGGACGACCGTGTCGAGATGGCAAAGGAGCTGCTCGAGCGCGCTGGCGAGAAGCTCGTGCTCCCCGTCGACTGCGTCGTAGCGGGTGAGCCGAAACCGGGCGTCCGCACGTTCCTGATGGAGCGGACCGAGGTGCCGCCGGAAGGTGCGGTGTACGACATCGGACCGAAGAGCGTTGCGACCTTCCGGGAGTTCGTCGAGCGAGCCCGCACGATCCTGTGGAACGGACCAATGGGCATGTTCGAGGTGGAGGAGTTCGCAGAGGGGACGCGTGGCGTTGCACGCGCGGTCGCGGATGCGACGGCAAAGGGTGCAACGAGCATCGTCGGCGGCGGCGATACGGTCGCCGCGATCGAGGAGGCCGGCGTCGCCGAGCGCATCACGCACGTGTCCACGGGAGGCGGCGCGTCGCTCGAGTTCCTGGAGGGGCGCACGCTGCCGGGCCTAGCCGTCCTCGATGACCGGGAGCAGGCATGACACGGATCACACGGCCGGTGATCGCCGGCAACTGGAAGATGCACATGGCGCCGTCCGAGGTCGCCGCCTTCTTCACCGCATTCCTGGAGCAGGCGACGATCCCTGCCGGGCGGACCGTCGCCTTCTTTCCGCCGGCCATCTCGCTCGCGGCCGCGCGCGAC
>CAYSGF010000201.1:0-7748 GCA_964430275.1 uncultured Gemmatimonadaceae bacterium
GAGAATGTCGTCGCTGGTGAGACAACGGCAGAGAATCGTGTCAGCGAGCATCGCGCTCAGGCGAGCGGGCGTGATCTTCGCGGGATCGGCGATGTACTCGCCGCGGCCGATCGCGAACACGACACCGGCCGTCCCGTAGACGAGGTTCGGCTGCAGCTCGTTCAGCCACTGGTCAGCCGCTAGCTCGGTGTAGTCGCGCAGGGCGGCCTCGGCCGCATCCCGGTGCTGCCGGTCTGCGTCCTGGGCCTGGTAGGCGAGGATCGCCGTCAGGAGAAAGGTGAGGACGAGGAGTCCCACGATGAGCGGTAGGTACGCCCGATGGGAGCCCAGCCGCTTGAGCATCGCCTTCCACACGTGTAAGAACGCCTCCTGCCGAAAGCACGCAAGGCCCGCCGGCCGTGGCCGTCGGGCGGGACATCGTCGCGCCTGGCAGGACGGGACGTGTTTACGCCTTCGAATCTACCGTCCAGGGACAAGCGGCTCAAGGGTTTAGGCGATCCGGGGTCCGAACTCCGCCCGCCGCATCGACTTCGTAGGTCCGCCCCTTCCAGCCGATCGAGCCGCCCCGCACGGAGGAGCGCAGAAACAGCAGTCCCGCAACGAGTCCGCCCAGGGGGAACAGGAGGGCGTTGAGGAGAGGCAGACGCAGGCGCCCGTAACCGTAGAGCCAGAATATGGCCGAGGCGGTGGTCGCGAGGACGGCCCAGCCCCGCACACCTGGCCCGATGAGTCCGAGCAGTGAGGCGGTCAGCAGAACCGGCGGCATCACCCAGAGCAGGAGCACCCCGAGGCCGATCACCCATGGCAGGGCCGGCTGCAGCCACGCGTCCACCGTGTTCCGGCTGCCCAGCGCCAGGTTCTTCGACCACCCCTCGATGATGGCGCCGAGGGAGCGGTACATGCGCGTCTCCATGAGCCGTTCCGCGCTGGCCATGAAGATGCGCTCGCCGCGGGCGACGGTACGCTGCGCGAGCCGGAGGTCCTCGACGATCTCGCCGCGTACCCCGCGGTGCCCGTCCAGCGCCTCGTACGCCGCGCGGGTGAACATCATGAACTGACCGTTGGCGATCACGTCGCGCGGGTTGCGTGCGCGATTGACCCGCTCGAGGTCACGGAATCGCGCCGAGATCATGAGGAAGATGTGGGGCAGGACGGTGCGCTCCCAGAAGCCGTGCATGATCTGACGCGGCGCCACGCTCACCAGGGCTACCCCGGCGGAGCGCAGCGCACCGAGCGCGTGCGGCAGCAGCTGCTCGTCGTGGCGTGTGTCGGCGTCCGTGAAGAGTAGCACCTCGCCGCGCGCGGCCCCGTACCCCGGCCAGCCCGCCCCGCACTTCCCGACCCACCCGTCGGGCAGCGGCTGCCCCTCCCGCTGCCGCACGGCACCGCCGCCCCGCTCGGCCAGGATGCGCGCGATGTCCCCCGTGCCATCCGTGCTGTGGTCATCGACCACGATGATCTCGCGATTCGCATACGCGGAATCGAGCAGGGTTGCGATGCAGGCGCCGATGTTCGCCGCCTCGTTGCGCGCCGGCACGATGATGGACACGAGTGGCCCGTCGACCGTGGCGACTGGCGTGACTCGATCGAGGCGGGGGCGGTCGCGCAGCAGCAGAGGGAGCACCACCGCAATCGCGAGCCAGGGCAGCGCGAACAGGACGTCAGCGAGCGTGAACATTCCTCTGCCCCGCAGCTTGCCGGTCGCGCGTGGCGCGCTCTACCTTGCGCGCGTGAACTGGGACCGCTGGCGCGCTGAGTTTCCGATTCTGGCGCAGACGACCTACCTGAACTCGTGCTCGCTCGGCGCACTCTCGCGGCGCGCGGAGCAACGCATCGCGCAGTTTCACCACGAGTGGCATACGCTCGGCGCCTCCGCATGGTACGAGATCTGGCTCGGCCGCCTTGCCGAGCTGCGCGGCCGCGTCGCCGCCATGCTGCACGCCGAGGAGCGCGAGATCGCACTCGCCGCAAGTGTGTCGGCGGCCCTCACGGTCATCGGCTCCGCGCTCGATTACCGCCAGCGCCCGCGCATTGTCCTCGGTGCCCTCGACTTCCCGACCCTCGCCTACCAGTGGCTCGCACGACGCGACGCCGAGGTCGTCATCGTCGAAAGCGATGACGGCGCGACCATCGATCCGCAGCGCTTCGCGGATGCGGTCGACGGTCGGACTGCCCTGCTCGCCACGAGCCACGTGTACTACACGACCGGCGCGATCCAGGACCTCCGTGCACTCGCCGACATCGCGCATGCGCACGGCGCTCTGTTCCTGGTCGATGCCTACCAGAGCGCCGGGCAGGTGCCGTGCGACGTGCGTGCAGCGGACGCGGACATCTTCATTGCCGGCCCCCTGAAATGGCTGATGGGCGGGCCCGGACTGTCCTACCTCTACGTCCGCGAGGCGCTCGTCCGTGAGCTCGAGCCGCAGTGCGCGGGATGGTTTGGCGCGCGTGATCAGTTCCAGTTCGACACCCACCACTTCGAGTTCCGCGACGACGCGCGCCGCTTCGAGCTCGGCACTCCGGCGCTGCCCACCGTGCACGCCGCACTCGGCGGCCAGGAGATCGTCGACGAGATCGGCATGCTCCAGATCCGCGGCCGTAATGCGGCGCTCACGGAGCTCCTGATCGAGCGCGTGCAGGCAAACGGCTTCGCAGTGCGCTGCGCTGCCGACGCGGAACGGCGCTCGGCGATCGTGATGATCGAGCACGGGGACCCCGCGGGCGCCGTCGCCCACCTGGCCGGGCGCGGCATCATCGTCGACCATCGACCGGGCTATGTGCGCGTCTCGCCGCATTTCTACAACACCGAAGAAGAGATCGAGCGCATCACCCATGAGCTCGCAGCCTACGGCCGCCACGCTGCGTGACGCGCAGCGCGCGGTCGACGACTGGATCGGCCGGTTCGAGGAAGGATACTGGCCGCCGCTGTCGAATCTCGCGCGCCTCATCGAAGAGGTCGGTGAGCTCGCGCGCGAGCTCAATCACCGTCATGGGCACAAGCCGAAGAAGCCCGGCGAGCCCGAAGGCGACCTCGCGCTCGAGCTCGCAGACATCCTCTTCGTCCTGATCGCGATCGCGAACGAACAGAAGATCGACCTGCAGTCGGCATTCGAACAGGTCCTCGAGAAGTACCGCACCCGCGATCACGACCGCTTCCCCCGCAAGACCTCGCCATAGACACACACCACGTCCGACCGCACCGCTTCCGCTTCCGCACCGCTACCGCTTCCCCTTCCGCACCGCTTCCGACTCCGCGCTCGCCCGCATCCGAAACAGGTACCACGCGGCGATTCCCGCAGCATGTGCGAACTCGCCGCTCGCGATCAGGCCGTCGATCTCGCGTCCCTCGACGAGTCGGACCCGGATCGCCTCTCCCTCGTCCTGCGCCCGCGAGTCCGTCGCAACACATTCGTGTGCCCGAACAACGTGCACGCGGCTCGTCTCGATCGACGGATCCAGGTCCGCGCTGCCGATCACCTGGCCGTGACCGGCGCGATACCCGGTCTCCTCGAGCAGCTCCCGCAGTGCACCTGTGACCGGATCCTCCGCGCCATCGAGGACGCCTGCGGGAAACTCCAGCGTTACACGCTGCACGCCGTGGCGGTACTGCTCGACCAGGATCACCCGGCCGTCCTCTGCGTGGGCAACGATCTGCACGCAATCGGCACGGTCGACCACGTCGAAGTCGGCGCTGTCGCCCGTACGCGGCGAGCGTGCGGTGTTGCGACGGATGTGGAAGGCAGTGAACTCGCCGACGATGCGCGAGGCCAGCAGCGGCCACGCGACGTCGTCGCTCGGGCCGCTGGTCACGGTGTCAGCACGAGCTTGCCGAAGGCATTGCCGGCCTCGAGCCGTTCGTGCGCCTCACGGATGCGGTCGAGCGGCAGGACCTCGTCCACGACGGGTCGCACGCTGCCCTGCACGACGAGGTCCATGGCCGCGCGGAACTCCGCGGGCGTCGCCATCGTCGAGCCGAGCACCTCGATCTGCTTCCAGAAGACGACGCGCAGGTCGAGCCGTCCCGCGTGTCCTGTGGTCGCGCCGTACACGACCATGCGTCCGCCGCGCGTGAGCGCGCGTACGTTGCTCTCGAAAAACGCTTCACCGACGCTGTCCACGATCACGTCCACACCGCGCCGGTCGGTCTCACGCCAGACCTCGCGCGCGAAATCGACGCTGTCGCGGTCGTACACGACGTCGGCGCCGAGGGCGCGCACCCGCTCGACGTGTGCGGCGGAAGTCACCGCGAACACGCGTGCACCAAGGACGACGCCGATCTGGATGGCCGCTGTGGAGACGCCACCGGACGCGCCCGTCACGAGCAGGGACTCGCCCGCCTGCAGCCGGGCACGAGTCGTGAGCGCCCGCCACGCGGTGAGCGTCGCGAGCGGGGCGGCCGCTGCCCGCTCGAGCGGCAGCGCGTCCGGCACGGCGTAGAGATTGGCTGCCGGCACGATGACGTACTCGGCAAAGCCGCCATTCGTGTGCTCGCCGAGAATCCGATAGCGGACGCACAGCGGCACGTCGCCGCGCCGGCACCACTCGCACTCCCCGCAGCCGATCGAGGGATCGACGACGTAGCGCGCCTGCGCATCCAGACCGCTGACCCCGGTGCCCGTCGCGTCGATCCGCCCGGCGACGTCGGAGCCGCCGATATGGGGCATGGTCGTCTCGATCGGCAATCCGCGCCGTACCCACAGGTCCAGGTGGTTGAGGGCTGCCGCCTCCACCCGCAGCCGCACCTCCCCGGGCCCCGGCTCCGGCACCGGCACGTCCTCGATCCGGAGGACGTCTGCAGGGCCGTTCTCGTGGAAGCGGGCTGCGCGCATCGTTGCTGCCATGGCGACTACTCTACCGGCGTGCGGCCCCCTCCGCCACCGCTTACTTTCAGCCCGCCACGAAACTTGCCACTCGACGGAGCGTGATGGACGACGAACGGGACGACCTCTACGAGCGTGTGGAGCGCGACGCCCTCTTCTCGCTGCCCGATGACGAGGACAGCGATGAGGAGGAGCTGGACGTCGTGCGTGCGCTGACCGGCGAGGAAGCAGAAGCGCAGGACCTCACACTCGGCGGCTACATCGCCAAGCATGATCGCGTGCCCGCGTTCGACGGCGCCGACGGCATGCCGTACACCGTGGATGTGGATACGGAGGAAACCGGCGACGCCGCGCGCCCGTGGGTCGCGTTCCTGGTGTTCCTGCGGTGGGCCGCTACCGGTGCAGGCATCATGGACCACCTGGAGTCCGGTGACGTGGCGGTCGGTGCGGATGAGGAGTCCGCCCGGCGGGCTGCGCACGATCTGAGCCTGTACGAGATCAAGACGGAGCTCGATGCCGCGATCGTGCGACGCCGGGAGAGCGAGAACGGAGACTGAATGCTACGTGATTTCCTGATCATGCTGAGCGAGAACTCGCTCGCTCGCAGCTTTACCATGCACGCGCCGGGCGCACGCACGATGGCCCGCCGCTTTGTCGCCGGCGAGACGGTCGAGGACGGGATCGCCGCTGCGCGGGTCCTGAATCGCGCCGGCATGAGTGTCTCGCTGGACTACCTGGGTGAGTCCGTCACCCGTCGCGAGCAGGCCCGGGCCGCCGCCGACACGTACCTCCAGCTGATCGATCGCATTGCTGCCGAAGGACTGGACGCCAACGTCTCGGTCAAACTCACCCAGATGGGGCAGGACATCGACGAGGCATTCCTGCACGAGAACGTGACGCGCCTGTTCACACGTGCGCGCGAGCACGACATGTTCGTGCGGCTCGACATGGAATCGAGCGCCTACACGCAGCGCACGCTCGACTTCTTCGAGCGCATCTGGAACGAGGGATTCACCAACGTCGGCATCGTGCTGCAGTCCTATATGCGGCGCAGCGAGGAGGACGCCAAACGGGCGAATGCAATGGGCGTGCGCGTGCGGCTCTGCAAGGGTGCGTACGTCGAACCGCCTGAGGTCGCCTTCCAGGAAAAGGGCCGGGTGGATGCCAGTTTCGTCGCCCTCGCCAAACTCCTCCTGTCCGACGGCACGTATCCCGGCATCGCGACCCACGACGAGGCGATGCTGCGGGCCACGCGCGAGTACGCAGAGGCGCACCGCATCCCGCGCGACTCCTTCGAATTCCAGATGCTCTACGGCGTGCGCCGGGATCTGCAGGAACAACTCGTCCGGGAGGGGTATCGGATGCGCGTATATGTGCCATTCGGCGAGGCATGGTATCCGTACCTGATGCGCCGTATGGCGGAGCGACCCGCGAACATGTTCTTCATCGTGAAGGCCGTGCTGCGCGAGTCGCCATTCGGCTTCATGGTGAACGGCAGGTGATGCAGCAGGCGTCCTCCGATGCGTTTCTCCGGGTCACGGAGATCTTTCATTCCGTCCAGGGCGAGAGTACCTGGGTCGGCATGCCGTGCACGTTCGTGCGCCTCACCGGCTGCCCCCTGCGGTGCGTCTGGTGTGACACGGAGTACTCGTTCCACGGCGGCGAGAGGATGTCGCTCGACGATATCATCGCGCGTGTCCGTACCATCGGTACGCCCGTTGTCGAAGTTACCGGCGGCGAACCGCTGATCCATCGGAATGCGTTCGTGCTGGTCGAGCGGCTCCTGGACGAGGGCTTCACCGTTCTCGTCGAAACGTCGGGCGCAGTGGATGTCGCGCCACTCGATCCGCGCGCGCACAAGATCATGGACCTGAAGTGTCCGGGCTCAGGCGAGAGTGCGCGCAACCTGTGGAGCAATCTCGAGCACCTGGGAGCCCGAGACGAGATCAAGTTCGTCGTTGCGGACCGCGCCGACTACGAGTGGGCGCGTGGCGTGATTCGCGAGCACGGGCTGGATGAGCGCGTGCGCACGGGGACGCTGCGGGCGCTTCTCTTCTCGCCTGTATGGGACGCGGTCGAGTGGCGGGATCTCGCGGAATGGATTCTCGACGACCGTCTGCCTGCGCGCTTCCAGCTCCAGCTTCACAAGCTGGTGTGGGGCGCAAACGTGCCGGGTGTGTGAGCCGAACGCTTAGTTCGCTGTCAGCGCAAACGGCGCATCTGCACACCCGTTCCCCACATCGGCCAGCTTGAACAGGTCTGTCGGCAGCGTCTCGAATGACTGCGTCAGCGCCTGCGCCGCGTCCGCCATCGGCGCGAGCAGCGCGACCGTCGGTTCATCCAGATCGATGAGCGGCCAGGGCGCGCCGTAGAACTCGCGCCGCAGCCACCGCACGCCCTGCTCGCCGACCAGCTGGCGCGTGTTGGCGAGGGCAATACCGCGCCCGCGTGCGGCCGCTGCTTCCGTCACCAGCCGGCGACGGGCCAGCTCGAGCTCGCGGTCGTGGGACGCTGCGGGAGCGCGGCAGACCCACTGGTCGATCGCGCCCAGCGCCTCGTCGCGCGCATCCGCGACCGCCTCCACATGCACCGCGCCCGCGCTGGCCGAATCCGTACGCAGCGGCGTGAGAGCGTGCTCGGCCATGGCGCCGGTTTCCCCGACTTCGAGGACGTGACGGACGAGATCGTACGGCGTCAGGGCGCGCTGCGTGCCGTAGCTGCGCAGGAACCACTGCCGTGTGTGCGGATACACGGGCGCGACCTCGTCCAGGATCGTCATGAGTGCGTCGCCTGCGCCGCCGGTCACGTCCGGTGGTCGCACCGTGCCATAGCCGGTCAGGATGTCGTCCTGCACGCTGGAGAGGTAGCCGTTGCTGCGGCCGCGCTCCGCCAGCGACACGGCGACGAACCAGTCGATATTGCGTGCGA
>CAYSGF010000202.1:0-39276 GCA_964430275.1 uncultured Gemmatimonadaceae bacterium
CCTCGATCGTGCCATCCGCCTCGACCCGCTCGTACGCCCGCGCATCGAGATCGGAGTGGCGCGCGTGTACTGCGACGTCCGCCGTAACGACGCCCGCCAGTTCTTCCACAGCGTCGAGCTGGATCGTGCGGCCGAGGTCGGAAGCGTACAGCGTGCCCTCCGCCGCGAGCGTGATCTCCGGATCGGACACCGGCGTACGGAGCGTCATGGACGCATCCACGGGCTGGTCGCCGATGCGGACATGCAGGCGACGGAGCTCGAGCACGGTGCTGTCGGCGTGACCGCCCGGATTCGCGATCGACAGCTCGGCGACGATGTCGCGCGCGGGCAACGCGAGGTCGGGGTAGCGGAACATCCCGTCCTCGATACGCGCATCGAGCGCAAAGGCGGGGAACGCGCCCGGCCCGTAATCGCCGCGCACGTGACCGGACACGGACATCGTGCCGGAGGTTTGCAGTGACTCGAAGTCGTGGGCATACATGGCGGGCACGAGCGACAAAATCCCGGCCAGGTCGCTGTCCGGCGAGGCGAACGTGAAATCCAGCGTCGTGTGCTCCGCACCGGTGGCTGCGGCGCCGGCGAGCTGCAGAGCGAGCTGGTTGAGGCGGATCGCGCCGTCCTGGACGGCGAACCGCCGGGCCGCCATGTCGGCGTCGATGTCAGCGCGCACGTCGAGCGCAGCGTCGCTGAGGTAGCGCATGCCGCCGAAGGAGAGGGACACGGAGTCCGCCTGTGTGGCGGTGCGCAACACGAAGCGCTGCCGGGTGAGATCGCCGCTGAGCGACTGCTGAAGGCCGCGGAGCGACACGAGCAGCCCGGCCGGCCGGTTCTCGAAGCGTACGGCGGCGTCATGGACGTCGAGGTCGCGGAGGCTCAGATCGAGGGCGCGCGCAGGTGGCTGCGGCTCCTCACGCTCGGCCCGGCGCAGGATGTCCCAGCTGGCGGTGCCATCATCGAGCACCGTGAGGCGGACGACCGGGCGCTGCACGTCTACGGCCCGGACGACGAGCGGCCCACCGCCGCGCGCGGTCCGCCAAACACTCCCGATATCGAAAACGACGCGGAGCTCGTCGGCCGCGATCAGCGTGTCGCCGGCGAAGCGCTCCGTGCCGGTGACCGCCAGCTCGTCGAGGCGGAAGGTCGCGTGCGGGAATGCGCGGAAAACACTCAGGCCCACGCCGTTCCAGTCCACCCGTGCGTGCACCGTCCGCTCGATCTGCGCCTTGATCCGGGCCTCGATCCGGTCGCGGAACAGCAGCGGCACCACGGCCAGCAGCAGAAGCAGCACGCCAAGCGTTGCGACGGCGGCGGTTGCGATTCGTCGGCGAACAGTCATGATTGTCCTGGTCATCGGTCCGGGACATCGACGCTCGCGGGTTCCCTGCCGTCGGGCAAGTCCCGCAACTGGACTGGGACTTGCCGTGCGCCTGTGGACCGGGCAACATCTCCCCTGGAAACCGCCCATCCCTGCGAGGATCCATGCGCTCTACCCTCAAGTTCCCGATGGTGCTGGCCCTTGCAATCGGTACGGCCTGCAGCCCTCGCGGCGACGAGGCACCGGCCGCGGACACCGGCAATACGGCCGCCGCGAGCAATGCCGCGCGCGCCGACTGCCCGCCGCTCGAGACCCGTGAGCCGAATGCGCCCGACCAGCAGCCCGCGTTCCCTGCGCAGACGCGCGCATGCGAAGCAGAATCAAACGTCGCGTTCGAGGTCGTCGTGCTCACCGACGGTCTCGAGCACCCCTGGGCGGTGGAGCCGTTGCCGGGTGGCGACCTGCTCGTGGCGGAGCGGCCCGGTCGGCTGCGCGTCATCGCTGCGGACGGCACGATGGGCGAGCCGATCACGGGACTGCCCGAGGTGGACGCGCGCGGACAGGGCGGATTACTCGACGTCGCACTCAGCCCCTCGTTCGCGTCCGATCGCACGATCTTCTGGAGCTACGCCGAGCCGCGCGACGGGGGCAACGGCACCGCCGTCGCGCGCGGTGTGCTCTCGCAGGACCGGCGCAGCGTCGCGCAGGTGCAGGTGCTCTTCCGCGTCCAGCCCACGTATGACGGCACGCTGCACTTCGGCTCGCGCCTCGCCTTCGGCCCCGACGGCAACCTCTTCATCACGACCGGCGACCGTTCGGATGCGCCCATGCGCCATCACGCACAGGAGCTCGACAACCATCTCGGCAAGGTGCTGCGCATCCGCCCGGACGGAGCGGTACCGCAGGACAATCCATTCGTCGATCGGGAGGGTGCCCAGCCGGAGATCTGGGCGCTGGGCTTCCGCAACGTGCAGGCGTCCGCCTTCGACCCCGAAGGGCGCCTCTGGGTCGTGGAGCACGGCACGAATGGCGGCGACGAGCTGAACCTAGTGGAGAGCGGCGAGAACTACGGCTGGCCGGTCCAGGCGTACGGCATCGAGTATCGGGGTGATCCGATCGAGGGCGCATCCCCGCAGCCCGGCGGCTTCGTCCAGCCGATCTACTACTGGGATCCCGTTATTGCACCATCGGGCGCGCAGTGGTACACGGGGAGCGCGTTTCCGGCGTGGCGCGGCAGCCTGTTCGTCGGCGGCATGAAGGACACGCGCCTCGTCCGACTCGAGCTCGAAGACGGTCGTGTCACGGGTGAGGAACACCTGCTCGTCGAGCGCGGGCAGCGCGTACGCGACGTGCGGCAGGGCGAGCAGGGCGAGCTCTACATCGTGACCGATGAGGACAACGGCGAGCTGTGGAAGCTCGTGCCACGCGGCTGAGCGCGCGGAGCCGGGTCACGCGTCGCGCTGCGGGATCGACAGGACGAACGTAGCACCGCCCTGTGTGTCGGCGATTGTCAGGTCACCACCGAGCTGGCGCGCCAGGTTCAGCGCGATCGGGAGTCCGAGGCCGTGTCCCTTGACGGGCGAGTTCTCCTCGAGCCGTGAGAACTCGTCGAAGACCAACTCGCGGTGCTCCGCGGGAATGCCCGGACCATTGTCCGCGACCTCGAGCATCGCCCACGCGCCCGGACGCTCGCCGTCTTCCTCACGTTGCATCCGCGCGTTCACGCGCACCTGCCCCGGCGCGGGCGTGTACTTCAGTGCATTCGAGAGCAGGTTGTCGAGGATCTGACGCACGCGTACCGGATCCGTGTGCGCGATCAGGGGCTCGTCGGCCGTGACCGCGACGAGCTCATGCCCCGCATTCTCGGCGGCGCCGCGATAGTCGCTTTCGGCCTCACGCACGAGACGATTCAGGTCGACCTGGACCCGGTGCATGCGGACACCGCCGCTCTCCGAGCGCGCGAAGTCGAGCAGGTCGGCAATGATCGCGAGGGCACTGTCGATCGAGCGCTGGATCCCCTCGAGGAGCGGAACCTGCTCGGTCGCAACCGGTGCCTTCACGCCCATGGACAGCAGCTCCGCGTAGCCCTTCGCCGCGCCGAGCGGGTTCTTGACGTCGTGGGTGATGCCTCGCAGCAGGCGAGTGCGTGCCTGGGCGGCACGCGCCGACTCGGCCAGCGCGGCATCCGCCTCCTGCCTTCGCCGCTCGGCTTCCTCGGCAAACCGTCGCGTGCGCATCAGCAATGCGAGCACCGCACCGGCCGAAAGGATGGCAAGCGCGCCGAGCAGGAGAGTGATCCGGAATCCGGTCCGCTCGGCCGCGCCGATCTGTGCGCGCTTCTCGGCCGTCGTCGCGATGATGGCCGAATCGACGGCGGCGGCGGCGCGCAGGACTTCCCCGAAGAGCTGCCGCTCGCGGCGCACCTCGGACAGGCCAACACCTTGCGCCCGCTGCCGCGCAACCTGCTCGTCATCGACGCGCGCGTGCCACTGCCGGGCAAGCGTGCGCGCATGGACGTAGGGCTCGAGGACGCGCGGGCCTAGCCGCTCGATGAGCGGGGCGACCTGTACATGAACCCGCTCCTCCGTCGCGAGTGCGGCCCCGAACACGATAGCCTGCCCCGTGTCACCGCTCAGCAGCAGCTCGTTCAACGCCGACATCTCGCGCACGAGATTGAACTGCCACTGCATGATGAGAGTGCGCGCGGGCTCGGATGCCTGGATCCCGGAGCGCAGCTCCAGGACGCGCCGCTGGACGAACCACGGCACGAGAACGAGCGCTATGAGGGTGAGCAGGACGAAGGCGACCGCCACGTACCACGACCGCGGTCCTGCGAACCGGTCCAGCCGGGAGCTGGCGGACTCGCTCGGCACTTCGTTCAAGGTGGGGGCGTGCCGATCCGGGAGCGGTAGGGCCACACCCGGATCAGCCCGTCAGGCGCGTCAGACGCGCGCGAGAATCGCCCGCAGCACGTCCTCCGCGCGATCCTGACTGTAGTCGACCTGGTCCTTGCTGACCGTGACCTCGATCGCGGTGAGGGTGTCATCCGGATCCCGCTCGATGTCGACGATGTATTTCCACTCGCCCTTTTCGCCCTGCACCTCGATACCATCGCTCTCCAGCTTCCGATCCGTACGCGTGATGCCGAGCTCCATGAACGCCCCTTCCGCTGCATCCGCCAGGTCCGCCACGGACACATCGATGCTCGACGTCGCACCGCGGCTCTCGTAGCCGATTGCGGCGGCAGCCGCCGCGCCGGCGCCTACCGCGGTCGTCGCGGCACCGCTGCTGCACGCCGCAATGCTCACGAGCGCGAGCGCGACGGACGCGCACACCATTTCACGCCTGATGTTCATCTGCTTCCTCCTGCTGAGTGCAGGGCGGAAGTGTGCAACTTGTGTTCCCCGTTCGGGTGGGGTCGGGCGTCCGGCTGTGCAGTGCACTCGCGCCCGCAAAGGACACGCGGCAGTTTGGCACCTAGGCCAGAGACGCGCGGACCAGCTTCGGCCCCCAGATCAGCGAATCCTGCCGATCTGCATAGTGCAGCAGGGGTGCCTCGCCATCGATCGCGAAACCGAACGTGGCGGGCAGTGTGTTGCGGCTGATCGTCGCCTCTGCCGGCTGGAGCGGCCACACCTCGTGGTGGATGTCGCCGCGCAGGACGTGCCCGTTCCGGAGCACCGTATAGAGCGCGTAGCGCTCCGTGAGGAAGTACTCCAGGCTGCCGGGCCGCGGCTCCTGGACCGGGCCGATCGGGCGGTATGCTGCGGCAAAGGCCGCACTCCCGTCCGGTCGCTCGCTGCGGTAGTCGATCCACTCGTCGCGCCGCGCGGCGCTCATGCGCGCGAAGTGGTAGGGCAGTCGAAAGAGAGCGCGCGCGGCAGTGACCGCCAGCTGACTGGCCGCTTCGAGTGTGAAGAAGAAGATGCCCGGCCTGTCGCGGAAGCGGACGTACGTGCGCAGGTTCATCTCCGGGAACTCCGAGGCGCCCGGGAACGACGGGAGGCCGCGCGCGCGCAGACCGCGCAGGCAGAACGGCGTCTGAGCGAGCCAGGCGGTGCCGTCGTACTCCTCGAGCTCGAGCCCGGCGGGAACGAGAGGTCGCAGCACGTCCGCGGAAACGCGCCAGTGCATGAAGAGCAGCTGCTGCCAGCTCTGGACCATGAGCCACGGCCCTCTCGGCATGGGCCACGGCCGGTGCGCGACCGTGTGCTCGATTCGCTTCGTGTCACCCATGTCACGTCCCCCGTAGCATCGCGGCGGCAGGCGCGGCTCTCTCTCACACCGGAATCGATGCTGCGCGAGGCGCGAGGCCGAGGTGCTCGCGCGCCCGCTCGAGCGCATCATCGAGATTCCCGAAGATGGCGCCTTCACCCAGCTCGTCGAGCAGCTGCGAGCGGCCGAGCGCGATCATCGGCTGCGAGTGCACGTCCGAGAGCAGAATGAGCGCACCGTCCTTCCGCGTGCGGTGAACCAGCTCGCCGAGCGCGTGCAGGCCCGTGGAGTCCATGGCGGGCACGTTGCGCATGCGCAGGATCAGCACCTTCGGCTGCCCCAGCACCGACTCGACCTGCTCCTTGAACGTCTTCGCCGCACCGAAGAAGAACGGACCATTGATCTCGAAGACTTCCACCCCGGGCGGGATCTCGCGACTCCGCACCGCGTTCGTGTCCGTCCCGTACGTGTCGCCGTTGTCGCGGAACTCGCGCGTCACGACCTGTACGTTCGTCACCTCGGACATCCGCTTCATGAAGAGGAACGCGGCCAGCACCATGCCGACCTGGATCGCAACCGTGAGGTCCACGATGACGGTGAGCAGAAACGTCGTCAGCATCACGAGGACGTCGCTCTTCGGAGCCGTGAACTCCGCGCGGAACGCCCGCCACTCACTCATGTGATAGGCGACGATGACCAGAATCGCACCGAGTGCGGCGAAGGGGATGTATCCGGCAAGTCCACCGAAGAACAGGGTGATCAGCAGCAACGTCAGCGCATGAACGATCCCGGCGACCGGCGTGCGACCGCCGTTCTTCACGTTCGTCGCCGTGCGCGCAATCGCGCCCGTCGCAGGAATGCCGCCGAAGAGTGGACTCGCGATGTTCGCGACGCCCTGCGCAACCAGCTCCATGTTCGAGCGGTGACGTCCGCCGATCATGCCGTCCGCAACCACGGCCGACAGCAGCGACTCGATCGCCGCGAGCAGCGCAATCGCAAACGCCGGCGCGATCAGCTCACCGATCATCGCCATGCTCACGGTGGGGATGGACGGTGCCGGCAGGGCCGAGGAAATCTCGCCGAACCGGCTGCCGATCGTCTCCACATCCAGACCCGTCAGCCGCACGAGCAGCGTCGTCACGACCAGCGCCACGAACGGGCCGGGCACCCGCTGGCTCACGCGCGGCCACCAGACGATGATCACGAGCGCCAGCGCCGCCACGCCGATCGCCGCCGGACTCACCGTGTGAATGCTCTCCAGGTACGCGCCCCACTTCTCCAGAAAGTCCGCGGGCACATCCCCCATCCGCAGCCCCAGCAGGTCCTTCACCTGGCTCGAGAAGATGATCAGTGCAATGCCACTCGTGAA
This sequence comes from uncultured Gemmatimonadaceae bacterium, assembly GCA_964430275.1. GTDB lineage: Bacteria > Gemmatimonadota > Gemmatimonadetes > Longimicrobiales > RSA9 > DASTYK01. The sequence continues at coordinate 6,900 of CAYSGF010000202.1, forward strand.
ACCGGTCACCACCGGGTGCGGAATGAACTTCACCGCACTGCCCAGACCCGTAAGCCCGAGCGCCACCAGAATGACGCCCGCCATCATCGTCGCGATCAGCAGACCGTCGATTCCGTGCTGCTGCACGATCCCGTACACGATCACCACGAACGCGCCCGTGGGACCGCCGATCTGCACGCGTGAGCCGCCCAGCGCACTGATCAGAAAACCGGCGATGATCGCCGTGTACAACCCGCGATCCGGGCTCACACCACTCGCAATCGCGAACGCGATCGCCAGCGGCAGCGCCACGATCCCCACGATCACGCCAGCCGTCAGATCCGCCGTGAACTGCTGGCGATCATAGGTTTTCAGGGTGGTGAACAGCTTCGGAACGAGCACGGTGCCTCCTGCAGCCCCGCCGATCGCCGTGCAGCCGGAATCGGCCACCGCGCGCTCGCGCGCCGCGGCCCGGCGGCATCGCGACCTATTGACCCGCCGGCCAATGCCCGGTACGCTAGTGCCTGTTGAACACCGGGTCAATGGAGGGTGCGATGCCGGGACAGAAAGCGGGAGTGGAGGAGCGGCGCGCGCAGATCCTGGCAGCGGCGTTCGGCGTGGCTGCGCGTCATGGCCTTGCGGGCCTGACGATCCGGCGCGTGGCTGCGGCGGCAGGACTGAGCCACGGTCTCGTCCATTTTCATTTCCGGTCGAAGGCGGAGTTGCTCTCGGCGCTGCTGGACTGGCTGCTGGAGACGACCGGTGCGTTCCGGATGCCGGCGGCGAGCGGCGGGATCGAGGCGCCGGTGGAGCGCCTGCTCGCCCTGGTGCGCCAGGAGATGGAGCGGGCGGCGCGGGAGCGGCCACGGATCCATGTCTTCTTTGATTTCTGGCTGATGGGTACGCGCCACGCGGGTATCCGTGCGCGCATGCGTGCCGAGCTCGAGCGGTATCGCGAGGCGTTCCGGCCGATGGTCGAGGATGTGCTGCGCGAGGAGCCGGCGCGGTTTGCAGGCATGACGGCAGAGGCTCTTTGCGCCGTCATCGTGGCTTTCATCAAGGGCGCGGCGGTGCAGTCGGTGATCGATCCGCGGGTGTTCGATGCGGAGCAGTTCACCGCGGCGGCGAACACGCTGCTCACGCACGTGGACGGAAGCGCTCTCGGCCCTCGTGCGGTAGCGTTACCCGCATGAGGGAGCGTGTGCGCTACGCCCTGGTCGTGGGCTTCCGGGGCGGCCTGCAGGTCGCGATCAGCGACGTCCTCGCGCGCCATGGGTTTGCGGTGAGCACGGCGCTCGAAACGGAGCAGGCAACGCAGCGATTCGCGACGGACGTACCGAATCTCGTCGTCGTGACGGGACGCTGTGGCGTGGAAGCGATCCTGTCACTCATTGCCGCTCTGCCCGTGCCCCGGACGACGCGGGTCGTCGTGCTGCTGCCCGGTCCCGACCCTCACGCGGAGCGGGAGTACCGCGCTGCGGGCGTGCGCGTGGTATTGCGCATGCCGGTCAACGCGGAGGACCTCGTCAAGCGCCTGGTCGCGCCGCCGACCGAAACGACGGGATAGCGCGACGGCAGCCACGGGCTGCTCAGCAGCAGCAGGGGCGCCACGGATTCCGCGAGAAGGTAGCGCATGAGCCGATCCGTGGCCGGTCGTGGATCCGGGGTCGTCACGCTTGCGGCCGGCACAACGATCAGGTCCGCGGGCTCGCGCGTGATCGCGTCCGTGAGGTCACGGTCGTCCCCTTCGTCGTCCATGAAGACGACGTCGAGGTCGGGCACACGGTTCAGTCCATCGGCGCGCACCGCTTCACGGAGCCAGTAGCTCCAGCGCGCCGCGGATTGAATGACCTCCGGGACGAGGTGCGCAGGGTCGAGCGCGACGACGATGCGGCGTGCGGCCGGCGGGGACGCATGTCGAACCACGAGGAGGTTCGCGGACAGCTGCGCGATCACGTCCGGCGAAAGCGCATCCTCACTGGTTCCACAGAGCGACCAGCTCCAACCCGAGGACAGCACGACCAGGTCGGGCTCGAGCTGTGCGGTGCGACGCAGCATTGCGGGAACGAGGCCATCGAGATCGATGACGCGCGTCGGCAGCAGCCGCCGCGAGCCGAGGGTTCGATCCATCTGGGCGCGCGACGCAGCGTCGGCCATGACGATCGAGCGCTCGAGCTGCAACAGGTGCGCCTCGGACGTGCCGCGCTCGCGCTCGGCGAGATCGATGGCGTGCCCGACATGCAGATCCCAGTCATGCGCCTTCGCGATGGTGTCCGCCCACACGACGGCGGCATCCGAGCGCTCCGTAAGATCCGTCACGGTCAGAACGGCCTTCCTCATCCCCGCGTATCGCTCCCTTCTCTGCATACGAAAACCCAGGCTGCGATGCGACGCGCACCGGCCTGAGCATGCGACTGCAGTATGGTCCTTCATCGGACGGGAACGTTACGGAGAACGGGACCGGCAACCCCGAGTCGACGTGGTGTCGTGCGGGCTACGCTCCCGCGCTGTGCACGAGCCGCAGGAACTCCTGCCGTGTCATCGGACAGTCGCGGAAGGCGCCGCGCAGCGCGCTCGTCACGGTGCGCGAGTTCTGCTTCTCGACGCCGCGCATCATCATGCACAGGTGTTGTGCCTCGATGACGACGCCCACACCGCGTGGCTCGAGCACCTCCATGATCGCATCCGCGATTTCGTCGGTCAGGCGCTCCTGGACCTGCAGCCGGCGTGCAAAGACGTCCACCACGCGTGGAATCTTGGACAGTCCGAGGATGCGACGATCCGGTATGTAGGCCACGTGTGCGCGGCCGAAGAAGGGCAGCATGTGGTGCTCGCACATGCTGTACAGCTCGATGTCCCGCACGAGCACCATGTTCTCGTGCGCTTCCTCGAATACACCGCTGCCGATCACCTCGCGCACGCTCTGAGAGTAGCCGCGAGTCAGGAAGTCCAGCGCGGCGCTGACCCGTGCCGGCGTGCGTTGCAATCCGGTCCGCTCCGGGTCTTCGCCGAGCAGCTCGAGCTGCCGGTACACGAGCGATTCGAGCTCGTTGCCATGGTCCGGAGGGGCGTGGCTGGCGACCTCGGGCCCGCCGCCATTCGCAGCCATGCCGCGCACGGCGGCCGCCTCCTGCGCGATCGTATGCACCGTCATCCCGTGTCCTCTCCCGGCGTCCGCACGGCGGCCGCAGCACCTTGCTGCTCGAGGGCGACTTCCGCGCGCAGGCTGTCCTCGTCGCGGTCGAGCGTTGCGACCGCGCGCACCGCGTCATCGCGCAGGTAGCGAACCGTGCAGTCCTCACCGGCCGCAGACGCCGACACGTCCTCACGGTCCCACGCAGTCGCGTGCCCGACGTAGGAGAGGCGCAGATCATACTGGTGCGTCCAGAAGAAGGGCACGGAATCGAAGCGCACGCCGCGACCGAGCATGTTCTTCGCCGCCGTCTGACCCTGACGCTGAGCGACGACCCAGTGCTCGATCCGCACGCGCTCGCCACGTCTTGCATCAGGGAACGCCGCGATGTCGCCGGCCGCGTAGATGCCGGGCACGCGTGTCTCCAGAAACGCATCCACCGGCACGCCGTGCGCATCGCTCAACCCCGCCGCCTCCGCGAGCTGGAGCACGGGTCGAACACCGACGCCGAGGAGCACGAGGTCGGCCGCGAGCTCGTCGTCGTCATCCAGCTCGACTGTATGCTCGTGAATCGCGCGCAGCGTGCGACCGAGCCGGAAGCGAACGCCATGCTCCTCGTGCAGCGCATGAAAGCGTCGGCCGAGCTCCATACCGAGCGTCCGCTCGAACGGGACCTGCTCGGGTGCGACGACCGTGACGTCCAGGCCGCGCGCGCGCAGCGCAGCCGCCGCCTCGAGACCGATGAAGCTCGCGCCCGCGATCACGACGCGCCGTGCCACCGTGGCGGCAGCGATCAGAGCGCGACAGTCGGCAAGCGAGCGCAGCACATGCACGTGTGCGCGCTCGCTCCCGGCGATCGGCGGTCGCACGGGCGTCGCACCGGTCGCCAGCAGGAGAGCGCCGTAAACAAGGCGACGGCCCGTCGAGAGCGTGATAGCTCGCGCTGCAGGATCGATCGCGGTCACCGCCGCAACGATTCGCTCGATGCCGTGCTCGGCATGAAAACCCGGCGGCCGTAGCGGGATCCACTCCTCGGGCGCCGTACCGGCCAGGTAGTCCTTCGACAGATTTGGGCGGTCGTAGGGTGCATCCGCATCGGGATCGACGAGCAGCACCGGTCCGGTGTAACCCTCACGCCGGAGCATCTCGGCCGCGGCACTGCCGGCGGCGCCCGCGCCTACGAGCACGACCGATGCGGGCCCGGCAGCCGCACGGCCGTGCGCCGCGAGTGCTTCACTCTCCTCGCGCACCGTCGCGAATACGCGCCCCTCTCTCACTTCGGTACGCCATCGGGGCAGCGGATTCAGCGCGGGCGCAGCGACGGCTTCCCCGGTACGCAGCGAGAAACACGCGTGATGCCACGGACAGCGAATGGTGTCACCCGTGACGATCCCGTCGGCCAGCGGGCCGCCGTAGTGGGTGCACGTTGCGCCCACGATGAAGACCTCACCGCCACGGCGCACTGCGACGGCGGCTTCACCATCGACGTGACCGGCCAGCGAGGTGTCCGTCACGAGTTGATCGAGCGCTACACCGGTCCGGAAATCCGGACCGCTCACCTGCGCTGCTGCCTCTGCCATTCGGACACTCCTCCCTGTCTATCGCTCACAGCGATCTCAGGTACGCGACCAGGTCGGATTTCTGGCTGGTCGTCAACCCCAGCTCGAGCACGGTGTCATAATGCTCCACGACCGCCTCGAGCGTGGGGGCGCTGCCATCGTGGAAGTAGGGTGGGTGCTGCCATGCACCACGCAAGGGCGTCGTACGGTAGAGCTTCGTCGCCGTACGCTCCGCATACGCCGGGTCCATTCCAGTCTCTGACGGCTCGTGCAACCGGCCGCGGTTTACGTCCGTGAAGGACGTCGCAGGATCGTGACACAGCGCGCACCTGCCTGTGCTGCGAAAGACGACGCGCCCGCGTGCGGCCGCAGCCACATCGAAGCTGCCCGCAGGCGGCGCGGGCGCTTCCAGGCTGAACTGGTACTCCGCGAGCGCCTCCAGTTTCGGCGTCACGAGGTCTGGCGTGCGCACGAGGGAAACGCCCAGCCGCGGGTCGCTGAAGCTGCCCTGCCCGTGCATCTGCGTTACCGCGACGTAGGCGTTCCAGTACGACACCACACCGTCTCCGGTGTACGTCTCGAGATCGACCTCGCGCAGCCCGTACGCGGGCGGAATCACGATCGGTGTATTCAGACCGTCGAAGTTGATGCGCGGATCGTAGTGGCCCGGACCCCAGCTGTTCATGATGTTCTTCAGCGCGTCCGGCACCGACGGCGAGAGCGCCACGATCGCACCGACATTCAGGTCCCGGTTCGCCCAGCCGTCCAGCCGCCGACCGATGCCCGGGGCAAACGAATTGTCCACCGTCGAGTGGCAGAGTGCGCACGTGATGCCCAGACTCGTGAGGCGCGCTTCGCCACCGATCGCCTCCACCTCGCCGCGCAGGCCGAGCACCGCATCGTGCTGCAGCAGCGTGAGGGTCGTGCCTGGATCGTTCAGATCCACCACCCCGGCCGCGATCGCCTGCTGTACAGCGGGCGGCAATGCCTCCACGTCCACCTTCAGACCGACCTGCAATGCGAGCGCCGGGCTGACTGCGCTCTCCACGACCTCGTGCATGCGCAGCGTGTCGGTCCAGTACGCTTCATCACCGAAGGTGTCGTAACGAAAAATTTCCTTCCCCTGCTCGACCAGCAGCGGGTCGAGCGGCTCCGGCTCGCGCGGACCGGTACTGTTGCCGCACGCTGCGATGGCCAGCAGCAGAACCAGCAGCGCGCTCGGCACACTGCGCCCATGCTCCGTACCGTTCCAGCTCCGAATCCACGCACTCGGCGTCCTTCCCTGCGTCCACACGATTGCCTCCTGGCCGGGACCCGGGCCGCGCCGCCCGCGAGTCATTCGATGATCAGCTGCCCCTTCATTGTCGGGTGCAGCGTGCACACGTACGTCATTACGCCCGCTGTCGCCGCCACCAGCGTCCAGCTCGCGCCGGATTGCAGCGCTCCCGAGTCCCAGCGGCTCGCCGAGTCGGTAGCCGTGTGCGCGACCACGTCCCGGTTCAGCCACTCGACCGTGTCGCCCACCGCGATGCGCACATTCTGCGGACGGAACGCGAAGCCCTCGATCTCGATCACGTGTCGCTGCGGCGCGCGCACGTCATCGTCGACTACAGCCCCGCCCGCCCCCGGCTCGCACGCCGCCAGCACCGGCGCGGCACACAGTGCCGCGATCAGCGCCAGCCGCTGCGCCCCAACCAGCACGCAGCGACCGGCGAGCGACCATCGCGTCACGGTGCGCTCAGCGCCTGCTGCAACGATTCCGCATGCTGCAGGTGCGCCTCGAACGCCGGACGCACGCCCTCCAGCGTCGCACGCAGCTCCGCATTCGTCGCGTTCGGGATCAGCAGCGTGTCCAGCGCATCCAGAACCGCACGGTGGTACGTCACCTCGTTCGCGATGTATGCCTCGTCGAACTCGGCGCCGCTCGTTGCGCGCAGCATGTCCCGGGTATCCGCCGCCGCCGACTCGAGCGAACGACTCACGTCGCTCTCCTGCGGCGTCACGCCGAGGCGACCGACCAGCGCCACCGCACTCTCGTTCACGGCGCTGTGATCGGTGATCATCGTCTCCGCGAACTGCTTCACCCGCTCATCCGTTGCACGCGCGCGCGCGATCTCGCCGTAGCTCACGTCGATCCCGTTCGCTGCAACGACCACGGCGGCAATCTCCCCGTCACTCAGCGCCTGCGCCGCCGCCGGACCCGACACCGCCGTTTCCTCCGCGGCAGCCGGCACCTGCGCGTCAGCCCCCGGCTCTGCCGTGCATCCCACCACCCCTGCCGCGACCAGCGCCAGCACCCAGAACCGACCCTCGATGACCATGTTCGCTCTCCTGTATGTGTGCCCCTGTGACCCCCGGCTCCTGGGCAGGGGCGTCAGCGGCATAATACGGGCCGGTCCCAAGTAAGTCAATTACTTCCTTGACATACTGGACTAGATGGCCTCGCTGGCCTACATTTGGACCTCACCTAGGAGGCAGGATGGCGGCTGGCGACTGGCGGAAACGGTTGTTTGCGAGCACGCGCGGACGGGTGATCGAGCTGCTGCGGCGATCTGCGCAGACGGTGAATGATCTGGCCGCGAAGCTCGACCTGACGGACAATGCGGTCCGGCTCCACCTTTCGGCCCTGGAGCGGGACGGTCTGGTAGAGCAGGTGGGCAGGAGGCGCGAGAGCGCGGGCAAGCCGGCGTTCGTATACCGGACGACGCCGGGCGCCGAGGCCCTTTTCCCGAAGGCCTACGACCAGGTTCTCTCGGAGCTTCTTGCGGTGCTGGAAACCAGTCAGTCGCGCGAGGAGATGGACCGGCTCGTGCGGGAGGTGGGGCGGCGCCTGGGCGCGGCCGCTGCGCTACGCGAGGGGTCGATGCAGGAGCGCGCGGTGCATGCGGCGGCGGTGCTCACCGGGCTGGGGGGGCTGGCGGAGGTGGAGCAGGCGGCGAACGGGCTCAGGATCCAGGGTTACAGCTGTCCTCTCGGCGCTGTCACGGGCGCGCATCCCATCACGTGCACGCTTGCGGAGGCGCTCGTGTCGGAGCTGGTCGGTGCGCCCGTGGTCGAGCGGTGCGAGCGAGGCGCGCGACCGCGTTGCGCGTTTCAGGTCGCGTTGGCGGGTTAGATCACGCGGAGCGCGAAGGGGAGGCGGTCATGGACGCGCGTGCCGCGTTGTTGTGCCATCCGATGTCTTTCCGCGGCTTTCAGTTCTTCCCTGGACGCCCGGCGCGCTGCCGCTTTGCGCTCAGCAGACGTTCGGCGCGGTCGAGGCCGCGCAGCCGCCGCGTGTGCCCCGCCAGCAAATCGCTGCGTGTCAGGACCCCGACGATCTGGCTCGGGCTCGCACGCGTGACGACGGCGAGACGGCCGACGCTTTCGCGGACCATGTGGTCCGCGGCTTCGCGCAGTGTATTGTCGATGTAGATCACGACAGCGCTGCGCTTCACGACCTCGCCCACGCGCAGCTCGTCGCCCTCGCCGCCCAGCAGGTCCCGCCGCGTCACCACGCCCACGAGGTGCTCATCTGCCGTGACGACGGGGAAGCCCTGGTGATTCGTGCCACCTGCGCCGGACGCCAGCCAGGCGCGCACCACACCGAGCGTCAGTGAAGCGTCGAGCGTGATCGGGTCGGTCGACATGGCGTCCTGGACGGTTATCTGGGACAGCGGGTCGAGCGTGTAGTCGGTGGGCGCGCTGGTCCCACGTCGTGCCAGCTTCTCGGTCATGATGGAGTTGCGCATGAGCAGCAGCATGACGAGGTAAGATGCGCTGCAGCCGGCGAGGAGCGGCAGCAGGCCGAGCGGCTGGCGTGTCGTCTCGAACGCGAACACGACGGAGGCGAGGAGCGCATGTGAGGCGCCCGCGAAGATCGCGGCCATTCCGACCAGGCCGGCCACAGTGATATCGACGCCGAGAGCGGGCCACCATGTTTCGGCTGCGTTCCCCAGCGCCGCGCCGAGCCCGCCGCCGATGATGAAGAGCGGCGCGAGCGTCCCTCCCGACGTGCCGCTGCCGAGGTAGATCGACCAGGATACGAACTTCAAGAGTACGAACAGCAGCAGCGCGCTGCCGACGATCTCGCCGGATAGGATCGCCTCGATCCAGGCATAACCGACACTCAGTGTACGCACGTCCACGTAGCCGATGATGCCGACGGCGACGGCGCCGATTGCCGGCCACCACATCCAGTGGATCGGCAAACGGTCAAACGCGTCTTCGATCCAGTAGATCGCGCGCGTCGTGCCGGCTGCAGCGATGCCGATGAGCGCGCCGAGTGCGACGTACGCAGCGAGCGCGGCCCCGCTTGGCTGCGCGATGGCGGGCACGCTGAACACGGGCTCGGGGCCAACGAGGATCATGCGCACGCCGGTCGCCGCGGCGGCGGCGAGTGCGACCGGGATGATCGAGCGGGCGCGGTACTCGAAGAGGAGCAGCTCGATCGCCAGCAGCACTGCCGATACGGGCGAGCCGAACGTCGCCGCCATGCCTGCCGCCGCGCCGGACGCGAGCAGTGTCTTGCGTTCGTCCGCGGTGATGCGCAGGAGCTGTCCCACGGTCGAGCCAAGCGCCCCGCCGGTCGCGATGATCGGACCTTCGGCCCCGAAGGGGCCTCCCGTGCCGATTGCGATCGCTGCCGACAGTGGCTTGAGGAACATCACGCGGAATGGAATCCGGCTCTCGCCGTGCAGCACCTTCTCCATGACTTCGGGAATCCCGTGGCCCCGGATCGCCGGTGAGCCGAACCTGGCCATCAGACCGATGATCAGCGCACCGGCAACGGGAGCCGCAATGATCCAGACGCCGATGTGCTCGGCCGTCGGGGGCACGAGGTCCGCATCGAGGCGATGAAAGAAGACGAGGTTGCTGATCAGGCCGATGAGTCCCATCAGCGCTTCCGCCACGAAGCCGGCAGCGATGCCGATCAGAATTGCGATGCCGGCGATGCGGACGGTGTGCGCGCCGATCGTGGCGTCTTCGCGCGGCGGCTTTACCGACGCGATCGCGGCATCCATCGACGGTGCTACGGCGAGACCGCCCGTGCGCTCCTCGTGCGCTGGTGGTTTGCGTTCTGGCATGCGGACAAGGTAGGAAACGGCGCGGGCAGTGGAAACAGCAGCTACGTACTGCTTCGTCCCGAACTCAGGCTGGTGTTGTGCAGTTGGGAGGCGATCGGGTCAGGGAGGTGTCGGTCGAAGACTTTGCAGCGTGTCGAGCAGCCGGTGCTTCATGGAGGCGGGCATCTGTTCCTGCGGCAGCGATCGCAGCATCCGACGCATGCATCGAAGCTCGCCCGCGAGTCGGCGGCACTCCGGGCACACTGCAAGGTGCGCATCCGCGCCCTGCCGCCGTTCCGGCGGCAGGGCCTCGTCGAGGTACGCGTGGATCAGTCCTGCAACCGCATCACAGGTCAGCTCAGTTGTCATCGGCACAACCATCGTTCTCGTCCAGGTACCAGCGGATTTCATTTCTCACCCGATCCCGTGCGCGGTGCAGCATCACTCTCTGGTTCGTCTGCGTGATGCCCATCGCGTTACACACGTCATCGGCGGACCAGCCCTCCACGTCGCGCAGGATGATCACCTGCCGCTGGCGCGCCGGCAGTGTCGCCATGGCCCGCTCCAGATGGTCGCGCAGCTCCCCCGAGAGCACCTGCGCCTCCGCATCAGCGGGCCGCACCCACATCGCCTGGCCGGTGGCCAGGCTGCTGTGCATCGGTCGATCCGAGTCGGCTCCCAGGCGACCCGGCGCATCGTACTCCATCTCGCTGAACGGCCGCATCCGGATGTCGCGCTTGCCGCGCGTGCGCGCAAGATTCCGCAGGATGCGGAACAGCCAGGTCTTGACGGAGGAGCGACCCTCGAACCGATCGATCCCGCTCAGCGCCGCCATCCACGTCTCCTGCACGACTTCCTCGGCCGTCGCGCGGCTGTCGACGTGCGTCATCGCGAGCCGCAGCATCGCCGGGTAGTAGCGGTCGAGAACGCGCGCGAACGCCGGCTCGTCGCGCTCGCGCAGGGCACGCAACAGCAGGGCGTCCTCCGCGGAAGCGGTTGCGCCGTCGTCGGGCGGCGGAAGACTGGCGTTCGGCAGCATGCCCACCCGCTCTTCGGGGGTGCGCAGCTGGCGTGCGAGCTGATACACGTTGTGCCTCCATCGAAACCGGCGGAAAATGATGCGCGACAGGCCGCGGTCGGGTTTGCACCCGCCCGCGGCCCGTCGCCTCGTTGTTACAAGCTCGCCCTTTCGACCACGCGGGGCAAGCCCTGGAAGTCGGATCGCGCGCGCGCGACACCCAGTTGCGCGCACGCAGAATGCAACGAAGGCGCTGCCCTACGCCACGCCAATTTCCTGTTGCAACCGCTCACGCAACGTGAGAACGGACAGGACACGCAGCGTGCGGCGTCGCTGCGGCGTATCGACACGCACGACCACGCCGGACCGCGTGCCGATCAGCGCCTGCCCGATCGGCGAGGCGAGTGACACCTGTCCCGCGTCGAAGTCGAGCATGGCGCCGGCCATGAGGGTGTACGCATGCCGTTCGCCCGTGTCCACATCCTCCACCTCTACGGTCGAGCCGAAGCCGGCCGCGTCGTCGAGCAGCGCCGCCTCGGGCACGTCCTGCCAGCCGGACGCGACCTGGCCGAGGAACCGCACGGCGTCCTGCACCCGCGCAACATCGTCCGGCGCGGCACGGGCGTCGCCCTCCGCCTGCAGTGGATCCGGCACCCGCTGCACCAGCATGCGTGACAGCCGATCCAGTGCTTCTCCAACCTCCTCGCGCAGCGGGGGCATCATCGCTGTCGACCGGCTCGCGTTCATCTCGTGCGCTGCAATCATGGCCTGGACTCCTCTTCCCTGGCGTACGGATACGACGAAGGACACTCGAAGCCGTTCGGCCGAACGGACGCGAGCCCTGTCCCATGTACTGTATTCCGGCGAGGCGTGGCGTTACAGGAGCCGGCAGGGTGCGACGGAAGCAGCGGGCCGCGGCCGTGCGGCCGGAGCGAAACCCGGTGTCACAGTGTACGCCATTCGCCCTCGGGGCCCTCGCATTCCGGGCACTGGACGGCGATGAAGCGGGCCCATTCGGCGATCTCGGCCGCAGACGGGAACTCATGCCCGCTGCCGGCCGACATCGCGAAGTATACCTCGCCCCATTCATCCGAAACGATGACGGAGCCGGGCGCCAACCCTAGCGCCTGATCCGGATCCGCGAATGTGCGAACACCGGACGGCAGCGACGCATGCACCGTCGTAGCCTGTTCGAGCGAGCCGATCACCACAATGCTCAGGCGGGCGTCCCAGTCGTCTACCGCGTGACCGTCGCTCGCCAGTGCGCGCATCCATTCCATGCACGCCTCGCAGGCAGGGCTGTGCGGGACGAGCACGATGCGCGGGCCACGTCCGGAACGCAGCGTCGCTTCCGTACCGGTCGGCGCGGTTGTCAGGCGCACTGCGGGGAGAATACTGCCGCGCTCGAGGGTCATTCCTTCTGCTGCTCCGGACGGTCGTGCACGTATCGCGCTCATACTGGCTCCTGTGTTGCTCAGGCCGGGTCAGCCGGATCCACCACGAGAAATCCGATCGATCCCTTCTGACCGTGACCGAAGCCGTGATTAACGAATGGGAACTCGCCGGCCACATCTGCGACGAATTCGAAGATCATGCCGCCGCCGGCCGGCACCGCGAATGTCTGTACACCCTCGATGAAGCTCGTGGGCGGTGCGCCGAGATAGACCTTCTCGAACTGCTCGCCGACCACGTGGAAGGCGCAGGCGTGGGTCGGACCTGCGCTCACGACGTAGAAGCGCACGCGCTCCCCCTGGCGCACATGAATGGGCTCGCGTACGTACTGATCCGGCCGTCCATTGAACACGACGTAGTCGGGCATGGTGCTCATCATCTTGCGGTAGTCGAACGCACGCACCTCTCCCTCCTCGTCGGACATGTAGTACTCGCTCTGCACGAGCACGAACTCGCGCGCCTCGGGCAGCGGCTCGGAGGGCGAAACGATGATTGCACCGTACATGCCGGTACCGATGTGCATGAGCACCGGTGCCGTGCCACAGTGATACATGTACGCGCCGGGATAGCGCGGCCGGAACGTGAACGTGACGGACTCGCCCTTCGGAACGGAACGGAAGGCCACGGCGGGATCGATCTGCGCGGCATGGAAGTCCATGGAATGCGGGACATCGCCTTCGTTCGTGAGCGTGAACTCGACGGTGTCCCCCTGCCGGACGTGCACGACAGGACCGGGAATGTCGCCCTCGAATGTCCATCCGGCGACAATGAGGTTCGGTCCGATGCTCACCGGCGTTTCGGTGGAGCGCCAGTGCAGCCGGGTGGTACGCTCGGCGGCAAGCGGCGGGAGCTCCGGATCGTAGCGACGATACGGCGCCGCGTCGGCCGCGGACATGACGGGCGTATGAGACATGGGGCGTTGCCCGAGACCCAGCGCAGTGTCTGCCCGGCTGTCGGAATTGATCTCACCGCGCTGCCGAGCGGCCTGTCCCTGCGGCTCCGGAGCGGCCGGCCTGCACGCGGCTGCCATGACCGCACCCGCGGCTGCGCTGCGCGTGAGGAACCGTCGACGGCTCGCTGGTTTGTCGATGAGATCGGAAAGCAGGGGCGGCTGTTCGTCGGGCGAGCGCGGCATGACATCTCCTCGGTGGTGATCACATTGCGGGCCGAAAAAGCGGCGGCGGTGCATCCACCGTGCCGCCGCGTGCGCGATGTCGCCGTGCCCCTAGAAGCGCTCGCCGCGCGCCTCCCGGATTTGACTGCCGACCGGCCTGATACGCGACCACATCGTCCAGAAATACACGCCGATGCCGATCGCCTGTCCGACGCCGCCGAGGACGACGATCCATGCAAGCACCCGCTCATCCGACCACGCGCGGGATGCCTCCGAAAGGAAGCGCGCCGCTGTCGACACTGCCAGGATCCAGTACGCTGCTGCGGCACGCGCCGGCGTGTAGCGTTCGTCTTCCTTCGCAGCGCGTGGAAACAGCCAGAGCGCAACTCCGAAGATCAGAAACATCACGAAGCCGACGAAGATGGCGTGCGCGTGCGCGGAGACCAGGTGCGGATGCGGGAACACCCCATACAGCTCGCGCCGGATCAGCAGCCACGTGCCGAGCGCGAGACCGGTAAACAGGAACACGACTCCGGTCTTGATGAATCGACGGACGAGCGTATACACGGATCAGCGCGCCTGTCGGCGTCCGGCGCACTCGCGGGTGCCCTCAGGCCTCACGATTTCGATCGCCGGTGTCGGGCTGTGCAACCGTGAGCAGGAAGGTCGCTCCGGATTCCGATGAGACCGCGTGCCGCACACCGCCACGTGTCGACAGCAGCTCACCGGGCTCGATGTCGTAGTGGGTTCCCGCTGCCGTGAACCGCAGTGCGCCCTCGATCGGCTGCACCGTGATCGGTCCGTCTGCGCTGTGCTCCGCGATCGATCCGCCGGGACCGAGCACGACGAGTGTGACCCGCAACGGACCCTCCTTCAGGAGCGTGCGTGCACTCGGACCGCGCCGGGCAGTCGCCACGGGATCCTCCGTACGCGCGCGCTCTTCGTTCAGCTGGAACACGAGCACGTCGCCGGACAGTGGTCGCTGGATCGATGGCATCAGTCCTCTCCCGCCGCGTCCGTGCGCTTGCCCACCAGCACACGCCACGTCTCGGGCCCCTGCTCCAGGTACACGAACGAGAACGCGTCCTGTCCGCGCGTCGCACGCAGCGTGTAGTACATGCACTGTGGATCGTGATCCACAGTCAGCTCCATTACGTCACCTACTGCGAGGTCGTCATACGTGCCCATGATCCGTTCGTAGCGGTGCTTCGGCTCGACCGGCCGAACATCCAGGCTCACGAGTGTCGAGCTCATCGACTTCCTCCGGTTGCCGTGGAAAGCGGTACGACGTCCGCATCACCGACCTTGCTGCCGCACCCCCAGCCGCCCCGCCGCCCGAGCCACGATGCCCATGCTACCCGGTACCGACTGGAGCTGGGCGCGAGTAGCAGCGGTCCCGCGTATCCGCGCATTGCGAGGCGCCCCATGAGCGGCCCGATGCCACGCCCTTCCTGGAGTGCTGTTTCCGGCCCGCCTCCGAGCAGACGAACACACTTCAGGCCATCCGATCCCGCGCGCAGCACGCGCTCCGTGTCCGCGCTCACATCGAAGTGAGCGGCGTCCACCTCCCATGCGAAATGGATGCCGGCGCTGATCACGGCGTCCAGCCAGGTATCGGCCGGTCCACCCACGACGACGAGCGCCGTGCCGCCGCGCGCTTCGATCCGGCGCACCTGTGCGATGCGTGCATCGATCGCTTCGTCAGCGGCCACGAGAATCGGCGCATCGAGCGCTTCCGCCGTGCGCGCGAGCCGCTCCGCGCCATCGTAGCTGGCCGTCCAGTACCCGCCGATCGTGATACCCGCAGCAGCGGCGCGCTCGCGGGCGATCACGCCATCGGCAGGATCAACCTCCGCATCGACTCCGTGCGCATCACCTGCGCGCAGCTCGAGTACGCCGAGGCCACGCTGCGCACACGCCGTCAGGAGTGCGTCGAGATCGGCATCGGGCGCAGCCGCCGAACTGAGGCCGAGCCGCATCAGGCGCTCCTTCGCGAGATTGCGACCCGCCAGACCGCCGGCCCCTGCTCCAGGTAGTCCCAGCCGAACTCGTCCGCGTGCTCCGCCTCGAACTGGTAGCGCAGCGGCTTCGGATCGTGATCGTTCACGAGCACGAACGACTCGCCCGGCTCGAGTGCCGCGAACGTCTGAAAAATCGTGGGATGCTTCTCGCGTGGCGGAATGACGCGCACATCGAGGACGCGGTTCTCGTCTGCCATGACCATGCTCCTGTAAAGGCGGCGCTCACGCCGCTCGGTGACGAATGAAGACGCGCACGAGTCCCGGCTCCTGCTCGCGGACCTCGTACGTGAACCCCCGCTCCTCCAGGAGCGGAAGCAGGAACTGCGGAATGCGCACGTTGAGCTGCACGAGCGTACCCGTTGCGGGCAACTCCTCGAGTGCGGCGAGCGTGCGCATCATCGGCTCCGGTGGCTCGAGCGTACGGACATCCAGCACGACGACGTCGTCACCCTGCGAGTCGGTCGTGACATCGACGTCGCTGGAGGCGGTGCGCGTGGGCGCCCCATCGTCCGCGTGCCGCTCTGGCGTCTCGTGCTCGTCCGGCGCGTAGAACCACACGCGCCAGTCCTCCTCGGCGAGCCGCTCCGTGAAATGCGTGAGCCCCTGCTTGCGCATGACCGCGTAGAGCGGCACGGGCTCGAAGATCGCGCGTACGGCGAGTGCGCCACCCGCCGGCACCTGCCGACGTGCCGCCATGATCAGGCTGAACGGCTCCCGACCCGCGCGCAGCTCGGCGCGTACGTCGAGCTCGACCCGCCACGCCTCCGGTATCGCTGCCAGGTCGCGTGGTATGCCCGCCCCGCCCTGCACTGGTGCAGGACCGGAAGGGAGGGATGCCGCCGCTCCGGCTTCCGCCGGCTCAGGCGCTCCCGACCTGACGGCGGCGCCCGCCGATGTGTCTGCTGCGGCGCTGTCGTCCCCGGCTGCCACGTGCGCGTTCAGCCGCGCCACGAGCTCGTGCACGTCCACACCGGCCATGCGCGCGGCCTGCTCGACCGTGACCAGGCGCGCCATGACCCTGCGCATCGCCGGCCTGCGCAACCGCTCGAACGCAGGCGATAGCGTGACGAACACATCGACGAGCGATTCGTCCATGCCGATCACCGTCGAGACGCGGTCGCCTGCCCGGATTACCATGCGCCCTCCTGGATCATGCCGGGATGCCATGCAGGATCCCACACTAGCCGTGGCTGCACCTGCTGCACACCCGGCACGTGCGAGACGGCCTCCCGGATCGCGCTCGTGATGTGCCGCTCGAGCGGGCAGCCGGCCGTCGTCAGCGTGTACGTCACGGTGACCGCGTCGCCGCTCACGAACACGTCGTAGACAAGCCCGAGCGTCACGATGTCGAGGCCGATCTCCGGATCGATCACGGTCCGCAGCGCGTCCCTCACGATGAACTCGAGCTCTTCAGAAGACAGCTCGACCGGGCTGTCGTCCGGTGCGTCGTTGATCCTGGATTCCGTCACGGACGTCTCCTTCCCAGGGCGAGCATCTGCAGGCCCTCCACCACGGCGCCCGTACCGAATACGAGTGCCGCCCCCCGCGCAGCCATCGGTGCACCGAGCGCGACAGACGCGATCAGGCCGCCCGCGCCGACTACGAGTGCGCTCCCCGCCGCCAGCGCGATGCGCGCCGAATACAGCTCGTTCACACGCGGCACCGGCTGCCGGCCGGCGAGCGGCCCAAAACGATGATACCAGACGAGGAACGGCACGATCTTGTAGTAGTGCGCTGCCACGAACAGACTGATGCCGAGCAGCACCGCGAGCACATATGCGGTCGCGATGCGCGCAGGTGCGCCAATCACCAGCACGGGCCAGGCGAGCACGAGACCGACAGCGAGAATCCCGAGCGCAGCGGCGGCCAGACGCATTCCGGGGTCGAGCGCGGGCCGGTGACGATGTGCGTAGAACGCACGCGCCTGCAGCAGGAACGCCGCACAGCCGAGTGCAATCAGCAGCGCGGGCAGCCAGCGGCTGACGAGCGGCGGCGCGTGATGCAGGAACGCCAGAATCGCCGCACCCGTGGCGACCAGCCCCACTGCCACTTTCGCGAAGCGATCCCCCGCCCCGTGACTCAGCAGGAACATCGGCAGCAGCCGGTGTGCGACCCCGATCATCACGAGCAGGACCCACCCCGCAAGTGCGACATGCAGGTGTACGCCGATCGCGCCCAGCCGCCCTCCACCCAGGTATCCCCACCGCAGGTTGCCCGCGAGCGCGAGACCGATCCCCAGAGTGACGACCAGGAACAGGTCCGCACCTGCAAGCGCCCACCAGGTCACGTCGCGTCGTTTCGATGCGTGCAGCGTCGCTGCCAGGTTGCCGGCAAAGAGCAGTATCCCGGTGCCGAACGTGGCAGCACCGAGCAGCATCAGCGTCGACTGGATGGACAGCAGACCCGCGACGAAGGCCGCCAGCCCCGGCACGTACAGCAGGAAGGTGATGTGCGCCAGGCGAACCGAGCGCACAGGCTGCCCGAGTGCGACGGGCAGGAACTGGTAGAGCGCGCCCATGATCGACGTCGTGATCCAGCCGAGCGTAAACAGGTGTGTGACACCGGCGACGCGCGGTGACACGTACGCACCCGCGGCCAGCTCGGGGGCAACGATCACAACGCCCACTGCGCCCAGGAGCAAAAACAGGAACGCCGCACTGAAGTGCTCGCCCGGCAGACGAAACGGGGGCGCATTCGCTGCCGCCATACCCGCGCCCATGCTGGACGCAGCCGCCGGCGCGCGGACGCGCCGCTCGGGAGGACCGGCGCTCGTCGTGCCGTCCTGCGCCGCCGTCGCGAGCATCACGCAGCCCCCGAGCGATACGTGCACGACGCATCACCCGCCGGGATGTAGCTGAGCCGCGTCAAACGCTCGCCAAGCAGCTCGCGCACGAAGCCCAGCTCCGCCCGACACGGCACCCTCGATACCTCCACCAGCTCCCGAAGAGGACAGTGACAGAGCCGTAGCTCCGCTGATTCCCCATGCTCCGCCAGCGCCATGAAGCCGAGCTCCGACAGGATGCGCGCCGCCTCTTCCACACGCGCCCGACCCGAAAGATGCTCCACCCGCGCCAGCGCCTCCGCACGCCGCTCGCCGATGTAATCCTCGAAGAACTCCTCCAGCACCGACTCCCGCCCCGTCGATTTCAGGTGCATCGCCAGTGCGCGCAGTACTTCGCCCTCGCGCCGCGGAAACAACCGCTCCGATGCCGCCGTCAGGCCATACACGTTCTCCGGCCTGCCTGGACCGCCCCGGCGACTCGCCTGCCGCTCGACCAGCCCATCCCGCAACAGCCCCTGCAGATGGTGACGCACCGTCTCCACGTTCAGTCCGACCGCTCTCGCCACCTCCGGTACCGTCGTTTGACCCCGCGCCTTCAGGACCTCCAATACCTGCTGCTGGCGCTCCCCCAGGCCGCGAACCATACCGTCCGTGCTCGAATCCATTCGCTCCGCCTGTTTCGGGTCACCTCGCGCCATACCACACCCCAAGCTCGGAATCCCGGTCTGAATTGTCAAGATGATGTTCTGGTAAATCCGGCGCGACAACGGCTTCAGGCAGGCGCGCTGCCCGGAGCCGTGTCGGGAATCTCCCCACAGCGGCGTCCTCCTGCGCCTTGCTGGAATCCTCCGTCCTCCGACAAATCGGCGGCGACGGAATTCCTACCTTGGAGTGCGAAATGAAGGGGAGCACCAAAACCTGGAGATGGGGATGATGCGGAATACACGGTTTTTCGGCGGTCTGGCGGGTGTGGCGGTACTCGGCGCGGCATCGCTCGGCTTCGTCCTCCGGGACGGCACGCCGGCGGTGGAGCGGGTCGATTTCGGCACGACGGTGACGGCGACGACGCCGGCGTTCGACGCGTCGGTGGCGCCGCCCTCGCGGGCTCCGGTAAAGGAGTTCCGCATTCCGATGACGCACCGGACGATCGAGATCGCACCGGGCGTGAAGTACGAGGGGTGGACGTTCGGCAACACGGTACCGGGCCCGGTGATCCGGGTTCGCGAGGGCGACCTGGTGAAGGTCACGCTGGTGAACGAGAGCCCGATGCCGCACTCCATCGACTTCCACAGTGCGCGCATTCCGATGGACGTGGCGTTTCGGACGATCGGGCCGGGCGAGGAGCTGGAGTTCGAGTTCGTGGCGAAGGATCCGGGCTCGTTCATGGTGCACTGCGGGACGCCGCCGGTGCTGATGCACATCATGCAAGGGATGTATCTGCCGATCATCGTGGACCCGAAGGAGGGCTGGGGCACGAAGGCGGATAAGGAATTCGTCCTGGTCCAGAGCGAGTTCTACGCGCAGCCCGGCAAGGGTGAGGCGATGCAGCCGGACTATGCGGCAGCGCTGGAGAAGGACGCGAGCTACGTCGTGTTCAATGGCACGGCGAACCAGTACCAGGCGAACCCGCTGGAAGTCGCGGAGGGCGATCGTGTTCGCTTCTTCGTGGTGAATGCTGGGCCGAGCCTGCGCAGCGACTTCCACGTGGTGGGTGCGGTGTTCGACCGGGTGTACCCGGACGGCAACCCCGACAACGTGCTGAACGGGGTGCAGACGTACACGGTGCCTGCGGGCGGCGGTGCGGTCTTCGAGGCGGAGTTCAACCAGGGCGAGAGTGGTGAGGGTGTGTATGCCTTCGTGACGCACGCGTTCGCGGATGCCAGCAAGGGCGCGGTCGGCCTGATCAAGGTCGGGCACCCGACGATGGCCGCTGGCATGGGCCACTGAGCACCGAACATGAACGTGCGGGGCTGCCCTCATCGGCAGCCCCGCACAGGCATTCGTGGGCAGGTCTGCGAGATCATGATGGAGCCATTCGTAAGAAACTTCGTTCGTTCGAGCCTGGTGTGGCTCGGTACCGGTGTCCTGCTGGGCGTCTGGATGGTGGTCGCGCCGATGCAGGCAATGATCTACCGGC
Source organism: uncultured Gemmatimonadaceae bacterium (assembly GCA_964430275.1). Taxonomy (GTDB): domain Bacteria; phylum Gemmatimonadota; class Gemmatimonadetes; order Longimicrobiales; family RSA9; genus DASTYK01. The sequence continues at coordinate 27,140 of CAYSGF010000202.1, forward strand.
CGGCGCACATGCACGCGAATCTGCTGGGCTTCGTCAGCATGATGATCTTCGGCGTGGCGTATCATGTGGTGCCACGCTTCAGTGGTGCGCCGCTGCACAGCCGCACCGTGGCCGGCGTCCATCTGTGGATCGCAAACGTGGGGCTGCTCGGCATGGTCGGCGGCTTCCTGACGCGGCCGACACTGCCGGCGCTCGGTGCGAGTGCTCTCGTGATCGGCGCTGTAGCGAGCGCGACGGGTGCGTTCCTGTTCATCGGCAACATCTGGCAGACGCTCGGACGGACGGGTCGCGCCGGCCTGGCAGCAGGAGTGCGCGGATGAGTCGCCGCGACGGCACGGCCGCGGTTGCCCCGACGCGCGATACCCGCTGGCGCATGATCTCGCACACTGCCGAGTACGCGCTGCGTGCGGTGCTGTGTCTCGCCGAACAGAGTCCGGCGCAGCTCACGTCGGCAGGGGGGCTGGCGAACGCGGTGAACGTACCGGAGCGCTACCTCAGTCGGGTTCTGAATGCGCTCGTGCATGCCGGTCTGCTCGTGTCCACGCGCGGCGCGCATGGGGGTTTCCGCCTTGCGCACGACGCAGCTGCGCTGACGCTGGCGCAGGTGGTCGCGCCGTTCGATGCCGTGGGTGACCCACCGCAATGCCTGCTGCGGGACCAGCCATGCGGCACGGGTGAGCTGTGCCTCGCCCACGCCGAGTGGCATGCTGTCGCCGGCTCGGTGCGCGCCTTCTTTCAGGACACGACGATCGCGGACCTGCTGGCCGCGCACCGTGCGGACCTTGCGGCCACCCGGAATCGCACTACACACTCATGACCCTGGAGCAGACATGATGATGGATGAGAAGACGCTGATGTCACTCAGCGTAAACGATGTGATTCAGCGCTACCCGGCGGTCGTGGCAGTGTTCAGCCGCTATGGCATCGACTCGTGCTGCGGTGGTGCGTTGCCGGTCGCGGAAGCTGCAAGCCGCCACAAGATCGATCCGGTCGTCCTGCGGGATGCGCTGATGCAGGCGGTCAGCCAGGCGGCATGAGAGCAGGCAGCGCCGCGGAGCGGTGCATGAGGAGCAGATGACGCAGACGGTGGACATGCAGTCCGCGCCCGGGATCGAAACGGGCGCGGACTGGCGCTTGCAGATTCCGGAGTCGCAGCGGCGACCGATCCGTGTGTGGCTCTGGTGCATTGCCGCGATGACGCTCGCCATCGTGATCATCGGCGGCATCACCCGTTTGACGCTGTCGGGCCTGTCGATCGTGGAATGGCGGCCGTTCACCGGTATCATCCCACCGCTGACCGATGCCGACTGGCGTGCGACGTTTGCACAGTACCAGCAGTTCCCGGAGTACCAGACGTGGCGCAGCGGGATGACGCTCGCCGAGTTCAAGTTCATCTTCTTCTGGGAGTACCTTCACCGTCTCGTCGCGCGCGTGATCGGCGTCGTGTTCCTGGTGCCGTTCGTACTGTTCTGGGTACGCGGCTTCTTCAATCCTCCGCTGCTGCGGCGTACGCTGCTCCTCTTCGCACTCGGCGCGGCGCAGGGGGTAATGGGCTGGCTCATGGTGATGAGCGGGCTCGTGGATCGACCGAGCGTGAGCCACTATCGTCTGGCTGCCCACCTGACGCTCGCATTCCTGATCTTCGGATACGCACTCTGGCTCGTGCGCGAGCTCAGCCTCGAGACCGCGCGTACCGTGATCGGCCCGGGACCCGCACGGCTCATGATCCGGGGGCTCACGGCGGTCGGCATCGTGCTCGCAATTCAGGTCGTATGGGGCGCCTTCACGGCCGGACTCAAGGCCGGGCGCTTCTACCCGACGTTCCCGCTCATGGCTGGCGGCCTGATCCCGCCGGATCTACTGCGCCTCGAACCGGCTGCGCGCAACTTCCTCGAGAACCCGCCTGCCGTACAATGGCTGCATCGGGTCATCGGCACGCTGCTCGGCGTACTCGTGATCGTGTTCGCGATGAGGGTCTACCGTGCGCGGACCGATGCCGGATCACGCCGCTTCGCGGGCGCACTCGTGCTGCTGGTCGCGACGCAGTACCTGCTCGGCGTGCTCACCCTGGTCAACCTCGTCCCGATCGGGCTCGGCGTCGCCCACCAGGCCCTTGCCGCGATTCTCTTCGGTGTGTGGCTGCTGTGGGTGCACCACGTGCGCCACCTGCAGGTGCACGAGCCCGCGACGGGCCGCGGTCTCCCGTGAGCAGCGCGCGCGCTGACCGCGACTGACGTGTCCCTGTATTTCGTCAATGTGACGCTGCACGTGCTCGCAGCACTGCTGTGGCTCGGCGGGATGTTCTTCCTCGCGGTGGTCGGCGCACCCGTGCTGCGCAAGGTCGAGCCGCCGGAGCTGCGCACCGAGCTGTTTCGACGCCTCGGTGAGCAGTTCCGCCGTGTAGGGTGGATCGCGATTGCCGTACTGATCCTCACTGGCACGCTAAACCTGCACTTTCGCGGAGTCCTGTCGCCCGACGTGCTCACCAGCGGTGCACTCTGGGCTACTCCCTATGGGCATGCCCTCGCGTGGAAGCTCGGAGCGGTGGTTGCAATGCTCGTCGTACAGGCGATCCACGACTTCGTCATTGGACCCGCGGCCAGTCGGCTGCAGGCAGGCACGCCCGGGATGCTGCGGGCGCGACGACGCGCTGCCCTGCTCGCCCGGCTGAGCGCGCTACTCGGGATCGTCACGGTGATCGCGGCAGTCCGCCTGGCACGCGGCGGGTGAGCACGCGCGCTGTCTGCGTCCCAGCAGATCTGTTGCGTCCGTCCGGCCGCAGCGTGCTCAGGGCACGGTTGTGCGCGTGATCTCCGCCGCATGGATCCGCCACGCGCGCTGCTCCGCCGATGCGCCATCGACGACGCTGCGCCGCAGCGTGTAGGTACCCTCGAAGTGCTGACGCTCGCCCTCGCTGGTGCGGGCCCGGACCGACACCGGGATCACGATGAAGCGAGACCCGGCAGCCCCCTCGATCCGACCGGGTGAGCCGATGGTCACGTCGACCTGGTCCGTGTCGGCGTAGCCGGCCGCGAATTCACCGAGCGTCTGGCCGCTCGCCGCGCCATCCCGGCTCCACAGCGCGTAGGCCGAAGCATAGTCGCCGGCCGCGACTGCTGCGTAGTAGGCGCGCAGGACGGCAGCCGCGGACGCTGCACCCTCAGCCGCCGTCCCGGTGTGCTCGGTGCCCGCCGGATCGGCCTGTCCCGGGTCCACCGCGTCGCGCTCGACGGCATCGATGCGCCAGCCGCCGTCCGCATGCACGAGCTCGAGTACGATGGCGACGTCGACGTCGACGCGACCGCTGCTCGATCCGTACTCGATCTCGCCTTCGACGCGGCACGCGCCCGGCCCCGTTTCGCTCACCTTCCGAATCGCGATCCGCTCGGGCCACGGACTGGAACCCTCCCGTCCGGGAGCATGAGCCGGAGCCACCGACCACTGCTCCAGCAGCGACGGCGTGATCAGCGAGCCGTATGCAGTGCGCAGCTCGCGTGCGACCGTGGTGTCCGCAGCCAGCAGCGATACCTGCTTCAAGCGCTCACCGAAGGACGCGACGACAGAACGCACCTCCGGAGCATCGCAGGCTGCGTAACTCTCGCTCGAGGGTGCCGCCGCCATATCCTGCGACTCGCTGTCCGGCTGCATGCACGCGCTCGAGACGAGCATCGCGACGAACAGAGCCAGCCGCTTCATTTGTGTATTGCTCATTGTCTCTTGCTCTCCAGGTGCTGTCGCTCGTCTGCCTGAGGAACGCACGAGCGAGGTGCACAACGTCGTCCCGCCCCGCGCCAGCTAGCGGCACCTGTCCCGGGGCCTGTGACGTTCCAGCAAGCCATCTGCCACGGATAATTGTACACAGGGCTCGACCCACACCCGCGCGCACCTGCGAACTCACGACTTCCTGACCGGATCCTGACGTAACCTCCACCGCCGCGCGCGCACTCACAGCGACACTATACTTGCACAGGACAGCCGGTGCCCCGTGCCGTTGACCTCCGAGAGCAGGAGGAATGAAATGGCATACGCCAGTGAACGCCCGGCGGATGGCGAGCATGCTCGTTCGACCCTCCTGGAAGAACGGGAGTCGACACGGGGCCTGCACGCGACGATCGAGCTTGCGCCGATCGGCATTGCACACTTCGATCTGGATGGCCGGTTTCTCCTCGCCAACGAGCGTCTGTGCGCGATCCTCGGGTACGCGCACGACGACCTTCTGACACGTACGTTCCAGGAGCTCGCGCATCCGGAGGACCTGGGCGATTGGCTTCGCCTGCACGACGAGCTGGTGGCGGGGATTACGTCCCGCTACGAGCAGGCGAAGCGCTTCATCCGGGGCGATGGCGCGGTCATCTGGGTGCAGGTCACGGTTGCCGCCGTGCGCGATGCCGAAGACAGGATCGCCTTCTTCGTGGGGGTCGCCGACGATGTCACGGAGCGGCGCGCGCAGGAACGGGCACTACGCGAGAGCGAATCGAAGCTGCGCCGGATCGTGGAATCGGGCGTTGTCGGGGTCTTCTACTGGACTCTCGGACGCGCCATCTCGGATGCGAACGACGAGTTTCTGCGGATGCTGGGCTACACGCGCGACGAGCTGGATGCGGGCCGCCTGCATGCCGACGGCCTGACGCCACCCGGATGGGAAGCCATCGACGACCGGATGATCGATGAGCTGCGGCGCACGGGACGTGCCTCGTGGGAAAAGGAGTTCTACGCGCGTGACGGCCGGCGCGTGCCGGTGTTTCTCGCGAAGGCGCTGCTCGATGGCACGACTGACCGCGCAATCGCGATCTGCCTCGACATAAGCGAGCGCAAGCGCGCGGAGGAGGAGCGCGAGCGGTTGCTCGAGCGGGAGCGGGAGGCGCGTGCTCAGGCCGAGCGGGCTACCTGGCTGCGCGACGAGATGCTCGCCCTCGTCGCCCACGACCTGCGCAATCCAGTCAACACGATCACGATGACGGCCGGACTGCTCCGCGACGCGTCGCTGGCGGCGGAGTCGCGTGTGCACCATGCCGAGGTAATCGAGCGCTCGGCCATCGGGATGGCGCACATGATCAGCGATCTGCTGGAAGTCAGCACCATCGAGAGCGGATCCTTCACGATCAAGCGCGGCCCTGTGCGGCTGCATGCGCTACTCGGGCAGACGGCCGACGATTTCCAGGCGCAGGCGGATGCCGCTGGTGTCCTGCTGACCTGCGACACCGGCCCCGACCTGCCGCCAGTCGTCGGCGACGCCGACGGGTTGATGCGCGTGCTCTCGAACCTGGTGAGCAACGCGCTCAAATTCTCTCCCCGCAGCGGCAGTGTGCTGCTACGCGCGCGCCAGGAAACCGGGGCCGTGCACGTCTGCGTGGAGGATACCGGGCCGGGCATCCCGCAGGATGTACTGCCTCACGTGTTCGACCGATTCTGGCATGCCCAGCACGATGCGCGCGCAGGCTCGGGACTCGGCCTGCACATCTGCAAGGGCATCGTCGAGGCACACGGCGGACGCATCTGGGTCGAGAGCGAACCCGGCGTGGGGACGGCGTTCCACTTCGCGCTGCCGGTCTGATCAGGCGACCACCCGGTTGCGACCGTTCTTCTTCGCGCGGTACATCGCCTTGTCCGCGGATTTCATGACCGCCTGCGCGGTTGCGCTCGATGCCCCGAATGCGGCGAGCCCCGCGCTGATCGTGACGCCGATCTGACGCGCACTGCTGCGCTTGCTGCCCCGGGCGGCCGCCGCATTCCTGCCGCGCGGACGCGGTGGCGTGCGCAGCGTGAACTTCGCGTCCTCCACCGCCGCACGCACCGCCTGCACGTGCGGCAGGGCTTCCACTTTCGTCCTGCCCGGAAACACGATCGTGAACTCCTCACCACCCGAGCGGAATGGTTTCCCGCCGCCGCCGACCGCGGCCAGCTTCGAAGCGACCATGCGCAGCACCTGATCGCCGACTTCGTGACCGTAGCGGTCATTGAACGTCTTGAACCGGTCCACGTCGATGACGGCAACCGTGTACGGCGCGCGTACGGATGCCAGCAGCTGGTTCAGGGCTCGCCGCCCCGGCAGCGCCGTGAGCTCGTCGTGAAACGCCATCACGTAGGACGCCTCGATGAGCGCGATGACCAGGATCACCCCCGTCGCGAGCACCCACAGCTCGCGGGCGATGCTGCCGGCCGGCGTGGCGAGGGCCAGCACGCTCGTGAGCACCGCCCACGCGAGCCCGGCATCCGTCGCGAGCCGACGGCGCACCGCCAGGATCGCGACCACGACGATCGCAAGGGCGCCGGCAAGCAGGGCCGGCTGGGAGATCGTCGTGCCGCCGCCCAGTCCGAGCACGTCGTAGTGGAGGTAGGGCGCCACGGCGCTCCGCCTGGCGGCCAGCGCACCGGCGAGCGCGATGCCGGGACCGAGCGCGAGCAGGAGCTGCAGCTGGCTGCGCGGTGCGCTGACGGGCCGGTCCGCTGTGAGCGCAAGCAGCACGAGTCCGAGCGGCAGCGCAATGGCGGCCCCGGCATTCGCCACGGCGTCACCGCCGAGCGGCGTCGTGTCGAGCAGGGTCGTGGTCAGCGCGAGGGCGAGCGCGCTGATGAACAGGCGGCTGCGCTGCAGTCGCCACGCGAGGAGCAGCGTCAGCGCGAGGGCGACGAGCGGATAACCTTTCCCTGCCTGCACCAGGAGCGGCGCATCCGGCGCGAGCAGCAGCGCACCGGCCGTTGCACTCACAACGAGGGCGGCAGGCGCGATGAGCGTCAGTAGCGTCTTCGTCGACACAGTCGATTTCTGCATGAGACCCGTGGGGTTCGATACGCCCCGGGGGAGAGGCGGGACTACGGGTTGCAAGATGGGCTTTGGACCGCCATCGTGGCAAGCGTCTGCTCGACCCACGTCGGTGGCAACGCTGCAAGTCGTTGTCAGACGTGAGCGCCCGGCTGATCGAGCGCCGGGCGGCGCGGTGCGAGAGCTCGTGGGCACGAGTCCTGCCCAGCCTCGCCCCGCAATTTCTTCACAGTGGGTACCGGATCGGGAGCCACGATTGCCATCCTCGTTTGAAGCGGTTGATGTCGACGCATTCGCCCGCCACGGTCACGGGCACCGCAGCCGCGCGCGCCCATGGCTGGTCCTCGGAACCGCCCTGCTCGCGCAGGGCGCCTGCACGCTCCATGAGCCGACCGACTTCCCGACCCCGCCGGAGATCGAAACGACGCTGTTCCTGATCGGTGACGCCGGCGAGCCGGATCCGCGCGATATCGGTGTGCCGCTCGATTCGTTGTACTTCCAGGCGTCCGCCGCTCCGGAGCGCACGATCATCCTGTTCGTCGGGGACAATGTCTATCCGAGCGGGATACCCGAGGAGGGTCACGCGGAGTGGGCCGACGCCCGTCGTCGGCTTGCTGCCCAGGTCCACGCCGTGCCGGAGGGCGCGCGCGGCATCTTCATTCCCGGCAACCATGACTGGGCGGATGCGGGCCCGTTCGGCCTGTACGCGATGCGGCTGCAGGAGCGTATGATCGCGGACCTCGCGGAGGGTCGGGACGTGCGTCTGCTGCCGCCCGACGGCTGCCCCGGCCCCGTAACGCTGGACGTCGGCCGCATGCGGCTCATCCTGCTGGACACGCAGTGGTGGCTGCACGATTACATCGTACGGGACGGCAGCTCGGAATGCGCCGCGCTCGATTTCGACGATGTGACCGCCGGGCTCCGCGCTGCGGTCGCACCGGACTCCGCTCGACCGGAGCGCGTCACGTTCGTCGCCGCACACCATCCACTCATGACGGGCGGCAAGCATGGCGGCTACTGCGGGGTGACGGCGCCGTACAATCGCTTCGGCGGACGCAGCCAGGACATCATGTCGAGTGCGAACCGGACGATGCGTGACTCCATCGAGGCGGCACTCGCAGTGAATCCGCCGCTCGCCTACCTGAGCGGCCACGATCACAACATCCAGGTGCTGCGCGGCGGCCCGCCTGCCGAATACCTCCTCGTGAGTGGCGCCGGTTCCCAGACGCGCGTCGAGTGCGCCGTGCGCCTGCGCGAGAGCTACTATGTCAGCCAGCACCGCACCGGCTTCATGCGCCTCGACATTCTGCGCGATGGCGGAGTCATGCTGAGCGTCTACCGATATCAGCGGAACGGTACGGGCGGACGCTCGTACTCACGCTGGCTCGAGCCCCGGCCATGAAGACGCGGAGCATACTGCTGCGTGCCGCCTGCGCGGCTAGCCTGGCGGCAGTTCTCGCGCCCGCCGCAGCGCATGCGCAGGAGCCGGCGGAGCCGCGTATGCTCGGAGCGGAGGCGACACCCGTCGGCGCCCTGCCGCCACTCGCGCTGCCGATGCCCGCGAGTCGCAACCACAACTATTGGGGCATCCGGCTTCAGGCAGCTCGCCGCGCGGGCCGCGACGGCGATCCCCTCTCGTCGATTGCCGGCGGCATCGACCTGCAGTGGCGCGGCGGCTCCGTCTTCGGCATCACCGGTGGCTATCAGCAAACGGACTGTGAGTCCGGGGAGTGCGACGCCCATTCGTTGTTCGGTGCGCGCGCGCGTTTCAACGTCATCACGGGCGGACCCACGATCGGCGCCATTTTCGGGGACTACAGCGCAACGAGCACACTCGGAGCGGAGATGGGAATCGGCTACGCACCCGACGTGACCCCCGGCATCAATGCGTGCACGTTCGATCTCGGTGTGCCGCTGTCGCTCGCGATGCTGCAGCGGGTGCGCCTCGTCGCCTACACGATGCCAGGCGTGGTGTGGGACTTCGATTGCGGCAGCGGTCCGCAGCCCATGCTGACGAGCTGGCACATGAGTCTGGGCCTGGGCGTGCAGCAGCTCGGATTACCCGGGCTCGACGTCTATGCGGGCCTGCAGAAGATCTTCCGTGACGACACCGGTTACCTGTTCGGTATCAGTGTCACCTACGTGCGCATTCCCTAGGCGGCGTTCTCCTCCTCCGCAGCGCCGATGATCTCCTCCTTCCGGACATATGCTCCGTCGGAGCGCAGCACCCAGGTGTCGGGGTGGGACAGGACGTCGCGCAGCATGCCATCGAGGCGCGCGCGATGACCGGCATCGCGCACTGGCGTGATCACCTCCACACGCTCACGCATGTTGCGCGGCCGCCAGTCGGCAGAGCCGATGAAGTACTCGTCGTCGCCGCCGTTGTGGAAGTGGAAGATGCGCGCATGCTGGAGATAACGTCCGAGCAGGCTCGATACCCGGATGCGGTCGGACACGCCGGGCACGCCCGGACGGAGCGCGCAGATCTCCCGCACCATCATGTCGATGTCGACGCCGGCCTGTGACGCCTGATAGAGCGCCGCAATCAGCCGGCGATCGGCCAGGCCATTCATCTGGATGCGGATCCGCGCCGGACGGCCGGCCTGTGCGTGCTCGATCTCGCGTTGAATCAGGCGCAGGAACCGGCGCCGCATGTTGAACGGCGAGACCAGCAGCGTGTCGATCTGCGCGCTCGCCGCATACCCGGTCAGCAGGTTGAAAATGGTGTTGAGCTCCTGCGTCAACTCGGGATCGGCCGTGAAGATGCCCACGTCGACATACGACGCCGCGGTCCTCGCGTTCAGGTTGCCGGTCCCGATGTAGGCATAGCGCCGCAGTGCAGTGCCCTCGCGACGAAGTACGAGTGCGACCTTCGCGTGTACCTTGTACTTCGGTGGCGAGAATACGACGCGAATGCCGGCCTGTTCCAGGTTGCGCGCCCATTCGATGTTGCGCTGTTCATCGAAGCTCGCCTTCAGCTCGACCATCGCGACGGCGTCCTTGCCCTTTTCGCGCGCGCGCCTCAGCGCCGCCACGACTGCGGAGTCGCGACTCGTACGATAGAGGGTCACCTTGATCGCTACGACCTGCGGATCGTCTGCCGCCTCGTTGAGCAGGCGCTCGACCGAATGCGCAAACGCATCCGCGGGGAACTGAACGAAGCGCTCGCGTTCCGCGATGAGCTCGAACAACCCTGGTTCCTCCGGGAACGGAGGCTTCGTCGGCTTCGGCTCGTAATGCAGCTCCGGCAGGTCGAGCGACGCAATCTCCTCGAGCGCCGCCAGGTCGACCACGCGCTCGACCGTGTACACGTCCTGCTCGTCCAGGGTACTCGCGAACTCCTCGTTCTCGAACTGGATCTCCCGCAGCAGGTGCTGGCGCATCTCCGGCGGCATGGATCGCTCGACTTCCAGCCGCACGACCTCCTGGAACGGCCGCCGCGCGACTTCCTCCGCGACCGTCTCCAGCATGTCCAGCGTATCGTCGTCCAGATCGATGTTCGCGCTGCGGGTCACGCGGAACGTGTGGGCCCGCACGACCTCGAGGCCGGGATAGAGCTCGGGCAGCGTCGCCATGACGACGTCCTCGAGCGGCACGAAGCGCGTGCCGCCGGGCAACGGCACGAAGCGCGGCAGGTCTCCCGGCAACTCGGCGGCGAGGAGCTGGTCGCCGTGTTGCCCCGGCAGCTGCACCGTCGCCGCGAGTGCCGGCCGCAGGTTGCGCACGTGCGGGAACGGGTGCATCGGATCCGCCACGATCGGCATCACCAGTGCCTCGAGCCGGTCGCCATAGGTCGCGCGCACGTACTCGCGGTCCTGGTCACCGAGCGCTTCCCAGGACTCGATCACGATGCCGTGCGCCGCCAGCTCGGGCAGCAGCCGCTGGCCGAGCAGGGCGTACGCGCGGTGCTTCATCTGGCGGGCGCGGATCGAGATCACGTCCAGCTGCTGTGACGGGAGCAGACCGTCGATGCTGCGCTCCGTGTCGCCCGCCGCAAGCATGCGCTTGAAGCGCGCGACGCGCGTCATGAAGAAGTCGTCACGCCGCTGGCCGAACATGCTCAGGAACCGGACACGAGCGAGCAGCGGTGTGCGCGGGTCCTCCGCCATCACGAGGATGCGCTCGTCGAACGCCATGCGCGACAGTTCCATGTTCAGCAGCAGGCCGGGCGGCATGTCCTTCGGCGAAGGCTCGAGCGTCCCATCGGCCGCCTCCAGCCGCTGGAGCACCAGCTCCAGTGGCTCCAGCCCTTCGGCCTGCGTGTCGCGCGTGCGCAGGGCCGCCAGGCTCCAGCTGCCCAGCCCCGAGCGTGCGATCACGTGTAGTGCGCGCAGCGTGCGTGCGTCGCGCAGGCCCGGTGAACCCGCGCGCTCGAGCGCCTGGTCCACGGGCACCCAGTTGATGCGGCGTGCATCATCGAAGGGTGCAACGTCCTCCGCGAGCCAGATCTGGAGCGCCGGCCGGCCCGGCGTGCCCATGCTCGTTCCCAGCAGGCGCACCCGCGCACGGGCGTGACCAAGTGTGGAACGCATTGCCTGCCGGCACGCCTGCGCCCCGGCACCCGGACCGTGCGGCACGATCAGCTCGCCCTCCTGGTCCGTGAGTGCGAGTGCGCCGCGATCATGCACCAGTACGGCGACTTCGCGCGCGCCGCGCACGGCATGCTCGAGCGCCGCAGTCTCGAGCTCATCCGCCAGACCGCGCACGCGCCCCTCCGTCTCCGCCAGTGCCGGCTGCAGCCCGTGGGTTTCGCGCAGCTCGCTGAGCAGCGCGCTGACCGCATGCCCCTGCGGCGCCGGCACATCCACCTCGAGCTCGTACAGTTCCGCCGCGAGCTCGCCACGCCGCACCGTTGCCAGATCGCAGTGCAGCTCGACAACGTCGCCTGCCGACGTGCTGAGCTTGCGCGTCCGTCGCACCGTCTCGACCTCGAGGATCCGGTTCAGGCGAGTGGGATCGATGAGGGCCCGCAGCAGGCGCGCCGCCTCGGAATCCCCTCGCAGCAGTGCGGAGACGTCGCTGCTCATCACGCGGGCTTCGGCGGTACGGCGTCGCGGCGCGCCGTCGTCCGGTAGCCGCTCGAGCAGATCAATCAGGAGCGTCGCCGAACCGTCTGCATGAAGGCGCACGCGTACCGTTGCGCCCTTCTCCTTCAGGTCCGCCGCAGGTGTATCGAAGTAGAGATCGCGGAACACCTCGAGTCCGATGCCCGCGTCGACGCCGGATCCGTCGACAGGCGCATCGACGAGGCGCTCGAACACGGCGCGGTCGGGAACCTCGAAGCGTAGAATCGAGCGGCCTGCCATTCCACCGTCCATCAGAACGGGAGCCCCTGCCAGAGGTAGACGCGTCCGCGCTCACCATGCGCGTACGC
>CAYSGF010000203.1:0-10177 GCA_964430275.1 uncultured Gemmatimonadaceae bacterium
CGAGGGCTCGTCGAGGATGTAGAGCACCCCGACGAGGCGGCTGCCGATCTGCGTGGCCAGGCGGATCCGCTGCGCCTCGCCGCCGGAGAGCGTTTCCGCGCTGCGGCCGAGCGTCAGGTACTCGAGGCCGACGTTCGACAGGAAGCGCAGCCGCTCACCGACTTCCTTCAGGATCGGGCCGGCAATCTCGGGCGGCAGCGACGCACTCGCCGCAACGGACTCGAAGAACGCCAGAGCTTCGGCCACGCTCATGTCGACGACGGCGCCGATGGAGCGTCCGCCGACCGTTACGGCCAGGCTCTCCGCCTTCAGGCGCGCGCCGCCGCAGGTGCGGCATGGCTGCGTGGTCATGAAGGTGTCCAGTTGTTCGCGCACGGAGTCCGACGTCGTCTCCTCGTAGCGACGCATCACGTTGCCGAGCACGCCTTCCCACGGCTCACTGTAGGTTCCCGATGCACCGCCGGCGCGATACGGGAACTTCAGCTTACGGGTGCCGGATCCGTGAAGGATTCCCTCACGGGCCTTGTCCGGAAGCTTTCCCCATGGTGCTTTCGGATCGAAGCCGTAGTGCTCAGCGAGCCCGGGAATGATCGAGCGGCGCAGGTGGCCGGTGGGTTCGCCCCATGGCAGAATTACGCCCTCGAGCAGAGAGATGATCGGATCCCCGACCACGAGGTCGGGGCTCGCTTCCTTGCGCGTGCCCAGCCCACCGCAGGCCTCGCATGCGCCGTAGGGCGAGTTGAACGAGAACTGCCGCGGCTCCAGCTCCGACATGCTCGTGCCGCAATGGACGCAGGCGTAGCGCTCGCTGAAGACCTGCGTCTTTTCGTCGCCGCCATGCTCGGCGATCTCCACGACGCCGCTCCCCACGGTCAGGGCCGTTTCGATGGAATCGGCCAGGCGCGAGCGGTCCGCAGTGCGGACCACGAGCCGGTCGACGACCACACTGATCGTGTGGTTCTCGTAGCGGTTCAGGCGCGGCGGGTGTTCGAGCTCGAACGATTCGCCATCGACGCGCACGCGCACGAAGCCCTTCTTGCGCATCTCCTCGAACAGCTCGCGAAACTCGCCCTTGCGACCACGAATGAGCGGGGCCAGCACCTCGATGCGCGTGCTCTCCGGCCAGGCAAGCACCTGGTCAACGATCTGTGTGGACGACTGCCGGCGCACCGGCTGGCCGCAGTTGGCGCAGTGCGGGACACCGACACGTGCCCACAGCAGCCGGAGGTAGTCGTAGATCTCGGTGACCGTGCCGACCGTGGAGCGTGGGTTACGCCCCGTCGTCTTCTGCTCGATGGAGATGGCGGTGGAAAGACCGTCGATGACATCGACGTCGGGCTTCTCCATGATGCCAAGGAATTGCCGCGCATACGCGGATAATGACTCGACGTAGCGACGCTGCCCCTCTGCGTAGATCGTATCGAACGCGAGCGAGCTCTTGCCGGAGCCGGACAGCCCCGTCACGACCACGAGCTGATCGCGGGGAATCTCGACGTCGATATTCTTCAGGTTGTGCTCGCGCGCACCGCGCACGACGATGAGCTCACGCATGTCTCGGAACCGGCCTTATGGCGGAGGAATCAGCCGCGATACTACCCCTGCAGAGGGCTGGCGGTCCGCACGCGCCGAACGCGACGGATTCAGACGCCGAACGGGGAGTGAACCTTCGTGGAGTCCGGAGAGATCGCCGCGAACCGGATGCCGCCGCCCGCATTCTTGACCGAGTACATGAGGCGGTCGGCGGCACGGACCAGCTCCTCGACATCGTCGGGCGGCACGGGGAACGTCACGACCCCGATGCTCCAGGCAATCGGCCAGCGGCCACGGACCTTTTCGAGCTCGCCGGCCATCCGGCTGAGGACGATGCGCGCTCCGCTCGCGTCCGCCTGCGGCAGCAGGATCGCGAACTCGTCGCCACCCATGCGCGCGACACCGTCGATCTCGCGCACACTCGCCGCCAGCGCATGCGCGACTTCGGTCAGTACGCGGTCACCGGTATCGTGACCGTGCAGGTCGTTGATCGCCTTGAAACCATTCAGGTCCAGGTATGCGACGGTCAGCGGCGTCCGGTAGCGACGCGCACGCCGCTGCTCGCGCCGTGCCAGCTCGAAGAAGTAGCGGCCGTTCGCGACACCGGTCAGGGGATCCGTGCGCGACAGATCCCGCTCATGGCGGAGTGCGCTGCACAGTGCCGTCTGAATGGCCGCGACCACGAAGAACACGCACGTCAGGACTGCCGCGTTCCAGTAGCGCGCCGCCGGCTGGGCGTAGGCGGCGTCACCGAGCACGTCGGCGAGGAGAACGCCGACGCCGGCCACGAGGACGCTCAGCAGTGCGCCGCGTGTGCCGAGCCAGCAGCTGGCAATGACGATCGGCACCAGGTAGAACACCGAGACAGCGAGCTCGGGGCCCGTGAGTGTATCGATCACGGTGACGAGCACCAGCAGCGCGGCAACAACGGCGCCCACGATGGCCTGCGGCAGGGCGCCTACCGAGCGGCCGATCTTGAGGACGAACCCGGGGATGAGCGGGCCGGACGGCGGGCGCGCGCCGCTGCTGTCAATCGGATAGGGCATGTGTCACTGATCCGACGTCGTGCGCTCGCGCGGAGGCGCATTCTTCACGTGCCGATCGAACCATGCGACCATCTCCGCGAGCGTGTGAAGCACCGACTCGCGGGCGGCGTACCCGTGGCTCTCGTGCGGCAGCATGACGAGGCGCACGGTGCCGCCATGCCCCTTCACGGCAGCGAACATGCGCTCCGATTGCACCGGGAAGGTTCCCGAGTTGTTGTCCGCCGCACCGTGGATCAGCAGCAGAGGCTCGTTGATATCGTCCGCGTACCAGAACGGCGACACGCGCGCGTACAGTTCGGGCGCCTCCCAGAAGGTACGCTGCTCGGACTGGAAGCCGAACGGCGTGAGGGAGCGGTTGTACGCGCCGCTGCGCGCGATGCCGGCACGGAACAGATCGGAATGCGCAAGCAGGCTCGCCGTCATGAACGCACCATAGCTGTGGCCGCCGACGCCGATCCGCTCCGGATCGCCGATCCCCATGTCGACGACCTTGTCGACGGCGGCACGCGCACTCGCCACGAGCTGCTCGACGTACGTGTTGTTCGCGGTGTCACCGCCGACGATCGGCATGGAGGGGCCGTCGAACACGGCGTAGCCCTGCGTCAGGAAGAACAGGTGTGACGCGCCGCCGAACGTGTCGAAGCGGTTTGCCGAGCTGCGTACCTGGCCGGCAATGTCTGCGTTCACGTACTCGCGCGGATACGCCCACACGACGACGGGAACGCGTTGGCCTTCCCGATAGTCGGGCGGCAGGTACAATGTACCGCTGAGGGACACGCCGTCCGCGCGCTCGTACGTCACGAGCCGCTTCGTGATCGCCCGCAGCTGGGGCGCCGGGTCGCGAAACTCCGTGAGTGCGACGCGCGTGCCGGAGCGGGTGTCACGGACGTAGTAGTTTGGCGGCTCGAGCGCCGTCTCGCGGCGCGTCAGGATGCGGTGTGCGTCGTCATCGAGCAGCGCGAGCGGCAGCTCGTACGAACCGGGTTCCGCCTGCCACACGCGCTCGGCGCGAAGCGTGCCAAGGTCGAGGCGATCCAGGAACGGGTGGTCGCCATCGGGGCCGGCGCCCCGCCCTTCCAGGTAGATCGCGCCGTCGTGCACCAGCAGCACGGCGTTTCCGCTCGCTGCCGTGCGCTCGACCGGATCGCCCGGATCATTGTAGGCGTCTTCCGTACTGTACTCGTGCACGAGCCGCCACTGTGCCTGCGGCTCGTCCGGCCGAATGAGGAAGGTGCGCCGCCAGCGCGTCGCGCGCTCCATGTCGCTGAGAAGCGCAAGGTCGCCGTCGCTCCACTGGATGCCCGCGTACCGCTCACCGGTACGCGCAAACTCGCGTGGCGCATCCGTGAACGGCGCAGCGATCATCATGAGCCGGTCGCGCTGCTCCGCTTCGGCGCGTGGGTTGCCGCCATCGAGCGCTTCCGCCCAGTAGAGCGTGGCGGGCTGCACCGGTCGCCATGATACACTGCGCGGACCCGTCTGCACCCAGCCGCCTGGCGGCAGGTTGTCGAGCACGGGCTGAGCGGCGACGTGGTAAGCCACGCCGCCGCGCCGGTCCAGGACCTCGATCTCCTGCGCGAAGAGGTACAGAGGGACCTGGTACGAGTAGGGGGCGACGACCCGGCGTACGAGCACGTACTCGCCGCTCGGCGAGGGGTCGACACTGGCGAAGATGCCGGGCTCACCGATCGGCGTGCGCGTACCATCCGTCACATCGACGATGGCCAGCTGCGCGGGGAAATAATACTCGAACAGCGCGACGTCGTAGGGATTCGAGAGCAGGTCCTGGTACGTGCGTACCGGCGCTGCGCGGCCCGAGGACTCCTGCGTGACCGGCCCATCCGGCACGCGCGGCTCCACGGGAGGCGCCCCGCGCCCGTCCGGAATGAACGAGCACAGCAGGTGCTCGCCGTCCATCCACTGGCAGGGGGCGAAGCCAATGCCGTTGACTGCCGCGTCCGTGATGCGGCGCGCCGCGCCCGTCGACGTGTTCGCGACCCACAACTCGACCCGATCATCCCCCATGTTCAGGAAAGCGATGCGCTCCCCGTCCGGGGACCACGAGGTCCAGCCGATGCTGGCCGCTTCCGGCGTGCGGATCACCCGTTCGGTACTGCCTTCGACGGCGCGAACACGCAGCCCGATTGTGCGCGGGATCCCCGCACTCGAGTTGCGCGCGGGATTGATGCGCGTCCCGGCAAGGCGCAGGATCGGCTCGGCGAGGTCCGCGATGGACGGCATGCTCGAGCGGTCCGCAAGCAGCAGCCAGGACCGATCCGGCGAGACACTGACGACGGGCAGGGGTGGTGCGTCCAGGATGTCGACGATGGCCTGCGGCGGAGTGCGGTACGGCTCCTGTGCGGCGAGCTGCACGACACTGACCGCCAGACCGATCAGCGTCCACGCCGCAGCCGATCCGCAGCAGACGGAACGCCGGATGCTCGCGCACGCCATGGGGCACACTCCTGTGGCGGTCATGTTGCCGAGGGAACGGCGGGTATTGTACGCGCTCTGTGCCGCAGGCGCCACGCAGCAGCGTGCGCGTTGTGCCGCGGTCCAGCGGACGCGCGCGCCGGCGCTGGGATGTGCGCTACTTCGCGCGCTCGAGGTACTTGCCCTCGCGCGGGTCGACGCGCAGCAGGTCGCCCTGATTGATGAACGAAGGCACCTGTACGGTCACGCCGTTTGCAAGCTTAGCGGGCTTCGTCATCGCGGTCTTCGTCGCTCCGGTCATGGCCGGCTCGGTCTCGACGACCTCGAGCTCGAGCGAGGAGGGCAGTTCCACGCCGATCGGCTTGCCCTCGTAGAACTCCGACAGGATGACCATGTTCTCGGTCAGCCACTGGGCGGCATCACCGAGCGCCTCGTCATCGAGCGCGAGCATCTCGAAGTTCTCGTTGTTCATGAAGTGATAGTGCGTGCCGTCGGAGTACAGGTACTGGAGCTCGTGCGTCTCCATCTGCGCCTTCTCGACGGTGTCCGCCGCACGGAACCGGTGCTCGAAGGTGTTCCCGCTGCGCAGGTTTCGCATCTTCGCCTGCACGAATGCACGCAAATTGCCGGGCGTGTGGTGGTGGAATTCGACGACCCGGCAGGGATCGCCGTTGAATACGATTACGTTGCCTTTACGGATCTGCGTGGCGGGCATCGCCATGATTGCCTCTCCAGTCCTGTAACGCGGTGCTGCGCGAGCCCGTTAGTTTCGGCAAACCGGCCGGATTGGACAAGCCCGCGCGGCTACCGCGTCTCCATCCACTGCCGCATCAGGGGCCAGACCTCCGCGCGGGCGGTTCGCCCGGCGAGCACGTCGACGTGTCGGAACTCATGGGAGAAGCCGGTCTCGCGACCGCACAGCAGGTACGTCGTATCGCGTGCTCCCACCATATCGAGGAGGGCACGGCAGGAGGGCGGCGGGGCCCAGCGGTCGGCGGCTGCGGCAATGACGAGGAGTGGCGCGTCGAGGCCGGCGAGCGCACGGCCGTAGTCGGTGCCGTCGTCGCCGATCCAGCGGCCATCCAGGTTCCAGTTCATCCACTGGATCATGACGCCGGGCAGCTCGTCTTCCGGACCGAGGCGCAGCGCCCGCGCCGGGAAGCGCCCGAGCACGCGCGAGACTGCACGGATCGCCAGCGCCCCCGCGCGGCTGAACGGCTGCAGCCAGGGCAGCGGTGTTCCCACGACGATGAGTCCGCGCAGGCGACGGTGGAGATCGGGTCGCACGGCCAGGGCGACGAGGGTGGCGGCGCCGCCCGCCGAGTGGCCGATGATGAAGCCGGGCTGGTCGGCGAATGCGGCGTCGATCGCCGCAGTCGCGTCGCGGCGCGCCCAGTCGTCGAAGCGCCAGTTCGCGCCGGCCGGGGCACGCTCGCTCTCGCCATGGCCTCGCGGATCGAGCACCCACGCGTCGTAGCCATGCGCGGCGAGGTCGCGGGCGAGCCCGGTACCTCGGGTGCCGAGCCAGAACGTGTGATTCGAGAAGGTCCCGGGCACGAGAAGGACGGGGACACCGCCGGCAGGACCCACGCGATGCACGGCGAGACGCACGCCATCGCTGGCAGTGAGTGACTCGCGGCGGACCGGGAGCAGCGGATCGGTCGGGCTCACTCCGGCAGGAAGATGTTGAGCGCCCGCCGCTCCACGCAGGCGGTGACCGGCGTGGTCCCGGCCGGGTCACCATCGATCTGGACGGGAACGGGCGTCGCGCTCGCGATCGTGATCTCGCGGGCCGGGAAATGAAGCAGCCGGTCATCCAGGCCGAACCGCTTGTGTGCGGCGTTCCAGAGCACACCCGCGAACTCGGGCAACTTGCGCGGTGCGACCACGATCACGTCGAGCAGGCCGTCCGTCCAGGAGCTGGTCGGGCGTGGTGCGAGGGGGAAGCGAATCGGCAGGAAGCCGGGGAACAGCTCGCCCACGTTCGCGATCATGACGGTGACCGCGTCGACCTCGAGCTCGTTGCCGTCGGTGGTGAGCAGGAACCGCACGGGTGCGGCATTCAGGGCTTCCTTCACCGCAGCGTAAATGTAGGCGCCGAAGCCCCACTTCTCCTTGAGCTCGCGCGTTGCCGTCGCCATGACAGCGGCGTCGAGGCCGGCACCAGCCACGAGTGCGAAGTTCCTGCCCCCGATACGGCCGAGGTCGAGCGACGTCGGCACGCCGCGGATGGCGACCTCGGTCGCCGATTCGATATCGAGCGGAATCCCGAGGTTGAGTGCGACCTGGTTCGCGGTGCCGCGCGGGATGAGGGCGAGCGGCGTGCCCGTGCCGGCCAGTCCGGTCGCCGCCTCGGCGAGAGTGCCATCCCCGCCGACGACGCACACGGCGCGGTAGCCGAGACGTGCGGCGGAGCTCGCGAGCTCGGAGGCATGGCCGGCTCGTTCCGTCTCGACGAGGTCGAACGACGCGCCGCGCGCCGCAAAGGCGCCGCCGATCTCACGACGCAGGCGAGCGACCTCGTCCTGGCCGGCCGCGGGATTGATAAGAATGAAGGTGCGGCCGGCATACGGGCCGGCCGCACCTTCTCTGTCGGGCGCGAACACCTGCGGCGTCAGCCGCCGACGCGCGCGAACTCGGGCGCGATCGTGAGCGCCTCGAGCCGCTGCACCCGCTCCTCTGTCGGCGGGTGCGTGCTGAACAGCTTGAACAGACCGCCACCACGAATCGCGGAGAGCGGATTCACGATCGCGAGCTGCGCAGCCGCGGGGTTCACGTCCATCGGGATCCGGTGCGCATAGGCGTCGAGCTTCAGCAGCGCGCTCGACAGACCACGCGGATGGCCGGCGATCTCCGCGCCCGTGCGATCCGCCTGAAACTCGTTCGCGCGGCTGATCGCCATCTGGATGATCATCGCCGCGATCGGCGCGACGATCGCCATGGCGAGCAGCGCGATCGGGTTGTTGCCGTCGTCGTCGCCGCGCATGCCGCCGAAGATCGCACCCCACTTGACGATGTTGCCGATCATGGCGATCGCGCCCGCCATCGTCGCGGCGACCGTACCCACCAGCATGTGACGGTGCTTGATGTGGGCCAGCTCGTGCGCGATCACGCCCTCCAGCTCCTCCTTCGAGACGAGTTGCAGAATGCCCGCCGTGCAGCAGACCACGGCGTGCTCGTAGTTGCGGCCCGTCGCGAACGCATTCGGCTGCTGCGACGGGGCGACCGCTACCGTCGGCATCGGCAGGCCGGCACGCTGCCGCAGGCGGTCCACCATGCGGTACAGGTCGGGCGCATCCTCCGGCCCGACGAGCTTCGCACGGTACATCCGCAGCACGACCTTATCGCTCCACCAGTACATCGCAAAGTTCATCGCTGCGGCCAGCACGAAGAACAGGATCGCCCCGTTCGAGCCGCCGAGCCACCCGCCGAGGACGACGAGCAGCGCAGTCAGGCCGGCCATCAGCATGAATACCTTCAGGTTCTGCATCCAGACTCCTCCGAGTCATCGGTTCGAAGCGAAATTTACCCGTTCGGAGGGGATCCGGTCCAGTGACCACCCCGCCGGACCATGATTGACTCTTAACTTTTGGCCGCAACGAGCATACGCTGATTCGGCCTCTGCCCTGCTGCAAGCTGTGCGCAGCGGATGGGCGAAAACGGCCAAAAGTTAAGAGTCAATCATGGTCCGGGTGGTCAGTACGTCCACTCCCGGAAGAGCGAGAACCCGTACACTTTGCGGAAATCGGTGGACTGAAGGGCCCCGAATCCCGGCTCGCGGGCGAAGCGGTCCTCGCCGAACAGCTCGGCGGTGAACGTCGGATTGAGGGTCCACTCCAGGCGGAAGCCGGGCTCGAACCCGCCGTCGAGGCGCTGCGTGGCAGCGACGTACACGGGTCCCCAGTACCGGCCGACCTCGAGGTTGGTGCCGGAGAAGAGTCCGGAGAAGACGTTGTAGTTGCTGGACTGCTGCGAGGCGAGGGAGGCGTTCTCGGCGGCGGTCAGGCCGACGTAATCGACCAGGCCGAAGCGCTGTGCGAGGGTTTGCAGGCCGCTGGCGAAGGAACCGAGCACGGTGGGTCCGAGAGCGCTCAGGCCGAGGTCGGTCAGCCCGCCTGCGGTGCCGCCCCCGGTAATGTTGAGCGCGTACGTGGGCACACCAAAGAAGAGGTAGCTGGCGAGGTCGGACTCACTGATCGGCGGCTGCTCGGTGCTGGTGAGCTCGACGCGCGGTGCCTGCAGGGAGCCGGAGAGCTGGGCGAGGATCTCGATCGCCTCGCCGCGGTCGACACCGCTGCGCGCGCGGTATACCGCGGTGATTGCGAGACTCGGATCGATGCCGGGTGTACCGGCGAACTCGACGGTGCCCTCGCGCACGTCGAAGCGACGGGTGAACGCGGCATAGGACAGGTCGTAGGTTCCGCGCTGTGCCTCCAGGATACCGGTCAGGGTGATGTCGCCGCGGCGGCGGTCGAGCGCCACGTTCAGATCGCCAGTGACCTCGACGTTCACGTCGCGGCTGCGCAGCCAGGATCCGGGGCCGACCGTCACGCGGGTATCGCGGACGATGAGGTTGCGCAGGAACGGATTCTCCGAGGCGGGCAGGACCCGGCGCACGGCGACGAGGGTCGTGTCGACGGCGTCGAAGAGCAGCGGACTGTCGAGGCCGACCACGAGGTACTGGCGGTACAGCTCGTCGATGTAGAGTGCACCGCCATCGATGTTCAGCGTGGCGGTGACGATCGGGGCGCGGTAGCTGCCGCGCAGATAGGTGTCGCCGGAGGCGGTCAGGACGACGTCGCGCCGGTTCGCGGCGAGCAGGTTGTTGGCGAGCATGCGTATGTCGAGACCGGGATCGGACGGCTCGGCGAAGTCGATGCGGCCGGTCACGCGCGCGCTGCCGCCGCTCGTGCGTGTCAACCCGGGGCGCTGGCGCGGCTCGGCGGCGCGCGCGGTCGCGTCCACGAAGAAAACGCGATCCTGCATGACGTCGAACGTCGCCTCGATGTCGTGATAGCGGACACCGACGGGCGCCCAGGTCGCGGCGCCGTCCATGACGTTGAAGCCGCCGCCCATCTGCGTGGAACCCGCAACGCCGATGGCGGTGAGCTCGCCGTCCACGTGACCCTCGACCTGCTCGAAGCCGTTCACGATGCCGAGCGCGATCG
>CAYSGF010000204.1:0-4659 GCA_964430275.1 uncultured Gemmatimonadaceae bacterium
GCCCGCGCGCAGGCCGCCGGCGGAGGCGAGGACCAGGTCCTTCACGAACTCGCCGAGCAGGATGCCGAGCACGAGCACGATGACCGCCGCGATCACGTTCGGGATGTAGGCGAGCAGCTCGGCGAACAATGTGCTGACGGCCTCGACGCCCAGCGCATTGGCGGCCAGCAGGATGACGAGCAGCATCACGGTCCAGAAGACCAGCTTTGCGATGACCGACGAGGGGTCGAGACCCGTGCCGGCTCGCTCCAGCGCCTCCGTGACGCCGCCCTCGCGCATCCACCTGTCGAAGCCGATCCGGTGCAGCGCCATATCCGTCCCGCGCTCGATCATCTTCGCAATGGCGAAGCCGACCATGAGAATGCCGAGCGCCGCGGCGAGCCGCGGCAGGAACCTCATGATCTCGGCGATACCGTCGTTGAGTCGGTCCGTCAGGGAGTCCTGCATGGCTGGGCGCTGTTCTCCTCGTGGGTGGGGCGGCTCACACGCTGCTCACTTTTCGACGCGCGCGCAAGGGCGCAGGAACGGACGATGCGCAGGTTCCAGGACACGCAGGGAACAGAGTGGGACGTCGTGCTGGGACGCGAGTCGTTCGGCGCTCTGCTGGCGCTCTTCGTGCCCGTCGGTGAGGGTGCCGTGCGTCAGGCACCGCTCCGCAGCGAAGGCTACGACGCCGCCCAGCACGAGCTCGACACCATGGACGAAGCCGCGTTGCGCCAGCTGCTGCGTGCTTCCACGGAGAAGGAAGGCTGAGATCGCATGCGGACGTTCCAGAGCGAAGACGGCGAGCGCTGGGTGGCCGGGGCGCGCGAAGAGCACACGCCGCGCCACCACGGGCGCTGGTACATGATCCTGCATCCGGAACGCGACGAGGCGTCCGTTCTTACCCTTCCCGAAGTGCGCTGGCAGACACGCGCGAGTGCCGAGCGCACGCTCGAGACCATGTCCCTGTTCGAGCTGCGCCGACGCCTCTCGATTGCACAACGCCGCGCGCCCACCGTCTAGCTACCGCTCCAGTGCCGTCCCGGCTACATTGCGCCGGCTCCGTCGGGACCAGGACGTCGCAACGCAGCGGGAGGGGAGTGTGTCGCAGGTCAGGGAAGGTACGGTGCGCGGTGGACTGGCGGCGGGCGAGTTCGAAGCCCTGTCGGGCGTATCCTACCTGAATGCGGCGAGCAGCGGCCCGCTGCCGGAGCGCACTCGCGCAGCCCTGACGGCCGCGCATGACCGACGCGCTGCGGGCCGGCTGACAAACGATGATTTCATGCCGTCGCAGGAGCGCGCGCGGGCCGCGGCGGCCCGCCTCGTGCACGGCGGCGTCGACGAGATCGCACTCGTTCCGAACACCTCCGTCGGTCTCAACCTGGCCGCGAGCTTCCTCCTCCAGCGGCGGGCTGAAGGCGACGACCGCTCCACGATCGTCGTCAGCGACCGCGAGTTTCCTGCGAACGTCTATCCCTGGCTCGAGCTCGAGCGTGTCGGCTATCATGTCGTCATCGTACCGTGCGACGAGCTCGGGCGCCCTGACGAGGCGGGCCTGCTGGATCGCATCGATCGCGGCGATGTCGCCCTCTTCGCGCTCTCCGCCGTCCAGTTCGCCACCGGCTGGAGTGCAGACCTCGCGCGCTTCGGTGCGGTCTGTCGTCGTCGCGAGATCCTGTACGCCGTGGATGCAATCCAGGCGCTCGGCGTCGTGCCTCTCGATCCGCGCGCCTGCGGGATCGACCTCCTCGCCGCCGGCGGTCAGAAATGGCTGCTGTCGCCGTGGGGCACGGGGTTCGCCTGGCTGCCGCGCGAGAATATCACACGCTATCGCCCGCTGCACACCGGCTGGCTCGCCTACACCGCTTCGCGCAATTTCGAGACGCTCGTCGATTATGACCGTGACCTGCTGAACGATGCGACGCGCTTCGAGGTAGGCACCTTGCCGTTTCCGGAGTTCCTCGGATTCGCGAACTCCGTCGAGTTGATCACCGAGATCGGCGTGGACCGCATTCGTGATCACGTCCGCGCGCTGCAGCAGCCGCTGCTGGACTGGGCGGCCCGTCGTGGCGACGTGCGCTCACTGCACGACGCCGCGCATGCGGCCGGCATCCTGTGCCTGCGCATGCCAGGCGCGCAGACGGCGTTTGCAACATTGCAGCGGCACGACGTGCACTGTGCCCTGCGCGAAGGCGTACTCCGCTTCGCACCGCATCTGTACAACGACCTGCACGAGATGGAGCGGGTCGTCGACATCCTCGACAATGCAGTACGGGCATGAAGAAGGTTCAGAACATCATCGACAAAATCCGCGCCGCACACGTGCCGGACTACCGCTCGGGCATCTTCGACGTCGAAATCGAGCAGCGCGCGAATGGCGTCGCCCTCGTCGGGCAGACCACGGACACGGCCGCAGCGGAACAGCTCATCGCAGCGGCGCGACCGCTCGCCGGCGGACCCCTGCTCGATGAGATCGTCCGCCTGCCGGACCCTGCGCTCGGCACCGACGTGCATGGCCTCGTCCGCTCCGCCGTCGCGCCCGTCTATCTCGACCCCGCGCTGCCGGCTGCGCAGATCTCGCAGCTCGTACTCGGCATGCGCTTCGATCTGCTCGCCCGCCGCGGCGAGTGGCTGCGCGTGCGCGGCGAGGATGGCTATCTCGGCTGGGTCCACGAGGGCTACGTGCGGCTGGGCGAGCGCGACTGGGCGGAAAGCTGGGAGCGCGGTTCCACCGGCGAGCCCGTCGTCTCGCTCGGCGCCGAGCTCCTCGACGAGGACGGCCGCGCACTCGCTCGCCTCCCCTGGGGTGCCCGCGTCGTCCGCGTCGCAGGCTCCTTCGAGCTGCCCGATGGACGACGGGGCACCATCGGCACCGGCGAGCTCGTAGACGTCGACCGCCTCGCCGATCGCTTCCCGTCCCGCGGCGACAGCGTCGCACGCACCGCCCGGCGCTGGTACGGCACACCCTACCTGTGGGGCGGTGTGACCCGCAGCGGCGCAGACTGCTCGGGCTTCGCCCAGGCCGTCATGTGGATGCACGGTGTCGCCCTGCCGCGCGACTCCGATCTGCAGGCACGCATCGGCGTCAGTGTCGAGCCACAGGACGATTTCTCCGGCCTGCGTGCCGGCGATCTCCTCTTCTTTGCGGAGCACTCGGCGCGTATATCCCACGTCGCCATCGCACTCGGCGCCGGCCAGATCATTCACTCCGCTCTCGGCAATGGCGGTGTCGCGACGAATGGCATGACGGGTGAGCTACCGTTCGAGCAGCGCCTGAGAACACTGTTCGTGCACGCGCGCCGGCTCCTGCCGGACTGAACGGCTCGAGGAGTGGTCGGGAGGTGTGGGTGAGGTGTCCCCCACCCGAATGGCAGGTCAGGGCAGGCGCAGCGACTTGCCTGGCATGAGGCGGCGCGGGTCGAGATTCGGATTCGCAGCACGCAGCGCGCGCACCGTCGTCCCGTACTTCTTTGCGATCCCCTCGAACGTATCGCCGCTCTCGATGGTGTGCGTGCTCGGGCCTGACGGATCGGCCGGAGGTGGTGTCGGTGCGGCGCTCTGCGGCGCCTCGGCAGGCGTGGACACGCTCGGCTCCACCGGCTGCATCGGCTGCTCGCGCGAGACGTTTTCGCCCAGCACGGCCGGACGGTCGAGCGCGGCAAGGCGCGAGCCGATGCCGTCCTCGATCCGCTTCGCGCGCCACGTCGAAGGCACGTTGTTGCTGATGATCGAGAACGCGATGCGCTCACCATTTGCCGCATTCACGTAGCCGGACAAAGCCGAGACATGATTGATCGTGCCGGTCTTCGCGCGCAGGCTGCCCTCCGCCGGCGTGCGGTACATCCGGCGCAGGCCACCGGGGGCTCCCGCCTCCGGCAGCGTCGACCAGTACGCGTGCCACATCGGCGAGTCAGCCATGACGTCGAGCAGCTGGATGAACGCGCGGGCGTTTGCCCGGTTCAGGACCGAGAGGCCCGAGCCGTCGTATTGCGCGAGCTCGATCTCTCCAGCGTCGCCGATCTCGCGCTCCAGCATCGCCCGCACCGCGCGCGCGCCGCCCTCCACGGACCCGCTCCCCGTCGCCACCCGGCCCACCGTACGCAGCGCCTGCTCCGCCATCATGTTATGGCTCTTGTGATTGATGATATTGAGAATCTCGATCAGCGGCGGCGATGTGTGCACCGCCAGCACGCGCATCGGCGTCTCCCGCTCGAAGCCCGGTGCGAACACGGAGCGTCCCGTCACCGGCGACGCCTCTTCCGTTGTCACGCCGCGCACACCGCCGTCCACCGCGATGCCGCGCTCCTCGAGCTCGTAGCGCAGGGTGGCGGCGGCAAAGCGTTCCGGATCCGATACCACGACCGCGCGCACGACAGGGGCCGCGCCGCGCGCGATCTGACCGGTCACCACGACCGGCCCGTCGTACGCCGAGCGCCGGATCCGGATCGTCGTGCGTCCGCTCGCCACCGTCGTTGCCTGATTGACGAGACCGATGCCCACGCCGCCCGGCACGAGCGTCACTTCCGGTCGCCAGCCCGACTGCGCGGCCGGAGCGACCTCCACCGTTGCCACGTTCTCGGCAAAGCTGAGCGCACTCGAGGGGGCCGCGTACGACGCATTCATGTAGGACGTCTGCCACCCCTGCGGCGTACCTCCGCCAGCGAAGTACGACGCATC
>CAYSGF010000205.1:0-2223 GCA_964430275.1 uncultured Gemmatimonadaceae bacterium
AGCCCCACACCCTGACGCACGACCATGCCGACGATGCTGCGCGTGCGCGCGCCGAGCGCCATGCGTACGCCGATCTCCGTGCGCCGCTGCGTCACGCCGTACGCCATGACGCTGTACAGACCGACCGCCGCGATGAGCAGCGCGAGCACACCGAACAGCGTGAACATTGCCGCGCCCAGGCGCCAGGGCCGCAGCTCGGGATCGATCCGCTCCTGCAGTGGCTCGACATCGACGTACGCGATCGTCGGGTCCACGGCGAAGAGCGCCTCCCGCACGACCGCTGGTACGTTCGCTGCTCCGTCGCGCGCACGCACGACCAGCGTGTTGCCGCCGATGCCGCGCTCCTGCCCGAACGGGACGTAGTACTGCATCGATGGCTCTTCGCGGATGCCGGAGCGGCGCGCGGGCTCGACGATGCCGACCACGCGCGCACACGCCGTCGCATCGCGGCCGATCAGGAGGCACTGACCAATCGCCTCTGTGCCCGGCCACAGCGTCGTAGCCATCGTTTCGTTCACGACCGCCACGGGCTCACTGTCCGCGCGGTCACTCGGCTCGAAGCCGCGCCCGCGCAGTACGCTGATCCCCATGGTCTCGAAGTAGCCGTTCGTCACGGCCGAGACATAGGGGCCGCCCCCCGGGAGCGTGGGCAGCGAGTCGCGCCCGGGCACGCGCAGGCGCACCGAGAACCAGGACTGAAATGGCATGCCGATCGCGAGCGCCGCGGACTCGAGCTCCGGGAGCTCACGCACCCGCTCGAGTGCGCGCTCGTAGACGCGGCTCTGGCGGGCACGCTCCGCCACGCGGGCGTCATCGAGCAGCCCCGGAGTGCGCGGGAAGCTGAGACCGACGGCGAGCACGCCGTCCGGCTCCAGCCCGAGGTCCGCCCCGCGCACGTTCGCCAGGCTGCGCACGAACACACCGGCACCGACGAGCAGCACGACCGAGAGCGCGGCCTGCGCGACCGTGAGCGCCGCGCGCGGACGCGAGTGCCCGCCGCCGCCCTCCCGCGCCCCGGACTTCAGCGTCGATGTCAGCTCCTGGCGCGTCGCCTGGAACGCTGGCACCAGCCCCACCACCAGGCCGACGAGGATCGTGACCACCGCACTGAAGGCGAGGACGCGCAGGGAGACGGGTGGGGCGTTCCAGTGCACGTTCGGCAACAGCAGTGCGCGCATGAGCTGACTGCCGAAATGCGCGAGCGCCAGCGCCGCCGCACCACCGGCAACCGCCAGCAGCAGGCTCTCCGTCAGCAGCAGGCGCACGAGCCGGCGCCGACCGACGCCGAGTGCCAGACGAACCCCGATCTCACGGCGTCGCCGCAGTGCACGCGCCAGCATCAGGTTCGCCACGTTCGCACACGCGATCAGCAGCACGATGAGCGAAACGCCGATCAGCCAGCGCGCGAGCCGCGTCTCCGCAGCTTCCTCGCCCGTTTCCGAGTAGTGCAGCGGACGCAGCGACAGGCGCGCGGCAGCCTCCGTCGCGTCGCCGGCGTCGTACGCAGCGGCATACGCGGCCGTCGCCTCCTGCGATGCCCGCTCCGCCGTTACGCCCGGCTTCAGCCGGCCGATCACCTGCAGCCACTGCACGCCCCATGCAGTCTGCCAGTCGGGTGTCACCGGCGCATGCGTGGACATCGGCACCCAGAGCGCCACCGCCTCGAGCTGCGGCCCCGTGAAGCCGCGCGGCGCCACGCCGATGATCGTGTGCGGCGCATCATTGACGATGAGCGTGCGGCCGAGCACGTCCGCGCTCCCGCCCATCTGCGTACGCCAGAAGTCTTCCTCGAGCACGACGACGCGCGCCGCATCGTTCGGCCGGTCCTCACCCGCATCGTAGAAGCGGCCCAGAACAGGACGCACGCCGAGCAGCGGAAAGAAGTCCGACGTCGCATAGCCGAGCCGCACTTCCCGTGCATTCGTGCCGCGGCCCACGCGCGCGTCCCGCAGCGTGTACGCTGCTACATGCTCGAACGCGTCCGTGCGATCGCGCAGCAGCACGTACGACACGTAGCCCACCCACTCGCCGGTGAAATCCCCCATGCCCGGCGGCGACGTCGTCACGTAGAGCCGCTGCACACGCTCCGGCTCGACAACGTGCGCAGGCCCCTGCAGCAGCAGGCGATCGATGATCCCGAACATCATCGCGTTCGCACCGATGCCGAGCGCGAGCGTCACAACCACCATCGCGCTGAAGGTCGGCTCGCGCACCAGCGCACGC
>CAYSGF010000206.1:0-3368 GCA_964430275.1 uncultured Gemmatimonadaceae bacterium
CCGTAGCGCTCAACGACTTCCTCGCCGAGGGCGGCGACGCGTACACGATGCTCCTCGACGACGTCGGCCGCACCCGCACCGGCATCAGCGACCTCGACGCCTTCATCGACTACGTGAGCGCCCTCCCCCAACCCGTGACCGCACCCCCCGAGCTCCGTTTCAGGGCAGTGGAAGCAAGCTCGGACGCAGAGCCCGACACGCGCGACGAAGCCGCACCAATTCACCAATTCACCAATTCACCAATTCACCAATTCACCAAATCACCAATTCACCAATTCACCAATTTGAATAGATGACCCGCGACCTGATCCGGCGGCTGCCGAAGACCGACCTGCACCTGCACCTGGACGGCAGTGTCCGTCCCGATACGATGATCGAGCTGGCGCGCGAGTACGGGGTCAACCTGCCGGACACCAACGCCGGCGCACTCGAGCAGTACATGCACGTCACCGATGCCCGCAACCTCGTCGATTACCTCGCCCGCTTCGACATCACCGTCTCACTGATGCAGACGGCCGAGTCGCTCGAGCGAATCTCCTACGAGCTGGTCGAAGACTGCGCGGCGGAGAACCTGCGCTACATCGAGGTACGCTTCGCCCCATGGCTCAATACGAAGGGCGGACTCTCCGAGGAGGACGTGCTCGAGGCCGTGCTCACCGGCCTGCGG
Source organism: uncultured Gemmatimonadaceae bacterium (assembly GCA_964430275.1). Lineage (GTDB taxonomy): Bacteria > Gemmatimonadota > Gemmatimonadetes > Longimicrobiales > RSA9 > DASTYK01. The sequence continues at coordinate 668 of CAYSGF010000206.1, forward strand.
CGCGCCGAAAAGGACTTCGGCACGCGCAGCGCCGTGATCGTTTGCTCGCTGCGCCACCGCCCGCCGAACGAGTCGCTGCGCTCCGCCCAGGCGGCCGTCGCGTTCAAGGACCGCGGTGTCGTCGCGTACGACCTGGCAGGGCCGGAGCACGGCCATCCGCCCACGCAGCACCAGCTCGCGTTCGACTATGCCGCGACGAACAACCTGGCGATCACGATTCACGCGGGCGAGGCGTACGGGCCGGCGTCGATCCGGGAGGCCGTGCACCGCTGTCACGCGCGGCGGCTGGGCCATGGCACCCGGCTCTACGAGGACCAGGACCTGATGGGCTTCGTGAACGACTTCCGCATCCCCATCGAGATCTGCCTCACGTCCAACGTCCAGACGCGCGTCACGACCGACTTTGCGGAGCACCCGCTGCGCCTGTACTACGACCAGGGCCTCGTCGTCACGCTGTGCACGGACAATCGGCTCATGAGCGCGACAACGGTCACCGACGAGTACTGGCGCGCCCACGAGCACCTCGGCTTCGACGCGCAGGAGCTCGGCGAAATCGCGCTGATGGGCTTCGAGAGCGCATTCATGGCGCACGCGGACAAGGTCGCGCTGATCGAGAGCGTGAGCAGCGAGATCGAGGCGGTGCTCGCGAGTGAAGAGGTCGCGCCCTCGGTCGGCTGAGCGCGAACCGCCCCCCGGACGATGGGCTGAGCGGGCGCTTGGCACTGGGGGGGGTGACGCGCGGGCGCCTGCGCCAGGAAGCCGAAGGGGCACGGGCCATCCTGGCCGCGTGCCCCTTCTTCATTCACGAACTGCAAGTTGTCACAGTCTGACCGGCAGTCCTTGCTTCCTCGCGCCAGCGCGAGCGCTCGTCCTCGCCCTGTCCGTTAGAACGAGTACCGCAGCCCGAACTGCATGAGCCAGCGCGAGCCGTACGTGCCGAAGTCGATCAGCCGGCGCTCCCAGTACTCGTCCATCTCCTCGACGCCGGCCTCGTTGCTGTCACCGCTCAGCGACGGCATGCGGAACGTATAGATCGGCGTGAGGTCGTCCTCGCTGACGAACCGCTCGAAGCGCAGCAGATCGACGGTCCGGAAGCCAGGATTGTAGCGCCGGCCCCAGTCCTTGTTCAGCAGGTTCGTGAAGTTGAAGATGTCGAGCGTCGCCTCGATGCTGTTGCGGCGGCCCGCGATGTTGCCAAACAGCTCCTGGGTGAGCTTGAGATCGATCACGTGCTCGAACGGTGTCCGCTTCGCGTTTCGCTCCGCGTACTGACCGCGACGGCTGCTCAGGTAGTCGTCGTTCTGGATGAACGCCTCGAACGCGGCCGCCTGCTGTGCGGCTGTATACGTGACACCGCCCGACGTGTAGTCCTGGAACATCAGGTCGCTGCCGTTCTCCGGGATGAACGCGAGCGGCGCCGTGCCGGAGCCTTCCCCCGTGAAGCCGAAGTTGTTGCCGATCTGGAACGAGTACGGCCGTCCGGCCTCGCCGGCATAGATCGCGCTGATCGTGGTACCGAGATTCTCCAGGAACTCCTGGCGGTACGTGAGCAACCCGATGACGCGGTGCCCGATCGACCAGTCGGAACGCGCCAGCTCGAGGAAATTGTTGCCGCGCACGTTCTCGTTGAACCGCCACGTCGACTGAATCTGGTCGGACGTCGCGTCGTTCAGCGAGTACGAGTCGCCGTACGTATACGAGAGCCGGGTCGTCAGTGCCTCATCGAAGAATGTGCGCTGCAGGCTCGCCGAGACATCATAAGCGTAGCCCTCGCTCGTGGAGCCGACCTTGTAGATGCCGCCGCCGTAGCGGGGATCGATCACCGACTGGCCGACATCGATCGAGTTGAAGCTCGAGTTCCAGCCGTAGTAGTAGATCGGCCGATTGTCAGGACCATTCAACGTCGCGTTCTGCTCGCGCAGGTTCAGGTTCGTCACGACGATGTTGTCCATGTTCTTCGTATACTGCCCCTCGATGGTGCCGAGGAAGCCGTATGGCAGCTGCGCATCGAACCCGAGGCTGGTGCGGAACACGCGCGGATACTTGAAGTCCTCCGTGAACAGGTCCAGCTCGCCGCTCGGGATCACGTCCAGCCCGAAGTCCTCTGCAGTGAGCCCGTTGCGCGGATCCGGCACGAACGGCACGGGCAGCCCGCCCGGCAGCTCATTGTCATCGACGTAGCCGGTCGTGACACCGTTGTTCGTGTACATGGCGCCCGGATAGACGAACGGCACACGGCCCGTGAAGATGCCGAGGCCGCCACGCATCTGGATCGACTGGTCGCCAGTCAGGTCGTAGTTGAAGCCGAGGCGCGGTGCGATGTACGGCTGCGCCTTCGGCGTCTCACCGGGCGTCGCACCCTCGAGGTCGTACCCTTCCGCGACGACGGCGGCGAGCGTTGCATCGACGTCGTCCGAGAAGCGCGGCTTCGTCGTGATCTTCGGCACGTCCACGCGAATGCCCGCGGTCAGCCGCAGACGGTCCGTCGCCTGGAAGTCGTCCTGCACGTAGAACCCGACCTGATATGCATTGAACGCGGCGGATGCGTTCGAGGCGTCGCCGATCTCATCGTCGACCAGCGAGAAGCCGCGCGAAAAGCTCGACGGCGTGGCGGGCCCGACGTCGCCCAGGTCCTGGCAGTACTGCGACGCGCCGGTCCCTGCTGCACACACCGACTGCAGGAAGTCGTCGACGCTGTTGT
>CAYSGF010000207.1:0-1524 GCA_964430275.1 uncultured Gemmatimonadaceae bacterium
TCGTCTGGTACTTCGAGCCGAGCGCCGACGTCGACAGGCTGCTACGCCTCATGCCTCGGCTAGGTGCAAAGGTGCGAACGATCACGCGTACGATCGGCGCAGAGCACGGCGCGGCCGGATTGGCACAGGCTGATGCGCCTGCTGCAGTGCCGGATGCGTCGGGCAGCGGATTGCGCCGGATCCTGGCAAGGGCGAAGGCGGCGCTTCCGGATCCCAGCCCGCGCGGCATGGCCGGCTCCATCGTGGCGGTGCCGTGCCTGCCCGTCGCAGGGCAACGCGTTCTCATCCTCGCCTGGAGGCGTGGCGCGACACGCTGGGCTGACGGATGGTCGCTCGGTCGTGACCGGGCTCACCTGCTCTCGCGGGTGACCACCGAGCGGCTGCTCGTCCGTGTTCACACTGAGATCACCGGCGGCGCAGCGCCGCAGGACGCCGACATGCCCGGGGCTGTCCGTGCAGGCACGCTCGAGGAGGCGATCGGACTCGTGCGCTGCGGCCAGACGCGCGTGAGCCCTGCTGCCGGAGGTGCCCTCCGGTCCGCGGCGGATGCGCTGCGGCATGCCCTCGCGCGCCATCCCGGCGGGCCCGACCTGCCGCTCTGCCGCCGCGCTGACCGCATCCTTCAGTGGATCGAGGGAGGATTGCCGGCCGGCACCGCGCAACTGCTCGACGTCGCGCTGGAAACGCACGCGTCGTCGGACGCCGCGACCCTGTGCGGAGCCCTGGAGTCGGTGCTCGGCGAGCCCCGGCGTCGCCCTGCGCGGCTGTTCGCAGCGCTGCTGATCGAGGCCGCTTCGGGTTGACCCTGCTGTGGTGTTGGCGCTATCTTTGGAGGCTCGAAAACATTCCCGCGTAGCTCAGTTGGTAGAGCAGGTGACTGTTAATCACCGGGTCAGAGGTTCGAGTCCTCTCGCGGGAGCTGCGTAACGACGCGTCTGGGCCGTCCGGGTTTCTCTCGGATGGCCCTTCTGCCTGCAATCCTCCGAATCCGTGCCACTGTGCACGTAGCCCGGTCGCCGCTCCAGAACAGGTGGCCGCAGTGCGTCCTTCGGTACCGGAAGGTCGCCCACAGGTCTAATTTTTTTCCCCTTTACGCGACATAGTATCGACTTTCCTTCGCCCTTACGACAACCGTAGACACAACGCCCGCAACCCATTACGCTTGTCGTGCCGCACGTCTTTCGTGTAGCCCTCGGACCACAACTGACACCGCAGTCGGCCACGTAGCCGACTCAACGACTCGCGATGATGCGACCTCACACCATCCTGTGCACCGGCCTGGCCGCGCTCCTGTTCGTATCCCTGACGCCGTGCGCGGCACACGCACGGGACCGTGCGGACGAGCGCGCACGTGACGCCGTCGAAGCGCTGCGTCCGACCGTCACCCAGACCAGTGCCCCCGGCGCGCTCGCGATGGCCTTCGAGTCGTACTACCGCTACCGCGAAGCGCATCCCGCCGCGGTCCGCAACCCGTACCTGTACTTCGTGGACTTCGGGCTGAGCAGCACCGAGCCGCGCGGCTAC
>CAYSGF010000208.1:0-4991 GCA_964430275.1 uncultured Gemmatimonadaceae bacterium
GGAAGTCGTGTCCACGCCGGCGACGCCGTATGTCGCCGAACTCATCCGCAGGTCGGGCGTGACGGCGCCATGATCGGGACTCTCGTGCTGTGTGCACTGCTCCAGGCCGCGCCCGCTGGCGAGACGCGTCCGATAATCGTCGCATCCAAACCATTCGCGGAATCGTACCTGCTGGCGGAGATGTTCGCGCAGCTGCTCGAGGCGCGCGGCTTCCGCGTGGATCGGCGACTCGGCCTGGGCGCCACCGAGATCGCGTTCGGCGCGTTGCGCACCGGCGCGATCGACGTCTATCCCGAGTACACGGGCACGGGCCTGCTCGCGATCCTGAACGAGCAGCCGGACCATGATGCGCGCGCCGTCTTCCGGCGCGTCGCGACCGAGTTCCCGCGTCGCTTCGATGTCTTCTGGCTGCCGCCGCTCGGCTTCGAGAACACGTACGCGATCGCCGTGCGGCCGGAAACCGCCGCAGAGCACGGGCTGCGCACGCTCACGGACCTGAGCCGCGCGGCGCCGGGTCTCACTGCGGGCCTGACGCCGGACTTCGTCGGCAGAGCGGACGGGCTGCCCGGGCTCCAGCAGGCGTATGCGCTGCGGTTCGCAGCCGTACGCTCGCTGCTGCAGTCCGTGAAGTACACTGCACTCGTGAACGGCAATGTCGACGTGATCGATGGCTACTCGACGGACGGGCTGATCGCACGGCACGGACTCGTCGTGCTCGACGACGATCGCGGCTTCTTCCCTGCCTACGAAGCGGCGGCGCTCGTAAGCGGCTCGTTCTACCGGGAGCGCCCGGGCGCCGTCGCCGTGCTGATGGAGCTGTCCGGCCGCATCGACCAGGCGCTCATGCAGCGGCTGAACGAGCGCGTGGAGGCGGGCGGCGAGGGCGTCGACCGGGTAGCAACGGCTGCGCTGCGCGAGCTCGGACTGCTGGATGCCGCGCCAGCCGAGCCCGCGACCGCAGCGCGCTCGGAGTCTTCGCTGCTCCGGTACTTCATCGATCGCCGCGGACTCCTCGTCACCCTGACGCTGCGTCACCTGCTGCTCGTGCTGGTGTCGCTGACAGCAGCGATCGCCGTGGCAGTGCCCGTCGGCCTCGCGCTGGAGCGCGCCGGTGGCGGCGCAGAGCCGGTCATCCGCGCGTTCGGCCTGCTCCAGACGATCCCGGGCATCGCGCTGATCGCCTTCATGATTCCCCTGTTCGGAATCGGTGTCGTGCCCGCGCTCGTGGCACTCTTCCTGTACTCGCTCTATCCGATCGTGCGCAACACGTACAGTGGCGTGCGGGATGCCGCGCCGGACGCAGTGGCGGCCGCACATGCACTCGGCATGACACCGCGCCAGGTGCTGCGCCTCGTGCGCCTGCCGCTCGCGAGTCCGATCATCATGGCAGGCATCCGCACTGCTGCCGTGATCGGCGTGGGCACGGCGACGCTGGCCGCGTTCATCGGCGCGGGGGGTCTCGGCGATCCAATCGTCTCCGGACTCGCTCTCTCCGACACGCGCATGATCCTGTTCGGCGCGATTCCCGCCGCCCTGCTGGCCCTCCTCGTGGACACCGCACTGGGCGGGATCGAGCGCGTCGTCACGGCCCGGTTCGCGGCGCGGTGAATGCGTCGTACGCTCTTCGGAATAGCTACGGTTGGCCGACGCTGCGCGATTTCATTATCCGAGTATCTTGGCCGACGCTGCGAGATCTCATTATCCGAGTATCTTGACCGACCCTGCGAGATCTTCTTTCCAGGAGGCACATCTTGTCTGCTTCTCCACCAGTGCAGTGCACGCATCTCGACAGCGTGCGCGACGTCGAGCCCCGCACACCCCAGGGCTGCGAAGAATGTCTCGCCACCGGCAGCCGCTGGGTGCACCTGCGCCTGTGTCTGGCCTGCGGCCATGTCGGCTGTTGCGACAACTCACCGAATCGCCACGCGACGAAGCATTTCCACGCCACGCAGCACCCCATCATCCGCAGCTTCGAGCGCGGCGATGACTGGGGCTGGTGCTACGTGGATGAAGTGTATCTCGAGCCTGCGCCGGAGGCGTGATGACGGACTCGTCGCCCGCGGCGCTGGACGACTGGACGGACACCCGGACGGGACTCCAGCTCCGCTCGCAGATCATCGGCAAGACCCGCCTCGCCCTTGCCCCGATGGAGAACCACTGGTGGCAGACGACGCTGTACGTGACGGCGCGGGGACTGGACACATCGCCGATGCCGTACGAAGGGCGCAGCTTCGAGATCGCGCTCGACTTCGTCGATCACCGGCTCGATGTGCGCACCAGCGATGGCGACACGCGCACGCTGCCGCTGCGGCCACAGCCGATCGCCGAGTTCTTTGCCGAGTACATGGCGATGCTGCGCTCGCTCGACGTCGACGTGCCGCTCTGGCCGGTGCCCGTCGAGATGCCGGATCCGATCCCGTTCCCGGACGACCAGCGGCCACTGCCGTACGATCGCGCTGCCGTCGAGCAGTTCTTCCGGATGCTGTCGGCGGCGGACCTTGCGCTGAAGCGCTTCCGCTCGGACTTCCTCGGCAAGTGCAGCCCGTCACACTTCTGGTGGGGCAGCTTCGACCACGCGTGCACCCGCTTCTCCGGTCGCAGCGCGCCGCCGCATCCGGGCGGCGTGCCGAACCTCGCAGACTACGTGACGCGCGAGGCGTACTCGCACGAGTGCATCAGTGCGGGCTGGTGGGCCGGTACGCCGGGCACTGCCGTCGAGGAGCCTGCCTTCTATGCGTACGCCTATCCGGAGCCGCCAGGCAGCGCCGACGTACCCGTGCGGCCGGCCGCCGCGCGCTATGAACAGACCATGCGTGAATGGATCCTGCCGCAGCGCGCCGTAACCGAGGCGGACGATCCGGACGCGGTCGTCCAGGAGTTCCTGCACTTCACGTACGACACCGCGTCGCGGCTCGGCTCATGGAGCGACGAGCTCGTCAGACACGGGGACATCCGCTGAGGCGTGGGCCCGGCACTGACCACATCGAAGCGACAGCGAGCGTGCGCTGCGTCAGGCCGAGCGCTTTCGCAGCGTGCGCAGCCTCATCCCAGTGCGTCCGCAATCTCCGGCAGCACCGTCCCCAGCGCACCTTCGATTTTCGCCGCTGCGACGTCGTCGGCGCGCGTCGGTCCGCGATTCACGACGGCGATCGGGATGCCGTCGCGCACTGCGCGGTCGACGAAGCGTCGGCCGGAGTAGACCGCGAGCGACGACCCGGCGACGAGCAGCACCTCCCCCTCCTCGAACATCCGCCACGCCACGCCGACCACCGGTGCGGCGACGTTCTCGCCGAAGAAGACGACGTCCGGCTTCATGATGCCGGCGCACGCCTCGCACCGCGGCACGCGGAAGCTCATGAGAACGTCGTCGGGCAGATCGGCATCGCCGTCCGGCCGGATCTCGAACGCATGCTCGCGCGCGAGCGGCGGCCAGTCCGCGTTCAGCCCGACCAGCCGATCCTGGAAGTCGGCGCGCGCGACGTCCGTGCCGCACGCGATGCAGCGCACGATCGCGAGTGAGCCGTGCAGCTCGACGACGCGCCGGCTGCCGGCCGTGTGATGCAGCCCGTCTACGTTCTGGGTGATGATGCCTGCGACGTGGCCGGCCTGCTCCATGCGCGCGAGCGCGTGATGCGCGGCGTTCGGTCGTGCCGCGCGCATGCGCGGCCAGCCGATCGTGCTGCGTGCCCAGTAGCGGGCGCGCACGGAGTCGCTACCGATGAACTCCTGGTACTGCACCGGCGGACGTCGCGGCGTGGCGCCCGGGCTGCGGTAGTCGGGAATGCCGGACTCGGTGCTGACGCCGGCGCCGGCGAGCACGACGATGCGACGGCCGGCGAGGAGGTCGAGCATGCTCCTCCAGCCGGAGCGGCCGGCGACTTCGTCACCCGTGTGTCGGGACGTCGATGTCATCGAGCCCGCAGGAACGTTGTTTCCGTGCGCACCCGCTCCAGCAGCACCCGGAACGCTGGCTCGCCCCGCAGCCCGTCGAGGAACCAGTCGTGCTCTGCGAGATACGGATGGTTCATCATGCCGAGGTCGATCTCGCGCTCCAGCCAGTGCAGCGCCTGTTCGGTCTCACCGGCGAGCGCGTAGCAGTGAGCGAGCTCGCGCGCGAACATCTCGCTGCCGCGCGCAGCCGCCTGGAGCGCTGGCGTGATCGCGCGGATGGCCTCGTCGCGCTCTCCGCGCAGGCCGCAGGTGAGGGAGCGTGCGAGTGAGCCGAACGGGGAGTGCGGAAAGCGGTCGGCGGCAGCAGCGAGTACAGCACAGGCTTCGTCGAGCCGGCGATCGTACGCCAGGGCCCAGCCATGGAACATGGCAGCGAACGGGCTTTCCGGGTCCATCTCGGCATGGCGGCGATACGGCTCGATTGCATCCGCGAACCGTCCCTCGAGGATCGGGACGAAGCCTTGCACACTCTGTGTCAGTGGCGTGAGCGGGTCGAGCTCGAGCGCTCGCTCGAGCAGCGTCGTCGCGTCCGCATTGCGACCCGCATGTGCCTGGACATAGCCGAGCAGCAGCAGCGTGTCGGGCTCGTCGGGAGCGAGTGCGAGTGCGCGCTCGCCCGCCTGCAGTGCCGCGCGCAGGTCGCCGCGCGTGAACGCCGTCCAGCACTCGAGCCAGTGCCCGCGTGCGGAGCCGGGATCCAGCGCGAAGATCTTCTGTACGAGGTCGTGGACGCGCTCCACGTCCGCATCCGGATCGATGCCCGCCTCGATGTGCATCGCCAGAATGTGCGCGAGCGTGCTGTAGAGCAACTCGTTGTCGCCGACGAGCGCGAGCGCGGCTTCGATGTAGCGCTTCGCGCGCGCGAGCCCTTCGGGTGAGAAGCGCCAGGCCTCGTAGCGCGCGCGCAGGAACGACTCGTAGGCGCGCACATCGCTGATCGGCCGCTCCGCCAGCGCCTTCGCCTCGCCCGCCGAGAGCCGGAGACGCAGTGCATCGACGACGGCGCGCGCCACCTGCTCCTGGATCTCGAACACATCGCT
>CAYSGF010000209.1:0-6821 GCA_964430275.1 uncultured Gemmatimonadaceae bacterium
ATACCGCATGGTTTTCTCCACCATCGTCGGCGTGCTCGACGTCGTGAGCAGCGTGCGCAGTCCATCCGTGTTGAACGCCTCGAGCGTGCCCACGCCGGGCACGTCCACACGCTCGACCTCGGTCAGCGCAGGCATCGTCACTGGCTGGCCGTCGCGCCGGAAGCGGGCCGGACGTGTGTATTCCTCGATGACGTCGATCGGCGAGAAGGGCGCGCGGTACTCGAACGGCCATTTCCGCTGTACTGGCAGCCCGCCCACAAAGCAGGTGAACCGTGTCGTCTCGTCCAGCAGCGATTCCATGTGTCCGAGAATCAGGTTGCTGCACCCCGGCGCGACGCCACAGTCGACGATCGCGGTGAGGCCGCGCTCACGCGCAAGCGCGTCGAGGCCGAACGGGTCCTCATCGAAGAAGGAAATGTCCACGACGTTCTTGCCGGCGCACAGGGTGCGCTCGAGCGTCGCGTAGCCCATGTGTCCGGAGACGGCACCGACCACGAGGTCGGCATCCGCGATCACCCGATCGATCTCTTCGCCCTTCGTCAGGTCCGCGCGCGCACACTGGACATTCGCGAGTCCGTCCACGTGAGCGAGCGACTCCGTCGCCACATCGGCAGCCGTCACGTGGAATGTGCCGTTCGCGGCCAGGTCGCGGATGATCGCGCGGCCGACCCGGCCCGCGCCCAGCACAGTTACTCGGGCCATAACGCCGCCATGCCCTGCCCTCCCTGATTCATGCGATCACGAATTCGTTCATTCCCCTAGTAGCCGTCGTTCTGCGTCAGGCCGGGCGCAACGTCCCGCTCACTCTGCGGTACCGGCCAGAGCGTACGGAACTCGGGAATGCCGAGCACGGTAGTCGCGCGGCCGGTGCGTGCGAGGTCGCTGAAGCGATCCCCCTCGAACGCGAGCTCGACACGCCGCTCCTGCCAGATCGCGGCGAGCACCTCGTCCTGTGTGGTCACGTCGATCCCGAGCTCATGCGGATCGAGACCCGCGCGCACGCGCACCTCGTTGTATGCATCGACCGCCTCGTCGAGACGGTCCTGGCGCGCGAGCGCCTCCGCACGAATCAGAATGAGCTCACCCAGACGGATGACGTGGATGTCCTCGGCACCGGCGGTCGTCGGGAACTTCGTGACCGGATCCTCTTCCTCGGTACCGCCGAGGGACCAGGCGGCGCGCTCGTCACCGGCCTCGAATGCGGCGATGATGTCGTCCTCGAGCGCGAGCTCGCCACGCCCGCCATCGCTCCCGCCCAAGTAATAGTAGCCGACGTTGTTGTAGTCCTGCGCCGTGAACACGACGCGGAAGATGTCCTCTGATGTCGGCGTGCCCTCCGCATCGAACAGGTCCCCGTACTCCTCGACCAGCTCGTAGCCGCGTGCGAGCGCCTCGTCCGCCTTCGCCTCCGCCTGCGCCCACTCGCCGGTGTACAGGTACACCCGTGCGAGGAGCGCCTCCGCTGCACCCACCGAACCCTGCTGCGTCTGCGACGTGTTCGTCATCAGCGTCTCCGCCTGCTGCAGATCGCTGATGATCTGATCGTATACGGCGGCCGCGGGCGCACGCGTGACCTCCGACGCCTGCTCCACGCTGGTCGCCGTCGTCAGCACGAGCGGGACGTCGCCCCAGTGCTTCACGAGGTTGTGATAGTGCAGTGCGCGCAGCAGGTATGCCTCACCAAGGATCTGGTCGCGCTCCTCCGCGTCCAGCTCTGCGACACCGGGAACCTGCTCGAGGATCACGTTCGCACGGTTGATCCCATCGTAGAGCTGGGACCAGATTCCGGCAATGGACGTGTTCGAGGCGACGATCGTGTGGAGATCGATGTCCGCGTACGTCTGCAGTGTGCCGGTGTGCACCGCGTTGTCGGCGCCCAGATCATTGAAGAACAGCAGCGACCCGCCATAGTAGGACCCGCCCTGCAGGGCGTTGTATGCGCCGGCGAGTGCGGCACGCGCGGTGTTCGCGTCGACGATCGCTTCCTCGGACGGGAGCTGGTCGGGCGGTGCTACGTCGAGGATATCATCGCAGCCCGTGCCGGCGATGAGCGCGAACGTGACCACGAGGAACCTGCCCTGTGCGCTCATGAGAGTCTTCCTGTTCTGATGTGCGTGCGCGCGCATTACCATGCCCCCGAGATGCCGATCGTGAACGTGCGCGCCAGCGGATAGGCGTAGAAGTCGGTCCCGAGCGAGAACGTGGCCGAGGAGCCGTTGCTGTTGACGTCCGGATTGTAGCCCGAGTAGTCGGTCCAGGTGTGCAGGTTCGAGCCACTCACGTAGAGGCGGGCATTGCGCAGCCTCGCGATGCCGGCCACTGACGCAGGCAGCTGATAGCCGAGCGTAACCTCCTGCAACCGGACATAGGAGCCGTCCTCGATGAAGCGGCTGGAGATCACACGCGCACCCGACTCGCCATAGTAGCTCGCGCGCGGCTGGTCGGTGATGTCGCCCGGCTGCTGCCAGCGATCCAGCACATGGCGGAAATGGTTGTCCAGGTAGTAGCCACCCGCGTCGCTGAACAGGCGCATGGCATTGAAGATCTCGTGTCCCTGTGCGAACTGGAAGAAGACGCTGAAATCGAAACCGCGGAAGCTGAGCTGGTTGTTCAGCCCGCCCACGTAGTCGGGATGCGGGCTGCCAACGATCTGCCGCTGGTCGTCCGCGAGCTCGCCGGTTTCCGGATCGATGACGTCTTCGTACATCGCATCCCCCGTGGCGGGGTCGACGCCGAGGAAGCGCACGGCGTGGAACGCACCCAGCGGCTGACCGACCTCGACACGGTTGATGCTGCGCTCGCCGCCGTTGAACGGCTCGTCGTTCGCCAGTGCCGTCACCTCGTTGCGGTTGCGCGAGATGTTGAACGCCGTCGTCCAGCGCAGGCCGTTCTCCTCCGCAGGTCTCAGGTTGACCGTGGACAGCTCGAGCTCCCAGCCGTGGTTCTCGATGTTGCCAACGTTCGCGAACACACTCGAGAAGCCGCTCGTCGTCGTGATCGGCCGGTCGAGCAGCAGGTCCTCGGTCTTCTTGATGTACCAGTCGGCACGCACGCCGAGCCGGCCGTCGAAGGCGAGGACGTCGAGGCCGACATCGGTCTGGGCAGTGCTCTCCCACTTCAGGTCGGGATTCTCGAGCGAGGACGGGATCAGTCCCGGCAGGTCGCCGTAGTTCGCACTGCCGACGAGTCCCTGGTACGGGTAGTTGCTCACGGCCTGGTTACCGGTCATGCCCCAGCTCGCCCGCAGCTTCAGCTCGTCGAGCCAGTCGGTGCCGCTCAGGAACGACTCTTCGCTCGCGATCCACGCCGCCGATACGGCCGGGAACGTGCCGAACCGGTTGTTCTCGCCGAAGCGTGACGAGCCGTCATGGCGTAGACTCGCGCCCAGGATATAGCGGTTGCGGAACGTGTAGTTCCCGCGACCGAAGAAGGAGACCAGGTTGTTCTCCGAGTACGATGCGTCGGCATCGATGATCACCGCGGCATTGCGCACCTGCGTGAACCGCTCGCTGCTCAGCCCCTCGCCGCGTACGAAGTTCAGCTCGCGATCGTTCAGCTCGACACTCGCACCGCCCGTCAGCGACAGGTCGTGATCCGTTCCGAACAGCTCCGTGAACGTCAGATAGTTGTCGATCAGGTACCGATTGCCCGTCGAGTATCCGCTCTTCGCGACTCCACCTGCACTCGCGGCGTAGGCGCCCGGCACGCGCGGCGACTCGTACTGCGCCTCGCGTACGCTCAATACATCGAACCCGAACCTGGACGTGAGTCGGAGCGCGCCGGTGATGCTGAACCGCCCCTCGACATTGCCGAACGCCCGCTGCGTCAATGCCTCGAGGGTATTGAGCTCCGCGAGCGCCACACTGTTCGGATACTCGAGGCCGTCGTCCGGTCCCGTGAAGCTGCCGTCGTCGTGGCGCACGGGGGTGTGCGGCGGATTGCCGACGACATTCGTGATGATGCCGTAGCTGCTGCCGTCGCCTTCGACACGGTCGTGATCCTCGCGCGAAAGCGCGAGCGACGCACCGAAGCTCAGGCGATCACTCGTCTGGAAGTCGAGGTTGGCCCGGCCGCTCGCACGCGCATACTCCGAGCCGATCACGATCCCGCTCTGGTTGAAGTAGCTGCCCGCGACGCGATAGCGGATACGCTCGTCGCCACCCGTCAGCGCGACCTCGAAATTGTTCACTGGCGCCGTCCGCAGAACTTCCTCCTGCCAGTCCGTGCTGATGACATCGTCCACGCCGGGAACCCCGTAGTCGTTCTCGTCGCGACCGTCGTTCGTCGAGCTCTCGTTGAAGTACTCCAGGTACTCCCGCGAGTTGAGCAGCTCGAGGCGGTTCGACGCCTCCTGCGTGCCCGTGTACACGTTGAACGACATCGTGGACGTACCCGCACGGCCCCGCTTCGTCGTGATGACGACCACACCATTCGAGCCGCGCGAACCGTAGATCGCCGTCGCCGCTGCGTCCTTCAGGATGTCGATCGATTCGATGTCGTCCGGATTCAGCCCGGTCACCGCCGTGATGTCCTGCCCACCGACATCGAGCTGCGCAAACCCCTCCGAGAAGATCGGCACACCGTCGACCACCCAGAGCGGCTGGTTGCCGGCCGAGATCGACGACGCCCCGCGCACGCGGATCGTGATGCCGTTGCCCGGGTTGCCCGCGTTCTGCGTGACCTGCACACCCGCGACCCGCCCCTGCATGGCGGCATCGATGCCGGCCAGCGGCACATGATCCAGCGCCGCCGCGTCGATCGAGCTCACCGCCGCCGTCAGCTCACGGCGCGTCTGCGTGCCGTACCCGACCACGACCAGCCCTTCCAGGTCAACCGCCGTCTCCTGCAGCGTGAAGCTCAGCTGCGCCGTCTGCCCCGCGACGACCTCGACTTCCTGCGCCGCCGTGCTCCAGCCGATCAGCTGCACCTGCACCTCCTGCAGCCCGGCCGGCACGTTCAGCAGCAGGAACTGGCCACGCTCGTCCGTGAGAGCGCCGATCGCCGTGTTCGCGACCGTGATCTGCGCCCCTGGCAGTGGCCGCGCCGTACCCGTCGCCACGACCGTTCCCCGAATCGACCCGCCGTCCTGCGCCGCCACCGGCGTCGTCACGGCAACAACCGCCAGCAGCAGCGCCGCCGCCTGGGCGCCGATCCGTCGTGCGTACGATCCCATACGTCGCTTCTCCCGATGTTCGGTGACTCAATCCACGCCGCCCAGCACCTGCGCGATTTCCTCGAACCGCACAGCCGCATTCCGCCAGTTCGCCTCGACCGCGCGCTGCGCGCCCTCGGCATCGCCCGCCTCGATGGCATCGATCAGCATGGCGTGCTCTTCCACGGACTCCGATGTCGCATCGATCAGCGCATTCGTGTAAATGCGCTCGTACCGGTCCGCCAGCGGCTTCACCATGTCGTAGACAGCCAGGACCCGCGCTCCGCCGCCGCTCTCCACCAGCTGTCGGTGAAATGCGACGTCCAGCCGGTACGCACCGGCGAAATCACGCGGCCGCGCCACCGCCGCCGCCAGCAGCTCCTCGTTCGTGCGCCGCAACGAGTCGACGAGCTCCCGTCGCTGCTCCGCCGGCAGCTCGGCTGCGTCGCGCACCGCCACACCCTCGATCGCACCCACCACCAGAAACAGCGCACGGGCATCCGCCGACGTCAGCGGCGCCACCCGCGAGCGCGAGTACACACCAATCGGCGCACTCACGACAAAGCCGGTCTGCTGCAGTCGCTGCAGCGCTGCCCGCAGGTGCGTCCGGCTCACCTCGAGCTGCGCCGCCACCTCCGTCTCGATGATCGGCGCACCAGGCGCCAGCCGGCCCGAAACGATCAGCTCGCGCAAGCGGTCATACGCATCCTCGACCGGGTTGCTGCGTCGCATGGGGACCGTCCTCGGTCATGGGTTGGGCGTCCCCGGCAAAGTCGCACCCCGGCGGACTTTTTGTGGCAACATTGTGACAAAGATACGGCCGACGGGTGCCGGCCGCTATGCGGGAGGGATGATGGACCAGTTCACCAATTCACCGTATCCCCGGCTCCGCCACCTCTTCCTCCTCGCCTTGCCGGCGGTTCCGCTCGGATTCCGGCTGGCGGCCGAAGGCGTAGGAGAAGCTGATCGTCGCGCGGCGCATGCTGAAGTCACTGCGGCCGATCTGGATGTGGGACGGATCACGCGTCTCGAAGCTGGAGTTCCAGAGGTCGAAGGGGTCGAGCACGCTCAGGTTGATGGACGCCTTGTTGTCGAGGAAGCGCTGGCGCAGCCCCATGTGCATCATGGTGCGGGCGCCGATGCGGCCCTGCGGGACGTCGCGCGCGGGTGTATAGGAGACCATCATCTGCGCGCTCAACAGCGGTGTGATGTTGCCGCTCACGTTCGCGCGTGCGGACCAGCGCGTCGAGCTGCCGGAGTAGCTGGCGGCGATGTTGCCGGCGTCGCGCTTTTCGTGGTTGCCGCTGATGCTGGCGAAGCCGCTCCAGCCGTGGATCGGGCGCAGTGACGCCGTGAGTGACGCGCCCATCGTCTCCTGCGACGCGACGTTCTCCCATGTGACCGTGGAGATGCCCTCCTCGTCCACCGTCTTGATACGCTCCCAGTCGTTCGTCGTCGTGCGGTAGTACGGCGAGAGCCGGAGCGTGCCCCACGTGGACGTCGTGCTCATGTCCAGGCTGTAGGAGTTCGTGTACTGCGGCTCGATGAACGGGTTGCCGACGTAGCGGTTGAGCGGGTCGGTCGACTCGTTGATCGGATTGAGGATGTAACCGCGCGGCCGGCGGATACGGCGCGCGAACGACAGGCGCACCTGCTTGCCCTCGGCGAG
>CAYSGF010000210.1:0-4892 GCA_964430275.1 uncultured Gemmatimonadaceae bacterium
CCGATGGCCGAGCCGGTGTAGGGGGCGATGTACTTGAAGCCGGCCGGGTCGGACGCCGGGGCGGCCACGATCGTCGTGTACTCCAGCGCACCGGCCGCCTCGAGACGGCCGCGCACGGAGGCGATGGTCGAGCCCTTCTGACCGATGGCGACGTAGACGCAGCGGACCTGCTTGTCCGGGTCGCCGCTGTCCCAGTTCGCCTTCTGGTTGAGGATCGTGTCGACGGCGATGGCGGTCTTGCCGGTGCCGCGGTCGCCGATGATGAGCTCGCGCTGCCCGCGACCGATCGGGATCATCGAATCGATCGCCTTGATGCCCGTCTGCAGCGGCTCGGCAACCGGCTGACGCGCAACGATGCCCGGTGCCACGATGTCGATGTAGCGGCGCGCCTCCGCCGGGATCTCGCCCCGGCCGTCCATCGGCTTGCCGAGCGGATCGACGACGCGGCCGAGGTAGCCGCTGCCGACCGGGATGTCGAGCACGCGGCTCGTGCGGCGCACGACGTCGCCCTCGTGGAGCTGCGTCCAGTCGCCCATCACGACCGCGCCGATGTTGTCCTCTTCCAGGTTGAGCGCGAGCGCAGTGATGGACTCGCCGCTCTCCGAGGAGGTGATCTCGAGCATCTCGCTCGCCATCGCGTTCGTCAGGCCGTAGATGCGTGCGACGCCGTCCTTCACCTCCAGGACCTCGCCCACCTCCTCGACCTGCATGTCCTCCTGGTAGTGCTCGATCTCGCGCAGGAGGACATTCTTGATCTCGCTCGCGCGCAGCTGCGCCTCGTTGCTCGCCATGGTTCCGTCGTTCTGGCCGCACGTGCCCGCGCGGCGTGAGTTCTACGCTCTGGCGCCCGGTCGTGGACTCAGGCGCTCGCTCCTACGGTCGTCTCCAGCAGTCGGCTCCGCAGCGCGAGCAGGCGCCGCCGCAGAGAGCCGTCGATCACGCGGTCATGGTAGCGCACGACGATGCCGCCCAGGATCTCGCCGTCCACGCGCACGTGCGGAATCACTTCGCGCGACAGGATGCGCGAGAGCTGGGCCGCGATGTCGCGCAGCGCGTCGTCCGCCGGCGCATGCGCCAGGGTCACGTCCACGTTCAACCTGCCGAGCTTCTCGTCCAGCAGCAGGCGGTACTCGCCTGCAATGCCGCCGAGCAGCCGCTGGCGCCGCTTGTCCACGATCAGCAGCAGGAAGTTCAGCAGCAGCGGGTCGATCCGACCGCCGAGTGCCTCGCGCAGTGCGTTCTTCTTCACGCCCGCATCGATCTTCGGCGTCTCCAGGAACTGCCGGACGCGGCGGTCCGTGGCGAGGAGCGCATCGATCGTCTGCATGCCGGCTGCAAAGGATTCGTGCCTGCCATGCTTCTCGCCGAGCGTGAACAGTGCCTCGGCGTAGCTGCGGGCGACAATCGAGCCGCGCACCTCAGACCACCTCGGCGGCGTCCCGGGTGTCGACGCTCTCCAGGTACTGGCTCACCAGACGCCGGTCGGCATCGGCATCGATCCGCTCGCCGATCAGCTTCGCGGCGGCCGCCAGTGCGAGCTCCACGGCTTCGCGTCGCACGTGCTCGACGGCCTGGTCGCGCTCGCGGACGATCTCCGCCTTCGCGCGCGCGATCATGTCCTGCTGCTCGACGCGCGCCTTCTCCAGCAGCTCCTGGCGCACCCGCTCCGCCGCCTGCTTGCCCTCGGCGATCACCTGCTGCGCCGCGCTGCGCGCCTCCGCCAGCTGCGTACGCTGCTGCGCCAGCAGCTGCTCCGCTTCCTCGCGCTGCGCGCGCGCGTCGTCCAGCTGCTTCTGGATCCGCGCCTCGCGCGCCGCCGCGTACCCGAGAATCGGCGGGAACGCAAACTTCAGCAGCACACCCAGCAGCAGCAAAAAGATGATGACCGTCCAGAAGGACACGTTCGCCGTCAGATTGAAGACGTTCGGCGTGTGCTCGGCGTCCGCGGCCAGCAGGATCATGAATAGGTTCATGCCGTCTCCTCGTCGTGTGGGCCGCGGCGCACGCGCACCGCGGCCGCACCCGCCGCATTCGTCAGATCAGGAACGCGATGACCAGTGCGAACAGCGCAGCACCCTCGATGAGTGCCGCCAGAATGATCGCCGCCGTCTGGATGTTGCCGGCAATCTCCGGCTGGCGCGCCATGCTCTCCGTCATTGCGCCGCCGATCCGGCCGATACCGATACCAGCGCCCAGCACCGTCAGCCCGGCGCCCAGCGCCTTGCCGAGGTTGCTCAGCCCGATCCCCTGCGCGTCCACTGCCGCAGTCGCTGTTTCCTGCAAGAGTGCCAACATGTGTGCGTCTCCCTGGACGTTGTCGGGGTGCTCAGTGCCTTCGCTCCCTCGGTGCACGCCGGTGGCCCCGACCACCCGCGCGCTCCGTCACCGCTTCACCGGCTCGCGCCGCGCGGCTCTCGCCGGACATTCGCCCGGCTACGTTACGACGACCTCCCGTGGAGCGGCGGAGATCGAAGGCGCATCACGGCGGGATGCGCTCCCGTTTTGACCGTCACCGTCGTCGCTCATCCCGCCACACCGGCTAGCGCGAGGGCGAGCGCTAGCGCTAGCGGTGAGGGGTTCCGCCCGTTGAGCTGCCGGCGCCCCTCACCGCCAGCCCTCGCGCTCGTCCTCGCCCTGCACGGTGGCCCTGATCACCCAGGGGCCTAATGCGCATGCCGGATCAGTCCGATGAACACACTCGTCAGCATCGCAAAGATGTACGCCTGCAGCAGTGCGACGAACACCTCGAGAATCAGGATCGCGACCGCCATGAGGATCGGTGCGGGCGCGACGAGCAGCGTGTTCGCCAAACCAGCCATTACCAGCAGGCCGGTCAGCGCGAGCACGACCGCGTGGCCGGCCGTCATGTTCGCGTACAGACGGATCGCGAGCGCGAACGGCTTCGTCAGCTTCCCGAGGAACTCCACCGGTGTCATGATCAGCAGCATGACCGGCACGAGCGCTTTCGGCAGACCGTGCGGCACGAAGAAGATCGTGCTCATGTAGCCCCTGAAGCCCTGCGCCTTCATGCCGGCCACCTCGACCACGATGAAGGTCATGACCGCGAGCGCCGCCGTCACCGAGATGTTGCCCGTCGGGCTCGCGCCCCACGGCAGCAGCCCGAGCAGGTTGCAGAACAGGATGAAGAAGAACAGCGTGATCACATACGGCACGTAGCGCTCGCCGCCGTGACCGATGTTGCGCAGCGCAACCTCGTCGCGCAGGAACAGCACGAACGCCTCCACCACGTTTGCCGCTCCCTTCGGACCGCGCTCCGCGCCCGCGCGCTGCTCGCGCGCTGCGCCCCGCGCCGCAGTGATCAGCAGCACGGCCACCAGCACCGCGGCGATCATCATGAACAGCACGTGCTTCGTGATGGAAAAGTCGAGCGTGATCGGACCGAGCTGCACCGGCGCGAACTGCGGCAGATGAACCACCCCGAATGGCGTCTCCCACTCCGTGGAGTCCGCCAGGTGGTGCAGGATCATTTCCTTGATGTTGAACTCGCCGCCCTCGGATGCCGCAGCGGCCAGCAGAGGCATGAATGTGCCGATCATGACAGGGTCAGCTTCCGGCGCAGGAAGACAGGTTCGAGCAGAAGCAGCAGGAAGACGAAACCGACCAGACTCACCAGCGCAGCCTCGCGCGGCAGCGCATCGCTGCGCGTCAGCCATACCGCCATCACGCCGACCGCACCGAACCGCAGCAGCATGCCACCCAGCCAGCCGAGCAGAAACAGCGAAGCATGATCACGCAGCGCCACCAGCGCCGCGAAGGCCGCAAGCTGTACCCCGAGCGCGATCGCCGCACCCGTCCACACCGCCGTAATCGATGACGCGTCGACCAGCCGCACGGTCAGCGCAGCCGCAGCCGCCGTCAGCACACACGCCGTAAGCGCATACGCGCCCCACGCCTTCATCACGGCTGGGCCTCCCCGCCCCCGCCGTCGCGCTCCGCATCGCGGCGCCCGCGCTCGCGTTCCGGTACCGTCACGAGATGGTGGTACATGTAGTAGAATCCCGCCACAGCGCCGATCAGGGCGCCCAGCAGCGTGAGTATCGGTTCCGTTCCCCAGCGTGCATCCGCCAGGGTGCCGAGCCAGAGAAACAGCGCTGTCGACAGCGCCCACGTCATCCCGACGCCCAGGTAGCGACCCGCTTCCGCCGCCAGATTCGACCTGTCCCGCGTGGGTCCTCGCACGGCGCTCCGCCTCTGCCCGGTCGCAAACAGCGCGGAACGATACCCGCTTGTGAAAAATTTCGCAAGCGACCCCCATTGACCCTCTTTCGGTCGGTCTCTAAGTTGCATCGCCTGCACCCGACACGACGAGGAATTGAGGGGCGCTGGCGCGCCGCAGCGGCGGCCGCGCGGCGCCTTTTTTACGATCCCGGAGGGCGCGCGTGAGTGTACGGGTGTTGGCGACGGCGCTGGTGCTGGCGGTCGCGGGATGCACGCAGGTGCCCGCACCTGAGGTGACGACGGAGCCGGCGCTGATTCCGTCGCTGGAAGTGAACGTGGACGGGGACTCCGTCCTGATGACGCTGCACCTGACGAATGCACTCGAGACGCCGGTGGTGCTCGAGTTCCCGTCGGCGCAGCGTTCGGATTTTGCGGTCCGGCGACCGGATGGTGAGGTGGTGTGGACGTGGTCGATGGACAAGCTGTTCGCGCAGGTGGTCGGGCGTGAGACGCTGCCGGTGGGCAGTACGGTGCAGTACAGCGGTGCGTGGACGGCGGTGCAGCCGGGCCGCTACGAGGCGGTGGCGCGGCTGGTGAGCACGAACCGGCCGGTGGAGATCGCGGTTCCGTTCGAGGTCCGCTAGGGGCGGACGGCGACCGATCCCGCGTCGCGGTCGCTCTGTCCCGGCCGGCTTGGCGCGCGGCGGCAGGGC
>CAYSGF010000211.1:0-3256 GCA_964430275.1 uncultured Gemmatimonadaceae bacterium
CCGCCGTACGTGTCGACGATGATCTTGCGGCCGGTCACGCCCGCATCCGCTGACGGCCCACCCTGCACGAAGCTGCCGGACGGATTCACGATGATGCGAACCTCGTCGTGCCACCACGCGGCGAGCGCCTCCGGCACGAGCACGGTCTTCACGAAGTCGCGGATCTGCTCCTGCGTGACGCCCTCCGCGTGCATGGTCGAGACGAGCACGTCGGTGACCTGGACGGGCCTGCCGTTCTCGTAGACGACGGAGACCTGCGTCTTCGAGTCGGGCCGCAGCCAGCTCACGCCCTTCTGCTTGCGGTGCTCGGCGAGGTGGCGGGCGAGGCGGTGGGCGAGGAGGATCGGCAGGGGCATGAGCTCGGGCGTTTCGTTCGTCGCGTAGCCGAACATGATGCCCTGGTCGCCGGCGCCCTGCTCGAGGATGTCGCGCTTGCTGCGACGCACGCTCTGCCCGATCTCGCCGGCCTGCTCGGACAGGAACGACTGGACGCTCACCTTGCCGGCGCAGAACGCCTGGTCGTCGTACGTGTAGCCGATGTCCGCGATCGCCTCACGGGCGATGCGCTCGGCATCGACGCTCGCATTCGAGGTGATCTCGCCGGCGAGCACGACGTTCCCCTCCTTCACGAGCACCTCGCACGCGACGTGCGCGGCCGGGTCCTGGTCGAAGTGCGCGTCCAGGATGCTGTCGGCGATGAAGTCGGAGACCTTGTCGGGGTGTCCCTCGGAGACGCTCTCCGACGTGAACACATAGCGGCTGGGGTCGGCCATCTTGCTCCTGCGGTTCAGGGTATGCGCTCGCCGTGAGCGACTGCTCGCCTGTGGCGGCACACCCCTGTGACCCGGAACGAAAAAGCCTGCGTCCCGAGGTCGCAGGCCCATGCCGCGACTTAGACGGAAAGCCGAAGCGGCTTCGGCGCGCGGCCCGCCAAGTCGGGGAAAACGCCGCGCACAGGAATGATCGGGGTAGCCGGCGACGCTGTCAACTGCGACCTGCCGGAGATCGACCGGGAGCCGCGGGGGTCAACCGCGAGCTGCCGGAGGTCAGCCGAGCGCTGCGGGGGTCGCTCTCGCGCAGTAGCTCCGGATGCGGGCGTGGTAGCGCTCGAGGCGCGCGTCGGCACTGCCGCTCGGGTCGATGCCGTGCTCCAGCCGCCACTGCTGGAAGGCCAGGTGGGTGAGTGCGTCGTGGAAGCCGCGGCGCGCCTTCAGCCCTTTCGGCCCTCCATCCCGGAGCGCGCCGAGCAGCGCACGCGCGCGGCCGCGCACCGTGCACAGCGTGTCGACTTCCGCGGCTGTGATGGTGCCGTCCTCGACGAGCGGCGCGAGATGCGTACGCAGGATCACGATCTCGCGATGCGCGGAGCGACGCACCGTGAAGAGAGCGGCGAGGAATGCCGGCACCATGACGACGAGGTACGTCGTCGGGAAGAGAACGTTGGCGGATGCGGCCGCGTTCCACAGTGCGTGCAGCAGGATTGCGAGCGTGAAGCCGATCAGCGGTGCGATCCAGCTGCCGCCCTGGCCGTGCCGTTCGCGGGCGAAGCCGATGCCGACGCCCGTCATCGCCGTGAACAGCGGGTGCGCGAACGGACCGATCACACCGCGCAGCACGAACACCGCACTGAGCGATTCCGTGTTCCACACGCGCCCATAGTACAGCGCGTTCTCGGTCATTGCGAAGCCGAGTCCGATCATGGCCGCATACACGACGCCGTCCGTCACGTTGTCGAACTCGTCGTCGTGGTGCAGGAAGAGCAGCAGCAGTGCAATGCCCTTGGCGGCCTCCTCGATGGCCGGCGCTGCGAGCACACCGGAGATCATGTCGCCGGCGCCGACCCCGAACATGCCCGAGAGTACCGTGAAGGCCATGCGGTTGCCGAGGAGCGCGACGACGATCGCGACGATTGCGCCCCACAGGAACGCACGCACCAGCACCGGCCCGGGCTCGGCCTCGAAGCGGTCGAGCCAGAGCGCGAGTGTGACGTAGAACGGCACGGGCAGCACGGCGAGGGACAGGCCCATGAGGAAGCCGATCGCGCCGAGGTCTGCGACGAGCACGAGCACGACGAGCAGAGCGAGCCCGATCGTCAGCATGCGTGCACGGCGCGGCTCGACACCGAGCACGTGGCGCGTATGCGATGGGCTCATCTAGGACTTCCCTGCTTCCATGGCCTGGTCCCTGCGCTGCAGCCGGCGCATGGCACGCACCGGCGAGACGGACAAGATAAGCACCGGCGTCGCGCGATGACGAGCCAATCAGGTCGCTGCGTCGACCGATCAACCAGCCTGACACGGAGACAGCGGCGGTGTCGGAGCAACCGGAGAACGTTCCACGGCTGGTGAGATCGTTCCCCGCGCATGTCCCGTCAGCGGTCATCATCCGCGATCGTTTTCCTGTTGAACACACGGCGTTTCATGGTTCACGGCGTGCGGCAGCCGCGCCGCCTGAAGCACGCCTCCGAACGTGACCCGCCGTGTGTTGACAAAAAACGAATACCTGATGTGACCGCGAGCCCGCAGTATTCGCCGCGAACGCCGTCTCCGCTCCCTCCGTGCCCCCTCCGAGCCCTCCGTGTCAGATGCCGTTCTCTGCGTCCTCCGTGCGCTCTGTGGTGAAACGGTTGTTCTCCGCTACCTCACCACCCACCTCCGAGCCCTCACAATACCGGGAGCGCCCACTCGATCGGCGCTTCCCCCGCCTCGACGAGCGCTCGATTGATCGACGAAAACGGTCGGCTCCCCAGGAACCCGCGCTGCGCGGACAGCGGCGAAGGATGGGGCGCGGTGATGATCGCGTGGCGCGTCGCATCGATCAGCTCGATTTTCTTCTGCGCGTAGGAGCCCCAGAGCACGAAAACGACGCGCGAGCGTTTGCGGGCGAGTGTGCGGATGACCGCATCCGTGACGTGCTCCCAACCCTGGCCGGCATGGCTGTTCGACGCACCGGCGCGCACGGTCAGCACGGCATTCAGCAGCAGCACACCCTGGGCGGCCCAGGGGACGAGGGAGCCGTTGTTGGGCATGGGCGCGCCCGTGTCGGCGTGCAGCTCCTTGAAGATGTTGCGGAGCGAGGCGGGCGGCTTTACGCCCGGCCGCACGGAAAACGCGAGGCCGTGGGCGTGGCCGGGCGTCGGGTAGGGGTCCTGTCCGAGGATGAGCACGCGCGCGCTGCGCAGCGGGGTCAGCTCGAGCGCCAGGAACGTCTCTTCGACGGCGGGCAGCACCTCGTGGGAGCGCCGCTCGCGGTCCAC
>CAYSGF010000212.1:0-14945 GCA_964430275.1 uncultured Gemmatimonadaceae bacterium
CGGAGGCGCCGCTCCAGCTCGTCGCGCAGTGCGCGCAGCCGCTCCTCCTCCTGCGCCTGCTCCTCGGCAGCCAGCTCCGCTGCGCGGGCGAAGCCGACAATGCCGGCCACGTTCTCGGTGCCCGGCCGGATCTGGCGCTCCTGCCCTCCACCGAACAGGGAAGGGTGCAGCGCCACGCCGTCCCGGATGAACAGCGCACCCACGCCCTGCGGCCCGTTGATCTTGTGGCTGCTGATGGTGAGCAGCGCACAGGCTGTTTCGTCCACGCGGACCCGCACCTTGCCGAACGCCTGCACGGCATCCGTATGCAGCGCGACCCCGACACCATTGCAGGCCTGAGCAATCGCGTCGATCGGCTGCAGGGTACCGATCTCGTTGTTGCCCCACATGACACTCAGCACGCACGGCCGCGCCGCAATCGCTTCGCTCACGGTGTCGCGGCTCAGGCGGCCTGCGTCGTCCACGCCCAGCACCACCCCCTCCGCTCCCTCGGCCGCTGCCGCCTTCACGCTCGCAAGCACGGCCTTGTGCTCGATCGCCGTGCAGGCAACGATGCCGCAGCCCGCGTCCGCACGCGCCTGCCGCCAGCGTCCCAGGATCGCGAGGTTGTCGGCCTCCGTGCCGCCTCCCGTAAACACGATCTCGCTGCGGTGCGCGCCGAGTGCGCCCGCTACCCGCTCGCGTGCTTCTTCGATCGCGTTCCGTGCCCTGCGTCCCCAACGATGGACGCTGGAAGGATTGCCCCAGCGCTCGCCCAGGAACGGCAGCATCGCGTCGCGGACCTCGCCCCGCATCGGCGTGGTCGCCGCATGATCCAGGTAGATGGGCTCCAATCGCTCCTCCGTCGCGTTCCGCTCACTGCGTCGCGGCGCGCCCGCCGCACTCTTGGCGCTCATGTCGGCCGACCGATAAATTACCGTCATGCCCCGGCGTCCACCACCGCTGCCTCCCGAGCGGCCCGCATGCTTTCGCGCGACGGTGCACGGCACGGTATTCGGTGAGCGCGCGCGTCGCCTCGCCGATGTCCAGGCAGGCGACGAGCTGCTGCTGATCCCCGGTCCGCCGCTCGACGACGATCCCGGCGTCTGGGTTCACCTGCCGGGCGGCGACCTGCTCGGTCATCTGCCGCCGGAAATCGAATCCTGGCTCACACCCTGGATGCTGCGCGGCGGTCATGCGACTGCGCGGGCGCTGCGCGTTGGGGGACGTGAAGAACCGAGCTGGCGTCGGCTGCTGATCGAGGTCACCTGCTCGTTCTGAGTGGCGATGGGACGATCGTGCAGAGCGACGCTCAGATGCTGCTCACGTCCAGGGAAACCACATCGTCCACCTGCATGGTCTCGCGCATCCAGTAAGGCTCACCGTAGGGCCGACGAATCAGCGAGCCGTAGTGCGCCGCATGCGCGAGCAGCTGCTCGCGCAGCGGGCGCTCGCCGCCACCGAACACGTCTCCCATTGCCGTTTTCCCCTCGAACTGTGTGCCGAACGCGAAGATCGCATCCAGCTTCCTCTCGATCTGCGCCGTGATGTCCACCACGAAGCTGGGCCGCACGGGTTCTTCCCGATAGCTCATCGCGTAGAGGATCTTGTGCGGTCGATGTGGTTCCTGATCGAGTGGCGCACGCCCGAGACCGGCCACAAAACACGCATCGTAGGCGAGTTGGCTGGCAACGCGATGATCCGGATGCCGCCCGTGCTCGGGCCAGTGCAGGATAACGGTGCGCGGACGCAGGGTGCGCAGGTGCTGGGCAACGACGAGTCGCGTTTCCGGAGTGTTGACGAGAGCGCTGTCCTTGAGGCCGGCGTTGACGCGCGCGCTCAGGCCGAGGATGGACGCCGCCCGCTCCGCTTCCTGCGCGCGCTCGGGCGTGCTGCCCCATGTCCCGCTCTCTCCGGCACTCAGGTCGAGGACGCCGACGGCATACCCGGCATCGACGGCGCGCGCGAGCGTGCCGCCACACAACAGCTCGGCGTCGTCGGGATGCGCCATGACGGCGAGCAGGTCGACGGTACGGCTCATTCGTAGCGTAGCGCCTCGACGGGGTCGAGCCGCGCGGCACGCCACGCCGGCCACAGTCCGAACAGCACGCCCGCGACCGTCGCCATGGCGAGCGCTGCGATGACCGCGCTCAGCGGCACCTCCGCCGGAATCGGTGTGAGTGCCGCGACGAGCATGGCCGTGCCGCCGCCCAGCGCCATGCCGATCGCCCCGCCGATGAACGTGACGGTCGTCGCCTCGAAGAGGAACTGCCAGAGGATCTCGCGCTTGGTCGCACCGAGCGCCTTGCGGATCCCGATCTCTCTGGTGCGCTCCGTTACCGCAATCATCATGATCGCGATCACGCCCACGCCACCAACCATCAGCGCGACGGATGAGAGCGATAGCATCACGAGAAAGAACACGCCGGTGATGCGGTTGAACGTCTCGACCATCTCCTCCTGCCGGATGATCGCGAAATTGTTTTCGTCGGCAGGTCGTATGCCCCGCGTCGTCCGCAACAGTGTGATCACCTGATCGATGGCCTCAGCCTGCGGCACGCCACTCCGCGGTACCACGGTGACGAGGAGCATGCCATCCCACGCGTCGAGGTGCTTGATCGCCGCGTTGTAAGGCACCACCGCGAAGTTCTCCTGCATGCTCGCGAAGACGTTGTCCTCCTGCTCGTACACGCCGATCACCTCGAAGGGCACACTCCCGATCCGCACACTCCGTCCGATCGGGTCGAGTGTGCCGAACAGAGTCTCGGCAAGAGGGGCGGACAGCACGGTGACCGCCGCAGACGAGCGCACGTCGTTCGGCAGCATGTCATGGCCGGCGACCATCGTACCCTGCGTGAAATCCGTCCAGCCGGCATCACGCCCGGCGATCGGCACGCTCGACAGCCGCTGCCGGCCGACGACCATCTCACGGTTCAGGTCGACGGCCGCGTGTGCCGCACGGATCGACGGGAGTGCATCAATCCGGCGCGCCTCTTCGATCGTGACCGCGGGGTTGTCACCCCAGGGCGGACCGCTGCCATCGCCGACGATCATCACGGAATTGAAGTTGTAGCGCACGACCATGAAATTGTTCGGGCCGCTCGCCTCCATCGCGCCGAGTACGCTGTTGCGGATGCCGGCAATCATGCCGCTCATGGCCATGACCGTCGCGACGCCAACGACCACACCGATGATGGTCAGGCCCGAGCGGAACTTGTTCGCGCGGATCTGGTCGATGGCCAGCCGGGCGCCCTCCTGCAGACTCTCGATGCGCATGGGTTACTCCTGCCTCAGCGCCACGACCGGATCGAGCTTCGCCGCGCGCGCGGCCGGGTAGATCCCCGCAATCACGCCGACGCCGACACCCAGGCCTACGGCGACGGCCATCCACGTCGGCGCGAGCGCGACCGGCAACGGGGATACGGCGCGTACGATCTGCGCGAGCACGAGACCGATGCCGATGCCGACGACGGCACCGGCGCCGGAAAGCGTTGCCGACTCGACGAGTACCTGCAGGTGGATGTCACGCCGCTTCGCACCGAGAGCCTTTCGCAGGCCGATCTCACGCGTGCGCTCGGTCACCGACACCAGCATGATGTTCATGATCACGATCCCGCCAACCACGAGCGCTATCGAAACCAGACCGGGGAAGGCAACCATCAGGATCTTCTTGATGTTGTCCCAGAAGCTGAGTGATGCCTCGGCCGTCTCGATCGCGAAATCGTTCGGTTCCGTCGGACGCAACCGGTGGCGCACCCGCATGGTCGCCTCGATGTCCGCCTGCGCGGTCGCGATCGCCTCACTGTCGTTCGGCCGGACCAGAATGTTATCGACGATGCCGTGCGGATTCACCAGCCGACCCATGGCGGAGCGCGCCGGTGCGAACGCTCGGTTGTCCATGGACATACCGAACAGCGATCCCTGCTTCTCCATGACGCCGATGACCCGGAACGGCACGTCGTTGATCTTCACGGTACGACCAAGCGGATCGAGCGTAGGGAACAGGGCTTCTGCCGTTTCGGCACCGAGCACGACGACGTTGGCTCCGCTGCGATCCTCCGGGGGCGTGAACACGCGTCCGCGCTCGACATCCATGTCGCGGATGCGGAACAGCTCGGCCGACGCGCCGGTCAGCCACACGTTGTCCACCATGGTGCCACGCTCGCTCACGAGACGGCCGCTGTTGAAGCTCTCCACGGCTACCTCCGCGGGCACGCTGAGGCGCTGCTCCACGGCCTCGGCGTCCTGGAACGTCAGGCGCGGCCGGCGAGCATGCTCGCGCCACACGTCAGGGTCCCCTTCGAAGCTGACGGACGGCGTCCGCGTGAGCGTTAGCGTGTTCAGCCCGTAAATCGTGCCCGCGAAGTCCTCTTCCATGTACGTGTTGAGTCCCTCGACCACGCTGACCACAGTGATCAGGAACATCACGCCGATGACGACGCCAAAGACGGCGAAGAAGCTCTTCAACTTCTGCGAGCGGATCTGCTGCAGGGCGAGACGGATGCCTTCGCGTGGGTTCATCGGCTCAGGCCAGGACGCCGCGCGGGACGTCGGACGCGATGATGCCGTCGCGTAGCGTGATCGAGCGGTGCGCACGCTCGGCGATGTCGTGCTCGTGGGTGACGAGCATGATCGTCTGGCCGTGGCCGTGCAGCTCGTCGAACAGGTTCATGATGTCCTCGCCCGTCTGCGAGTCGAGGTTGCCGGTCGGCTCGTCGGCAAGCAGCAGGGAGGGGCTGTTGATGAGCGCCCGCGCGATCGCGACACGTTGCCGCTGTCCGCCCGACAGCTCGCTCGGCCGGTGCGTCATGCGATCGCCCAGCCCGACCCGCTCCAGCATGGCGGCCGCCCGATCGCGCCGGTCCCGCCCGGCCACTCCCGCGTACACGAGTGGCAGCTCCACATTGTGCAGAGCAGTCGCACGTGGCAGCAGGTTGAAGGTCTGGAACACGAAGCCGATCTCTCGGTTGCGAATGCGCGCAAGCTCGTCGTCGTCGAGAGTGGAGACGAGCTCACCATTCAGCCAGTACGTACCGCTCGTCGGCGTATCCAGGCAGCCGATCAGGTTCATGAACGTCGACTTGCCCGAACCCGACGGGCCCATGATCGCGACGTACTCGTTGCGCTCGACCAGCATGTCGACGCCACGAAGCGCATGCACGGTTTCTGCGCCCAGCACGTAGTCCTTGTGGAGCGCCTCGGTGCGGATGACGTCAGGGCTCATTGCGAGCCCGTGGACTGGGCCGCCGCTGTGCCGCGTCCGGGCGTGGGCTGCGCAATCGGCTGAACGGCCGTGCCGTCGGTCAGCGCGCGGATCGCCTCGTAGGGTCCCGCGACCACCGAGTCGGACTCCGTGACGCCACTCAGCACCTCGAAATGCTCACGTCCGGCGATGCCGACCTGGACCGGCACGAACTCGGCCTTGCCGGCGCGCACGACGTAGACGCCCTCCTCGTCCTCCTCGCCGGCCGCGACCGCGCGTGCGGATGCCGCCTGCGCGCTCGGATCTTCCTGTGGTACCGGCTGCGCATCGCTGCGGTCGCGCACGGTGAGGGCGATGATCGGCACGGACAGCGCCTGCGGGCGCTTCGCGGTCACGATCTCGGCCGTCGCCGAGAGGTCCGAGCGCAGCGATGGCGGCGGGTTGTCGAGCCGGATCTTCACTTCGAAGTCAATAGCCTGTCCCTGGCCGCTCGGGCTGCTCGCGCCGCTCGCCGGTCGCGTTACCGAGCTGTGGCTGATCTCGGTGACCGCACCCGTGAAGGACTGGCGCGGGAAGGCATCGATCTGCACGCTCGCGCTGTCTCCGATGTGCAATTCGGGTACGTCGGTCTCGTCCACCCGGACGACCGCTTCCATCGCACCCAGATCGGCGACCGTGAGCAGCAGGGAACCGGCGTTGTTCATGGTTCCTACGATCGCCGTCTCCCCCTCCTCGACGTTCAGTCGCGTCACGACTCCGTCCATCGGAGCCCGGATCACGGTCTTCGCGAGCTGGTCGTCCGCTTCCGCAAGCGCGGAGCGCGCCTGCGCGACGCCGAACTTCGCGGCTTCGAGCAGCTGGCGCTGCACGAGCTCCTGGGTCTCGGCCTCCTCGACCTGCTGGGGGCTGACCATGTTCTCCTGCTGCGCGAGGGTGCGCATCCGCTGCGCCTGGCGCTCCGCCTGGATCAGGTTCGCGCGGGCCTGGGCCTCGCGCGCGCCGGCCTCGTTCACCGCCGCACGTGCCCGTGATGCCATGGCCTCGTACTGCGTTGGATCGATGCGCAGCAGGATGTCACCGCGGCTGACCTGCTGCCCCTCGGCGACGCGCAGCTCTATGATGCGACCCATGATGTCGGCCTGCACATCGACCTTCCGGTTCGGCTCTATCCAGCCGCTCGCCGTCACCGTGGCGACCAGGTCGCGACGCGCCACGGGCTCGATACGCACCATCGTCGCATCGCTGCTTTGCAGTGCGGATATCACGGCAATGGCGACGACACCGGCAACGGCACCGGCCGCGATCATGAGCTTGGTCTTCTTGCGCATCAGCGCTCTCCCGGGTTGATACGCAGCGTGCGGCCGACGGCCGCCTCGAGCGCGGCGAGATTCTCGTGGAATGCGTACAGTGCGGCGAGATAATCCCGATCCGCGCGCGCCTTGAGGGTTTCCGCTTCCTGCAGCTCTACGAAGGTCGCGACGCCGACGCGATAGCGTTCTCGCTCGAGCGCGAGCTGCTCGTCCGCGAGCGCGCGGTTGCGCGCCTCGAGAGCGACGGCCTCATGGGCGGTCCGCACGTTGAGCCACGCGCCCTCCACGTTCGTGCGAATGCGGAGCTCCTGGGCGCGTACCCGCTGGTCCGCGTCGGACGCGAGCACGCGCGCTTCCTCGAGCTGACGCTGCCGCT
This sequence comes from uncultured Gemmatimonadaceae bacterium, assembly GCA_964430275.1. Classification (GTDB taxonomy): domain Bacteria; phylum Gemmatimonadota; class Gemmatimonadetes; order Longimicrobiales; family RSA9; genus DASTYK01. The sequence goes on from CAYSGF010000212.1 coordinate 6,869, forward strand.
CAAAGCCTTGGAAGATGGGCAGAGACACCGTGAGCTGGGCACTGAATGGCTCGGGATCAAACCCAAACGGGAAGACGCTGTTGTCGCGACGGATTGCGTCGGCCTGTTCCTCGGTGATCACGAACACGGAGCAGTCCGCCGGGGTCTCGGGCAGTGGGCTCGAAAGGCCGGCGCTGATCTGGTTCAGCAGCTGACAGCTCTGCGCCTGCTCGCGCATCTGCTCGCGAGCCTGGGCTACCAGCAAATCCGAGTTTCCAGCCTGTCGCGCAAAGCCGGACCAGCCGGCCGAGAGGTTCAGGGACGGGAAGTAAGCGGAGCGGGCCATGCGTACACCTGCATCCGCGGCATTCTCGGAAGCGCGGGCCGCGACGATGTCGGGATTGCGCTGGAGCGCCGCGCTCATCAGCTCCTCGAGCTGCCAGGGCACGTCGTGCACGGCGAACTCGGTGGTGAGCACGACGTCGTCGGGCAGGTCGACACCGATGACCTGCGACAGCAGCAGTCGCTGCGTTCGCACGTCATTGCGGGCCGTAAGGAGCGACACCTCGGCCCGGCCGCGTTCGACTTCCGACTGCGTCTGCTCGAGCGGGATGGCGGCGCCAACGGCTACACGCGACGTAGCAAGCCGCGCATTCTCGGCCGCCCGCGCCAGTTCCTGTTCGGCCAGTGTGACGCCGTCCTGTGCACGCAACACCGCCAGGTACTGCGACGTGACGTCATTGTCGAGCATGTAGCGCGCGGCCTCGATGCCGGCCGTCGTGGCCCGCCGGTTGGCGCGTTCCCGTCCGGGGCCGAACAGGGATGCGCCGCTCAGGCTATAGCCGAGATTGATTCCGTAGCTGGACGCGTAGTAGTCAGTGGACGTCGAGATGCCGAGATCGCTGCCGGTCAACACACCAAAGCGCTGGTCGCCGGCTGCCTGGTAGTTCATCGAGCCGGACACGCTCGCACTCGGCAGGAGCGCGCCGTACGCGGCGCGCACGTTCCAGTCGGCGAGGCCTGCGTCGTTTGCCGTGGCGAGGTAATCGGGATTGTTGGTGCGGGCCAGCTGCAGCGCCTCGTCCAGGGTAAGCGTTGCGGCCCGATCCTGACCGGACGCCGGCAACGTCCACAACACGCAGGAAACGAGCAGCGCAGTGCCCGTCAGGACACGTCTGCAACGTTGAATCAGCACCTTCGCATCTCCTGTAGATTGTACGTACACACGGTGAGCCCTACGGCGCAGTGCGAGTATGGGTTTCGAGCGCAGCGTCGTTCGGGCGAACGGGTCTACGGCGCCGCGGTACGTTCTGCCACGAAGCTGGAGGAAGGGATTGCGACCCGCAGTACGCGGCCAAGTGCATCGACCCACACCTGCGCCGCCGCGCCGCCCTGCGGTCGCACATCCAGCCGGCGTGCTGACACACTGGTGCCACCGACCTGCACCGTCTCGCTGCCGCCCACACTGACTTCCGCCCAGACCTGACGACTCGTCCGCGGGATGATGATCGGGACCCGACCGCCTTCCGCGCCGACGCGCTGTGCCAGGAAGTAATACTGATGCGCAACACCCTCGTCGGCGATGACGGCGCCGTCGCTGACGAGGTATTCGCGCATCTGTTCGCCCGACGGCCGCACGATGCGGGCGCTGAAGCGGCCGCCCGCAACACGTCCTGCAATGCGCTCCGCGTCGCCGCCCTCGACCTGCAGGTCATAGGCGGCCGGCCGGAGCTCGCTGCCAGCGAGCTGCAGCGACGAGGTGAGCTGCTCGGATCCGTCTGCGCCGGCGAGCACAATGCGGCCCTGCGCAATCACGACCGCCCGATCGCCCGTGCCGCTCTGCCGGATCGCGAACGTTTCGGTCCCCACTTCACGGCCGTCGATCAACAGGCGGAACGTCCCCTCATCGAGGGTGGTCGTCTGAGCGCCCAGGGCGAGCGGCATCAGCAGTGCCACGCCCGCGATCATGAGACTCCAGCGCATCCGCATCGGCTCTCCTGGTTCGGTGCTGCTCCCTGTACCCCGGCAGGGGAAGGGGGTTCGGCCCTCGGCGGGAAACGTCAAGTATCGCAGCAGCCGGGCGGGCGGGCAACTGCTCAGAGGGTGTCGGAGTCCGTATCCGTGGCGGGCAGGAAGACGGCGCGCTGGATCGCGCTGAGGATACGCGTGTAGATCGCTGCACCCTTCGCGGGCGTGGCGAAGGTCGGCCGACCGACCACGCCGGCGCCGCCCGGCGGCGGGCTGGGAAGCTCGTCGCGCACGTAGCGGCGGAACGCCTCGGGCGAGAGCTCGAAATCGCGCGCCCGTTCCATGCGCACGAGACCGGGGTAGAGGTGGAGCATGACGGACGTCTCCGCTTCGCCGGCATGGAGCGGCCCCGGCTGCGCTTCGAGCAGGTCGGCGATGTCGACGTCCCAGATGGACAGCACGCGGAGGCGTGCGCTGCTGGTGACCAGCGTGGCGAGCGCATCGAGGTGTGGCTCGTGGCGGTGTGCCGTGATGATGATGAACTCGGTGATGCCATGCACCTCCCAGGCACCGAGCAGCTCGTTCAGAACGCGGTGAAGCGTCTTCTGAATCAGGGATGCCGTGCCGGCATAGGCGCGATCGCTTTTCACGTTGACGCCGTAGTGTACCGTCGGTGCACGCAGGACGTTGAACTCCTTGGAGAGATCCGCGGCGATGTGACGGGCGATGAGGACGTTCGTTCCGAGCGGCAGGTGGGGACCGTGTTGCTCGAGGGCGCCGGCAGGTATGATCAGGCGCGGGTCGCGCGCCAGGTGGGCGGCGACGTCGATCCAGGAGAGCTCATCGAGACCGAGAAATTCATCCATTGACGGCGGCATCCTGGTCTGATGTGAGGGCGCGTGTGCCCGCGGTGCGCGTGCCGTGGGTTCTGGCGGCGCTGAGCATAGTTCTGCTTCTGGCGTGGGCACGCCAGATCCAGGCCGGCTACCTGATCGCGGCGATGGTTGCGCTCGCCGCCGCGGCCGCAACGGCGCGGCGGTACCACGCGACCGGTCTGCTCTGGGCCGCCCTCGTCACGACCGCGCTCGGCGCCGTGGCCGGCCTCGATGCGGGTCGGCGCTTCCGTGCCATCGAGCAGGACTGGACGGCGCTGGCGCAGGAGCGCAGGACCGAGCTCGCCCGCCAGCTCGACCGGCGGATGGCGAGCGCCGTGGAGCGTGGTCGCAGCGCAGCCGCCCTCGCGGCGACACGGGCGTCCCTGGCGTCGCAGGGCAGCGCTCTGTTCGGCGAGCTGGAGTTGCTGCGCTCGCGTACCGGCGTAAACGCGATCGCCGTCTTCACCCATGGTGGTGACCTGCTGGCGTGGTCCGGTGATCATCGCGGGCGGCTGCCCGAAGTCGTACGACGTGCACGCGCCGGGACCCATTTCGCGGAACGCCCGCTGTATTCCTACCTGTACTTCGCCGCGCCGGTCGAGGGCACGCTACAGCACGTCGTTTCGGCAGTTCTGATGGAGACGGGTCTGGTACAGGATGCCGACGAGAGCGGCTTCACCGGCACCTTCGAAGCGCGCACGGGAGCACGGCCGATCTTTCGCGCCGGCTCCGGTGGGGACGCGGAAGACTGGTCGCTGATCGCGGCCGGTGACACGATCGTCCATGCTCGATTCGAACCGCTGACGCAGGCGCAGGCCCGCGAGGCCATAGAACGCAGGGCGCAGAGGATCGTCACGCTGGCGGGTCTGCTGGCGTTCCTCCTGCTCGTCACCGGGCTCGCGCGCTCACATCCTGTCGGCGGGTGGCCCAGCACACTGCCGCTCGTCCTCTCCGTTCCGGTGCTGCTGCTCGCTCCGACCGGAACGGCCTTCGGGTTCGACCGGCTCTTCTCACCGCTCCTCTTCCTGCTGCCCATCGCGGGCCTTACGCTCGGTACGCTGCTCATCCTGCTGCTGCCGCTCGCCGGCCTTGCCGCCACGGTACGGCTCCGCGCCACGTCGCGGCGTGCGCTGTGGCCGTTCGTCGCTGGTGCGGCAGCAGTCACGATTGCGTATACGGCGGCAAGCCGACTGATCCTGCACGCGGCGGCGCCGCAGCTTCTGACGGCGGAGACTCCGTTGTGGCTGGGACTGCAGGTCGCGCTCATGCTGCTGCTCACTGCCGTAACTGCCCTCGCAATGCCGCGGCAGATGCCGCTCTTTGCCTTGAATGTCCGCCGCTGGAGCGAGCGGCGTACGGAGCTGGGACTCCTCCTTCTCGGCCTGGTTCTCGGCTTCGTGCTCGCCCTGCTCGTGCACCTCCGTCTCAGTCCACTCGAGGCTGCACCGATGTGGACGGCCGCGCTCTGGGTGGCACCGTTCCTCCTCGTCAGCACCGCGCTGGCACAACTCGGCGGCACGTCGGGACGGTTGCTGCGCTGGCTCGCAGCAGGCTGCCTCGCCGCAAGTGCCGTCATCCCGCATCTGTGGGTGGCGCACGTCGGTGCGCGGCTCGACGCCGCCGAGCGCGAGCTGCGTACGCTCGGCTCCCAGCCGGATCCGTATCTCGACTATCTGCTCCTCGATTTCGCGCGCGAATCCGAGGAGCGCTATGCGGCCGGCGAGGAGGGCGTGCAGCTGCTGTATCGCGCCTGGGTCGCGAGCGGGATGGCGCGCGAGGCCTACCCGGTTCAGGCAATATTGTGGGACACCGCAGGGGAAGCGAGCGTGCAGCTCGGGCTCGGCGACGTGGTGACACCCGATACCTTCCCGGCACTGCTCCGCAGCTTCGTTCGGCGCGCGCAGGACGCACGCGAGCCGCAGGTCATGACGGTGACCGACAACCCCTCGATCAGTCGGCTGCTCAGCGTGCCGCTGCCCGGCGCAGGCGTCATCACCGCCAGCGTACCCCCGCGCCGCACCCTGGAGCGAACCAGTGTCGTGGCGCCGTTTCTCGGTGCGGTGCAGAGTCAAGACACCCGACTCAACCTGGTACCCGCGCGCCCCGGCTTTCTGCTTGGCGAGGGCACACATTGGGTCCGCAGTGACGAGGGCTGGCGCAGTGACATGCTCGTTCATTTCCCGGATGGCGACTACCACGCGCATCTGGAGGTACAGCTCCCGTCGCTCGGCGTCCGCTTCGCCCGCGGAATGCTGGTCTTCGTGTTCGATCTCGCGCTCCTCGTGCTGCTGTGGTTTCTCGGCAATGCAGCGCGTGGCTCGACGCCGCGACCGCGCACGGGCTGGCTCGGCTGGGTGGGGAGCTTCCGGGCTCGCATCACGCTCGCGCTGTTCGGCTTCTTCCTGCTGCCCACGATCGTCTTCGGATGGGCCGCATACAGCGCGCTCGCAGGGGAAGTCGCCCGCGCTGCACGCGCCGTCGCGGAGCGCGCCGTCGCCGTAGCCGTGCTCGAGTTCCCGGACGTCGACGGCGACCTGCGCGAGCTCGCCGAGCATGCCGGCACCGACGTGCTCTACTATTACCGCGGCGAGCTGGCCAACGTCTCTTCGCCCGAGGCGCTCGCGCTGGGCGTCTACGGCTCCTGGATGCCGCCGACCGTCTACCTCGAGCTCGAGGGCGGCGACGAGCTCGCTGCTGTCGAGACGCGCAGCATCGGCGAGCGCCCGTTCCTGACCGCGTTCCGCAGCCTTCCGGCCACCGGCACCCTCGCCGTGCCGATGGCCCTCTCGGCCGGCGACACGGCGATCCGGCAGCGCGAGCTTGCACACCTTGTGCTGTTCGCTGCCCTGATCGGCGCGCTCCTCTCGCTTGCGCTGTCCGTGGCCGTGGGGCGCGCACTGGCGGGCCCTATGGGCCAGCTGCGACGCGCAGCGGCGGCCGTCGGCGCCGGTCGCCTGCGGGTGCGCCTGCCCGAGCCGCCGTCGGGCGAATTCGGTCAGCTGTTCGCGTCCTTCAACCGCATGGTGCGCCGGCTTCGGCGCGCGCGCGCGCAGGAGCTCCGCACGGCACGCGTGCTCGCCTGGGGCGAGATGGCGCGCCAGATCGCACACGAAATCAAGAATCCGCTGACGCCCATCAAGCTGTCCGTGCAGCACCTGCGGCGCGCGTACAATGACCGGCGCCCCGAGTTCGGCGAGATTCTCGAGGACAGCGTCACCCAGATCCTGAACGAGATCGACCGGCTGACGGAGATCGCGCGTGCGTTCTCGCGCTATGGCGCCCCGACGGATGCGATCGGACCGCTCGAGAACGTGGACGTCGCCGGCGTCGCGCGCGAAGCGCTGACACTCTATCGCAGCACGGACAGCGGCGTCGACTTCCGTGCGCGTATCGAGCCGGCAGTTCCGCGGGTTCGTGCGCGACCGGGCGAGGTCAAGGAAGTGATCCTGAATCTGCTCGAGAACGCACGTGACGCCGTCGACGGGAAGGGAAGCGTGGAGCTCCAGCTGTACGCGGTCGGCGATCGCGTGGTGCTCGACGTGGTCGATGACGGCCCCGGCATTCCGCCCGAGCTTCTGCCACGCATCTTCGAGCCGCACTTCTCGACGCGCTCGACAGGAACCGGGCTCGGGCTCGCAATCGTGCGCCGCATCGTGGAGAGCTGGGGCGGCTCGATCGGAGTGGAGAGCGAGACCGGGCACGGTACGGTGATGCACGTGAGGATGCTCGCCGCGGACGACGTGCGTACCGGCTGAACTGGTACGCATGCAAACGGGCCCGGCCGCACGATGTTGCGGCCGGGCCCGTTGCGTTGCCAGCTGGGTTTAACGGACGCGGTAGTTGAGGATCGTCGGCTGTCCCTGCGCACCGATGTACACCATCGAGACAACGTCGCCGGAGTCGACGGAGCGCGCGATGCGTTCCACGTCCGCGACCGAGCGCACATCCTGTCCGTTGAGCTTCAGCACCACCGGCCCGACGGCACCACGCGGAATGCCGAAGCCCGCCAGCGGACCGGTCTCATCCACCTCGGCAATGGCAACGAATCGGTCGCCAGGCGCATTCACGAGCTCTGCCGCTTCGGGAGGCGCTGGCACGGCGCGGAATCCGAGGCGCATCTCGCTGTCCGACCGTTCGCGCGCGCGGGGCTGGCGCGCTGCGACCTGGTCGAACTGACCGAGTGTGACCCGACGAGACAGCCGATCACCATACCGGACGATTCCGACTTCGACCGTCTCGCCCGGCTGCATCCTCGCAACCCGCGCCTGCAACTCGGCCACCGTGCGAATATCGTCGCCGTCGATGCTGACAATCACATCACCCATCTGTAGCCCTGCATCGGCGGCAGGCGTGCCGGATTCCGGTGGTGTCGAGATCTCTGCACCACTCACGCGGGGAAGTCCATAGACCTGTGCATCGGCGGCATCGACTTCCGTGATCGCGATGCCGAGGCGCGGCCGGTGCACGACGCCGTACTCGATCAGGTCACGGCCGACCTTGCGTGCCAGGTTGATCGGAATCGCGAAGCCGGCGCCGCTGAAGAAGCCGGTCGGTGATTCGATCGCACTGTTGATGCCGACGACGCGTCCGAGCAGGTCCACCATCGGCCCGCCCGAGTTGCCGCGGTTGATCGCCGCGTCCGTCTGAATGAATGCCTCGAGCTGCGTGTTCGCCTCGTTGGTCAGGATGTTGATGTTGCGGTTCTTCGCGCTGACGATGCCGGCAGTCACGGTGAAATCGAGGCCGAGCGGATTGCCCAGCGCGAGCACCCAGTCGCCCACTTTGAGCGCATCACTGTCACCGAAGCGCGAGACCGGCAGCGTCTCACCCGCACCGGGCTCGATCCGGATCACGGCGACATCCGTATTCGGATCCGCACCGACGATCTCCGCGCCATACTCCCGTCCATCTGCCAACCGGACCGTGATGCGCTCGGCGCCCTGGACGACATGGTTGTTCGTCATGATGTAGCCGACATCATCGATGATGAAACCGCTGCCCGTACCGCGCTGGACCGGCGCCTCGCCGTCACGCGGCAGGCCCGGAATGTTGAACGGCAGCCGCGCGGTCGTGCGGTCGTCGGCGCGGGACTGTACCTGCACCTGCACCACCGCCGGCAGCGCAGTCGCTGCTGCGCTGCGGAACGCACCGGACAGGCGTCCGGCCGTGACCGTATCGAGCGCGATCGGCGCGTCGCCGAGCGCTTCGCGAACCTCCTCCTGCGTCGCCTGACTCGTCTGCGCGAGCGCCGGCTC
>CAYSGF010000213.1:0-8065 GCA_964430275.1 uncultured Gemmatimonadaceae bacterium
TCACAACGACCGGCATGTTCTCGTCGATCAGTGCGATCGGACCGTGCTTCATCTCGGCAGCCGGCAGCCCTTCAGCGTGGATGTAGCTGATCTCCTTCAGCTTCAACGCGCCCTCGAGTGCGGTCGGGAAGTTGAAGCCCCGACCGAGATAGAGGAAGTTCGACGCGTCCTTGTACGTACGTGCCAGCTCGCGGATCGCATCGTTCAGCTCGAGCACCTGCTCGACCTTGTCCGGCAGCTCGTGCATCGCGTGCAGGATGTCGCGCCCTTCCTCCGCCGTGAGCGTACCGCGCATCCGGCCCATCCGCACGGTGAACAGCGCGAGCGCGATCACCTGGCTCGTGAACGCCTTGGTCGACGCGACACCGATCTCCGGACCCGCGTGCAGGTAGATGCCGCCCTTGGCGTCACGTGCGATCGTCGAGCCGACGACGTTCACGATGCCCAGCACACTCGCGCCTCGCTCACGCGCCTCGCGCATCGCCGCGAGCGTGTCCGCCGTCTCGCCCGACTGGCTGATCGCCAGAATCAGGGTCTTCTCGTCCACGCACGGGTTGCGGTAGCGGAACTCTGACGCGTACTCCACGTCCACCGGCACACGCGCCATCTCCTCGAGCATGTACTCGCCGATCAGACCGGAATGCCACGACGTGCCGCACGCCGTGATCACGATCCGGTTGAACGAGGCGAGCTGCTCGTCCTCCATGTTCAGCCCGCCGAACTTCACGGTGCCGTCCTTCTCGATCGCCCGGCCACGCATCGTCTGACGCAGCGTCTCCGGCTGCTCGAAGATCTCCTTCAGCATGAAATGGTCGTGGCCGCTCTTCTCGATCGCGTCCAGGTCCCACTGGATGTGTGCGATCTCCTTCGTCACCTCGCCGCCCGACAACTTCATCGTGCGGTGACCCTCCGGCGTCAGCACCGCCATCTCCCCGTCGTCCATGTAGATGACCTGCCGCGTCTGCGCGAGAACCGCCGCTACATCACTCGCGATATAGTAGTCGTTCTCCTCGCCGACACCGATCAGCAGCGGGCTGCCCTTGCGCGCCGCAATCAGCTTGTTCGGCTCGCGGCTGCTCATGATCGCCAGGCCGTACGCACCTTCCACCTGCTGGAGCGCCGCACGGACCGCCTCCTCGAGAGAGTCCTCGTACGCCTCCTCGATCAGGTGCACCACGACTTCCGTGTCCGTTTCGCTCGTGAAAGTGTGGCCGATCGCTTCCAGCTTGCGACGCAGGGTGCCGGCATTCTCGATGATGCCATTGTGGACGATCGCGAACTCGCCCTTCTCGTCCGTATGCGGATGGGCGTTCACTTCCGTCGGGGCGCCGTGGGTCGCCCAACGCGTATGGGCAATGCCGACGGTGCCCTTCGGCTGCCCACCGTTGCTCAGCTGCTTCTCCAGCTCCGAGATCTTGCCGACGGACTTGCGGATGTCGAGCCCGCCGTCCGACACGACGCTGATCCCTGCCGAGTCGTAGCCACGGTACTCCAGGCGCCTTAGCCCCTCGATCAGGAGCGGCGCGGCGACCCGCTCACCGATATAGCCGACGATGCCACACATAGATCTCCCTGTACTCGAAAAACGGCGGTTTCTACGGCCCTCTCCAGATGCAAGAGTCCGGCCGATGCTGGACCCGGCCGGCCGCAATAGTAGGTGTCACGGGCGGGCGCTGCAAAAGCCCCGCTCAGCGCGGCAGCGAGCCGACGAAGAGGTCGACGACGGCGTCCGGATTATCGGCGTTCAGCCAGTGGCCGCCCTCCACGTGATGCAGGAAGGTGCGGCCGGTGGCGGTCGCCCGCTCGACGCGCGCGAGCGTCTCGCCATCGAGCACGGAGGACTCCGTTGCCTTGACCAGGTGCACTTCCACGTCGTCGGGCGGTGATTCCACGACCTGCCAGAGGTCTGTCTGGAAGAAGTCCTCGAGCAGATCCTCGATCGCGTCCAGGTTGAAGCGCCACCGGTAGCCGTCGGAACCCTGCTCGAGGTTCGTCGCCATCCACTGCGCCACGGGCGTTGCGACGTCGGCGCGCTCGAGCGCAGTGACGAGGTCGCCGCGCGAGGGGAACACGTCGGGCAGAGAGCGGAGGATCTGGAGCATCTCGTAGGCACTGCCGGAGGGCGGCCGCGGGGCGGGCGTCGAGTCGAGCAGCCAGGCCTGGCGCAGCCCGTCGCCTGCCTCCTCGACGTACGCGAGTGCGACCTTGCCACCGAAGGAATGCCCCGCGACGGTCGCGGGCGCGGCGCGCAGCTCGCTCGCGAGCGCCAGCAGGTCGCGCGCTGCGGCGCGCACGGTGTGCGGCGGGCCGAAGCCATGGGACGCGCCGTGCATGCGCAGATCCACCAAAGCGATACCCCAGTCCGGGCGCGCCCGCACGATGCGCCGCGCGACCGTGTTCCAGTTCCTGCCTTGCCCATAGATGCCGTGAAGCATCAGCAGCCAGAAGGACGGCTCGTCTTCGCGAACGAGGTCGTAGCTCAGTGCACTCAACTGCCGCGTCTCCTGTTGGGGTTTCCCCGAAGCGGCCGGTCCGCCGCCAGCGGGCGAAGCAAAGTAGCGGGTTCGCACCGGGGCCCCTAGTCTATCCGGCGCGCAGCACGTCCCTTCCAATACGCGAGGATCATGTCGGAAGCCGAGGACCGTTTCGCCACGCGGGCCGTGCATGCCGGACAACATCCGGATCCGAGCACGGGCGCGATCATGCCGCCGATCTATCAGACGTCCACCTACGTGCAGCCGAAGCTCGGCGAGCCGCTGCAGGGCTACGAGTACGCGCGGGTCCAGAATCCCACGCGCGAGGCCCTGGAGCGGAACGTCGCCGCCCTTGAAGGCGGCCGACACGGCGCCGCGTTCGCGAGTGGAATGGCCGCCATCGAGGCGATTCTCAAGCGCCTGTCCGCGGGTGACCACGTCATCTACGAGGAGAACGTCTACGGCGGCACGCACCGGATGTTTGTGCAGGTGCTGGCCCGCCTGGGTATCGAGTTCACGGCTGTCGATACGCGCGATCCGCAGCGCGTGCGTGAGGCGCTCCGGCCGAATACGAAGCTGCTCCACCTCGAGACCCCGACGAACCCGATGATGCGGCTCTCGGATCTCGGGGCGCTCGTCGACATCGCGAATCAGGCAGGCCTGCTCGTCGCCGTCGACAACACCTTCGCTTCGCCCTACAACCAGCGCCCGCTCGAGATCGGTGCGCACATCGTCGTGCACTCGAGCACGAAATACCTGAACGGCCATTCGGACGTGATCGGCGGCATTGTCGTTACGAATGACGATCAGGTGGCCGACGACCTGCGCTTTCTGCAGAAGGCGGCCGGTGCCGTACCCGGACCCTTCGACTGCTGGCTCGTTCTGCGCGGAACGAAGACATTGCACGTGCGCATGGAGGCACACAACCGCAACGGTCAGCGGATCGCCGAATACCTGGCGCAGCATGACGGTGTCGAAGCGGTGCACTACCCCGGCCTGCCGTCGCACCCGCAGCACGAGCTCGCGCGCCGCCAGATGAAGGGCTTCACCGGCATGATCAGCCTGGAGCTCGGCTCGCTCGAGCGCGCGCGCAAGGTGGTGGAGCGCACTCGCCTCTTCTCGCTCGCCGAGTCGCTCGGCGGCGTCGAGTCTCTGATCGGCCACCCCGCCATCATGACTCATGCTGCCGTACCGAAGGACATGCGGGATCGCATGGGCATCTCCGACGGTCTGATCCGTCTGTCCGTCGGCATCGAGGACGCGGAGGACCTGCTGGAGGATCTCGACCAGGCACTCAAGGCATGAAGCCCGCCAGCTGTGTCGACATGCTGACGCTCGCCGTCGGTGGGCTGCCGGCCGCTGCGATGGCGCAGCCCACGGCTGTCCCACATGAAACGCTGCGCCCTGGAGCGCGTAGACACTGACAGGTATCCCTACTGACGATCACCGACGGTGCACCCATGCCCGAGTCCAACCTTCCCCGCGCCCGCCGCATCCTCACAGGCATCGATCCGGCCACCTGGGAGCATCCGGCCGACAAGGCGGCGCTCATGGCGCTGCGCCGCGTTCCCGCGTTCGACATGGTGCTGAAGAAGGTGTTCGGCCTGTTCGGTGAGAAGCCGATCCGCCTCGCCTTCCAGTCGAACGCCGTTCGCGTCGGCGAGAAGCAGTTTCCGCGGGTCTGGGAGCGCTACCTCGAAGTGTGCGAAACGCTCGATGCCCCCGAGCACTACGACCTGTTCATCTCACAGACGCCGCTCGTCAATGCCGGCGCCTATGGCATGGACCGTCCGTTCATCGTGCTCAACAGCGGCTCGTTGCGGCTGCTCGATGAGCACGAGATCACGTATCTGCTCGGTCACGAGCTTGGCCATATCATGAGCGGCCATGTGCTCTACCGCACGATGACCGTGCTCCTCATGCAGCTCGCGCAGCTCGGCTTCCCGGTCGTCGGTCTGGCTGCGCGCGCCGTGCTGCTCGCGCTCCTCGAATGGAGCCGCAAGGCGGAGCTGTCTGCTGACCGCGCCGGCCTGCTTTCGGTGCAGCACCCGGAAGCCACGCTCAAGGGCTTCATGAAGCTTGCCGGCGGCGGCTACGAGGAGGAGACGAACCTGAACGCGTTCCTGACACAGGCGGAGGAGTACCGCGCCAGCGGCGACGTCGCCGACATCGTGTTCAAGGTGCTGAACCTGCTCGGCACGACGCACCCGTTCCACGTTCTGCGCGCAGCCGAGGTACGCGACTGGATCGAGGGCGGCGACTACGACCGCATCCTGCGAGGCGAGTACCGGCGCCGCGGTGACGCGTACGAGCCCTGGCGTGAGGACATGGCCGAGGCCGCGCAGTCCTATCGCGAGGATGCGCAGAACCTCGCGCGCCAGTTCGGTGAGGCGATCCGCAGCGCGCGCGACAAGTTCACGGATCAGTTCCGGGCGACGCCGCAGGCCTGACGCCGCGGCGTCGGCGCCGGTTTGCGGGAGCACCCGGCCCGGCCTAACTTGCCGCACCTGCCGCTCCGCCCGTTCGGCGGGGCGGCTCCGTTTTCGCCTCGACACACTGCCATGAAGATCCTGATCGTCGGCCACGGCGGGCGCGAGCACGCGCTGGCCCGCAAGCTGCGCGACGACGCCCCCGACGCACAGCTCTACATCACGCGCGGTAACGGCGGTACGGCAGCGCTCGCACAGCACATCCCGTTTTCCCCGATGGACGCGCAGGGGCTCGCGGCATGGGCCGATGGCGAGCGGATCGACCTCACTGTTGTCGGGCCGGAAGCGCCGCTCGCCGATGGCTTGGTCGATGTGTTCCAGTCCAGGCGGCTGTCCGTCTTCGGACCCTCTGCCGACGCGACCGCCATCGAGTCATCCAAGGCCTACACGAAGCAGCTCCTGCGACGTCACGGCATCCCCACCGCGGATTTCGCCACGTTCGACGCATTCGCAGACGCCGAGCGCTTCATCCGGGAGCATGGCGCCCCCATCGTCGTGAAGGCTTCCGGGCTCGCCGCCGGCAAGGGAGCGGTCGTGTGTGCGGCCGTCGCCGAAGCACTCGATGCCGCCCGTGACATGCTAGAGGATCGCACGTTTGGCCTGGCTGGCCAGACGATTGTTGTCGAGGAGTTCATGCAGGGCGAAGAGCTTTCCCTGTTCGCACTCTGCGACGGCACGGACGCATTGCCGCTGCTGGCATCGCAGGACCACAAGCGCATCGGGGAAGGCGATACCGGCCCGAACACCGGTGGCATGGGTGCGTACGCGCCGGTCGCGATCGCCACACCCACTCTGATCGAACGGGTGCAGCGCGATGTGCTCGCACCGACGCTCGCCGCCATGGCCGCGGACGGCCGACCGTTTCGCGGGCTGCTCTATGCCGGCCTCATGCTGACGCATGACGGGCCGAAAGTCGTCGAGTTCAACGCGCGCTTCGGCGACCCCGAGACCCAGGTCGTCCTGCCGCTCCTTGCCTCCTCACTGCTCGACCCGCTCCTCGAGGTCGCGCGCGGCGGCAGCATTCGTGGCGCCACACTCGAGTGGAAGGACGCGGCAGCGCTCACGACCGTGCTCGCCGCCGCCGGCTACCCCGATGCGCCGACGAAGGGTGCCGCAATCACCATCCCGGCGGCGCTCGCGGCGCGGGACGACGTTCACATCTATCACGCCGGCACGCGGCTCGTGGACGGCACGCTCGTGAGCGACGGCGGACGCGTCCTCGCGGTCACGGCCATCGCGCCGACGCTGGCGGACGCGGCGGCTCGCAGCAGTGCGGCTGCTGAATCGATCGAGTTCAACGGCAAACAGTATCGCCGCGATATCGGCTGGCGGGAGCTTGCGCGCAATGCCGGAGCTGCCTGAGGCCGAGACGATCGTGCGCGCGCTCCGGCAGCGACTGCCTGGCGCGCGCGTGCGCCGCATCTCTATCAAGCATCGCGACATCCTCGTCCCCGGGTTGAGCGCTCAGCGACTCTCGCGCACGCTGCGCAACCGCCGTTTCACCGGAGTCTCGCGCCGGGGCAAGAACGTGGTGCTCGAGTTCGAAGGTGACATCCGCCTCATCATCAATCTCGGCATGACGGGCCGTGTCGTGACCTCCGAGGCGCAGCGCGCTGCCGAGCTGCGCCACGTGGCCGCGCGCTTCGAGCTGGACGATGGCCGCTCGCTGCTGTACGACGACGCGCGCCGCTTCGGCTGCCTCGACCTGCGCGACGCGCGCGGCTGGGCTGAGCGTACGGCCGAGCTCGGCATCGAGCCGATCGCCGACGAGTTCACGGCCGCGGCGCTCCATGCGCTCACGCGTGCCTCACGATCACCGATCCGCAACTTCCTGCTCGATCAGAAGAAGGTCGCCGGCATCGGTAATATCTACGCGAACGAGGCGCTGTTCCGTGCGGGTGTGCGGCCGACGCGACGCGCCCACCGTCTCACGCGCCGTGAAGCCGGTGCCCTGCGTGACCACCTGCGTGACGTGCTCAACGAGTCGATCGCGCAGCGTGGCACCACGATCAGTGATTATCGTGACGCGTTCGGCGAAGGCGGCGGGTTCGACCGCTGGCTGCGCGTGTACGACCGCACCGGCGAACCGTGCCTCGTGTGCGGCACGCCGATCAAGCGGATCGTGCTCACGAACCGGTCCGCGTTCTACTGCCCGCGCTGCCAGCGCTGAGCACGCGCGACTGGCCCCCCGCCGCCCGCACCCGTAACGTGCCCCCATGCTGATCGCGCACCGCCCCCGCCCCGCCGCAGATCTGCGCGCCGACGTGCGCGCGTCGGCCGAGAACCGGCCGGCCGTCTATCGCATGGTCGGCCCCGGTGACGAGCTGCTCTACGTCGGCAAGTCCATCCGCGTGCGCAGCCGGCTGCTCTCCTATTTTCGCGCGCCTCCCGGCGACAAGGCGCATGAGATCATCCGGCACACGCACCGCATCGAATGGGACTACGTGCCCAGCGAGTTCGCGGCCGTGCTCACGGAGATGCGCGCGATCCAGCGGGCACGTCCCGCCTACAACGTCGAGCACAAGCGGGATCGGGCGTTCTGCTTCGTCAAGATCACGCGCGAGGAGGCGCCGCGCCTGCTCGTCACACTCGACGTCGGGGACGATCGCGCCCGGTACTACGGCCCGTTCCGCGGCCGCGCGCGGGTACGCGACATGGTCCGCGAGGTGCGTGACCTCCTCGAGCTGCGCGACTGCAAGCCGTCCACCCCCGTGCGCTTCGCTGACCAGATGGACCTGTTCGGTACGTCCGACCGGGCGCCGCTCTGCCTGCGCGGCGAAGTCCGGAAATGCCTCGCCCCCTGTGCAGCACGCTGCACGCGCTCCGACTACGACGCGCAGCTCGAGCTCGCACGCCGGTTTCTGGACGGGGACGTGGATACGCCGCTCGCGCTGCTGCGTGCCCGCATGGATGACGCGGTGCGTCGCATGCAGTTCGAGTATGCCGCCGACGTCCGCAATCGCGCGCTGCGCCTCGAGATCGCGCGCGACGAGCTCGTCGCACTGCGTGGCCTCATTGATTCCCTCACATTCGTCTATCAACCGGAGGGGTACGGCGGCAGCGACGAGCGCGTGTACATCGTGCGCCGCGGCGCGATCCGCG
>CAYSGF010000214.1:0-1835 GCA_964430275.1 uncultured Gemmatimonadaceae bacterium
AGCTCAAGGTCTTCATGGTCGCGGATCCGCCCACGCGTGCACGCCGACGGCTCGCACAGCAGGGCGTCGCCGAACCGACGGCCGCACAGCTCGACGCCGAAGTCGCGCGCCTGCTCGAGCGCGACCGCATCGACAGTGAGCGTGCGGTCGCGCCGCTCCGGAAGGCGGAGGACGCGGTCGAGATCGATACGAGTGCGCTGAGCTTCGAGGAGCAGGTGGAGCGGATCGTGTCGCTGGCGGGGGAACGGATGGGGTAGAGCTTGCGGTGCGTCGGTGAGGTAGAGCTCGCGGCGCGTCGGTGAGGTAGAGCTCGCGGCGCGTCTCGGAAGGTTCGCGGCGGGACCACGCTCCGAGTTTCGCGCGGAGTGTGGGAGTTTTGACGGAGAGGCAACCATTATCCTGCGTCGGGTTCATCCCGGGTGGGCACGTTCTGTCGCACATCACGTTCGTATTTCTGGTATTGCCTGGCGCGTCGGGCGTCAGGCGGATGGGGGACGCGGCCGGTATATCCAGGGTTCGGGACCTGGCTCGCGGAGTTGCGGAGGCGCGGAGTGGCAGCTCCTGCGACTTTGCGGCTCTGCGTGAGAATTCGGGTGTCTGCCTTCAGTCGGTTCGACGGTACGCCTGGCAAGACAAGGAAGGATCATTCGGCGTCCCCGCACACCGCGCGCGGCGGACGCCCTGGCGCTCCGTCCCCGCGTTAACTCCGCGCGAGACACCGCCGTAGCAGCTCTGCCCCCCGTTGCGCCACCGCACGATCTCCGCTACAATTCCCGGTCTTCGGTCCGACCGCGCCTGCGGCCGTGACCGGACCACCACAGGGGCAATGGTGCCGCTGGGGTGATTCACTTCAACCGTTGTGCGGCCGCGCCGGCCGGGCAGCGCAGTGCAGGAGGCGCATCTCCCATGGCAACTGAAGAGCAGGACCTGGAGCAGGGCGGAGCCACGACGGCGCCACGCCGCTCGAAGCGCGACCGCATCATCGAGCCGATCTCGAAGTTCCTCGAGGAGGACGAGTACTCGATGGAGGAGTACGAGCAGCTCCTCACGATGTACGAGGACACGCTCACGAACATCGAGGAAGGCGAGATCGTCAAGGCGAAGGTCCTGCGGGTCACGGAGAACGCGGTGATCCTGGACGTCGGCTTCAAGAGCGAAGGCTCGATCGCGCGCGACGAGTTCAAGAACCCGGATGCGCTGCAGCCGGGTGAAGAGGTCGAAGTCTTCCTCGAGAATCTCGAGGATGCCGAGGGCGTCGTCGTGCTGTCGAAGAAGAAGGCCGACTTCCTGCGCGTCTGGGAGAAGATCAAGACGGCGTACGAGGAGAACGACAAGGTGCCCGGCATGCTGACCCGCAAGATCAAGGGTGGCGTGACGGTGGACCTGATGGGGGTGGACGCGTTCCTGCCGGGCTCGCAGATCGCGCTGCGTCGTGTGCCGAACATCGAGGACCTGATCGGCCAGACGTTCGACTTCAAGATCATCAAGCTGAACAAGCGGCGTCGCAACATCGTGGTGAGCCGGCGTGTGATCCTGGAGGAGGAGCGCGAGGGCAAGCGCGAGCAGCTCGTGAAGGAGCTGCTGGTCGGGCAGGTGCGCCATGGCGTGGTGAAGAACGTAACCGACTTCGGTGCCTTCATCGATCTGGGCGGGCTGGACGGACTGCTGCACATCACGGACATGAGCTGGGGCCGCGTGGGTCATCCGTCGGAGATCGTCGGCATCGGCAGCGAGCTGGACGTCAAGGTGCTCGACATCGACTGGAACCGCGAGCGCATCTCGCTCGGGCTGAAGCAGCTGCTGCCGTATCCGTGGAAGGACATCGAGCGGAAGTA
>CAYSGF010000215.1:0-58254 GCA_964430275.1 uncultured Gemmatimonadaceae bacterium
CCTCGCGGTACCGGACGGGGACGCGATCGTGCCTGTGCTGAACGATTACATCAGCCGCTTCCAGCGCGCGGATCTGCCGATTTTCGCATCCCGCGACTGGCATCCGCCGGACACGAGGCATTTCCAGGCTGGCGGCGGGCCCTGGCCGCCTCACTGCGTGCAGGATACGCCGGGCGCTGCGTTCCATCCCGAGCTCCGCCTGCCGGCATCCGCGACCGTCGTGACGAAGGGGACGGACCCGGTGGACGACGGGTATTCCGCCTTCGAAGCGGCGGATCCGTCCGATCGCCTGCTGCCGGCGCGGCTGCGCTCCGCCGGCATCGAGCGGCTGTACGTGGGCGGCCTCGCAACAGACTACTGCGTGCGTGCATCGGTGCTGGATGCGCGCCGGCACGGCCTCGATACCGTCGTCCTGCTGGATGCGGTGCGCGGGATCGACGTCCAGGAAGGCGATGTCGCCCGCGCTCTCGACGAGATGCTGCGTGCGGGCGCACGTACCGCTACGCTCGCGACCGTGGACGAAGAGCTGGCCGGCGCGGCTGCCGTGGAGACGCGCGGATGAGTGGCACACCGCGGCGTCGCACCGTTTCCGTCGATGTCGGCGGTGTTCCGGTCGGCAGCAGCCATCCGATCGCCGTCCAGTCCATGACGAACACGGACACCGCCGACGTGCAGGGGACCGCCGAGCAGATCGCCTCGCTCGCGGCCGCCGGCAGCGAGCTCGTGCGCATCACCGTGAACAACGAGGAAGCCGCTGCAGCGGTCCCTGCAATCGTCGCGCTGCTGCATCGCTGGCATGCCGCGGTACCGATCGTCGGAGACTTCCATTACAACGGTCACCTGCTGCTGCGGAAGTATCCCGACGCGGCGCGGGCACTCGCGAAGTATCGCATCAATCCAGGGAACGTCGGGGCGAAGCGGCGCGACGAGAACTTCCGCACGATCGTCGAATGCGCCGTCGAATACGGCAAACCGGTGCGCATCGGCGTGAACTGGGGCTCGCTCGACCAGCAGCTGCTCACCGAGCTGATGGACGAGAACGCGGTGAGTGCCGAGCCGAAGGACGCGAAGGCAGTGATGATCGATGCCATGCTGGAGAGTGCGCTGCGCTCGGCGCGTCTCGCGGAGGAGGTCGGGCTCGGCCACGATCGCATCCTGCTCTCGGCGAAAGTCAGCGGCGTCCAGGACCTGATTGCCGTCTACCGCCTCCTCGCCCGGCGCTGTGACTACCCGCTCCACCTCGGCCTCACGGAGGCCGGCATGGGCGCCAAGGGCATCGTCGCGTCCACCGCGGGTCTCGCCGTCCTCCTGCAGGAAGGCATCGGCGACACGATCCGCGTTTCTCTGACTCCGAAACCCGGTGGCGAGCGGACCGAGGAGGTGCTCGTCGCGCAGCAGATCCTGCAGTCCCTCGAGCTGCGCAGCTTCACACCGCAGGTCACCTCGTGTCCGGGCTGCGGTCGCACCACGTCCACGTTCTTCCAGCATATGGCCGAAGACATCCAGGCGTATGTGCGCGAGAAGATGCCGGAGTGGCGCGGCCGCTACCCGGGCGTGGAGGAGCTGCGCCTGGCGGTCATGGGATGCGTCGTGAACGGACCCGGCGAGTCGAAGCATGCCGACATCGGCATCTCGCTGCCCGGCACATTCGAGGAGCCGAAAGCGCCCGTATACGTGGACGGTCGGCTCTTCACGACGCTGAAAGGCGATCGCCTGGTCGAGGAGTTCCTGCGGATTCTGGATGACTACGTCGAGCGCCGGTACGGTGGCGACGGTGCTGCGAGCGCCACGTCAGCCGAACCCGCGCTCACCGTGAGGGGCGCCGATCCTCGCGCACATGAAGCGTAGAGCTCCGCGACCTTCAGCCATTGTCCGCGTCTCGACAGCGGGCCAAGGCCGCTGTTCCGCGTTCTCGACAGCAGGCCGAAGGCCGCTGTCACTGGTACTGGATGTAGATCGGCGCGGGTGACAGCTCCAGGACTTCGGCCGGCGTCATGAGCCGACTGCCCTCGCGCCGGTCGTTCTTGTAGAACAGCTTGAACCCCTTGTACACCTCATCGACGGGCGCCACGAAGCTGCGGTAGCTGGCGCGCTTCAATGTGGGTGCGCCCCAGCCGTCCATGTTCAGTACGACCTGCACCCGCGGGTCCTGCTCGATGTTGTCCGCGTTCGTCACCATGTCCTGCGTGAAGCGGTGCACGATCAGGATCTTCGGCGGCAGGTCGTGCTCATCGACCAGCCGCGCCAGCTGCCCGATCGCGTAGTTGATCGTGCTCGCATCCATGGAACCGATGCGCCGCCCCGGAACTCCCGTCGGACCCATGTTCCATTCCGGGTCCAGGGCGAGATGCACGGTCGGACTTTCCAGGTACGGCAGCAGCCGCGGCAGCTCCTCCTGCACCGTGCTGCGCGACGGCTGAATGTCCAGGAACACGAGTGCGTTCGCTTCCTCCGCCATCGCGATGACCCGCTCGATCACGCTCGACGGCATCCGTACCCGATACTTGCCATCGCGTCCGGAATCGCCGGCGGCCATCACTGCAATCATGTGAAGTGCCGGAACGACGGGTGTCCCGGGGTCCGCCTCGCGCCAGGCACGAACCTCCTGCTGCAGTCGCGCCAGCAGCTGGTCGCGCGGCAGCTCGCCCAGGATCCCCATCCGCTCGGATTGCGGGTTGCCATAGAACGCGACGATCCGTCGCGCCGGAAGCACGGCGCCCTCGAGCAGCGCGGCGGCTTCGCGTTCCGCTTCCACGCGCGCGATCGAATCCGCACGCGCGCGCGCCTCCGCCTCGGCCCGTTCCCGCGCCTCCGCTTCGCGACGTCGCGCCTCCTCGCGCGCCTCCTCCCGGGCCCGCTCCTCCGCGCGCGCGCGCGCTTCGGCTTCCGCACGCGCAATCGAATCCGCCCGCTCCTCGGCCGTCCGCTCCGCCGGCTCGCGCGGCTCGGGTGCCGTCGGCGGCTCCCCCCTGGCCGCGCACGCCCCGCCCATCAGGATCGCAACAATCAGCAGAATCGATCTCGAGATTCCACGCCCGGTCTTCATGTGCATCCCGCTCCCTGGCCACCAGTCATACGTCGCCCCCACACCCCCGCCCGTGCTCGCCCCACAAAACGTACAGGCGGGCCACCCCGTCGGCGCCCCGCCTGCATCGCGGTCCATCTCGCGCTCCGAACTCCGCCTACGGCAACCCCGTAGCAAAGATCGTCCCCATGAACATCGTCTCGCCACCGAAATGGTCGGTTTCCCGCTGCAACGCACTGAAGGACAGGTTCCATCCACCGAGATTGACCCCGATCCCGCCACCGACCTGGAAGCCGCTGTTGTCCTCACCGACACTGACGGCGGCGGCGCCGGCACGCAGGGGCAGCCACGCCACTGGCCGGTACTCGACGCCAGCGCCCAGATGGCCGGTCGGGCCGGCCAGGATGCCATCCTCGCTGCCGCGCCGCAGGTCTGCGGTTACGAGCAGGTTCTCCTTTGCCTGGTACGATGCGCCGATCCCGAAGGACGTTCCGAAGCCGAGGTCCTCCGCGCGCTGCTGCACGGAGTCGGGCGCATTCGCGAGCGGCTGCTCTTCGGTATCACCCACGAACTCGGCATCGCGGGCCAGCAGTGAGAGCGGCCGGTAGCGGAGCTTGTCCACGTCCCACTCGAACGTGTTCGTCACGTTCTGCACGGCGGCGCCGAACGTCCATGCGCCCAGCTCCAGCGCAACGCCGACGTCGAGCCCGACGCCCGTGCCGTTGTTCAGCGTGAAGCTGTCCGGATCGATGACCGTGTTCACCATTGGGAAGGCGAGGTCGAAGCCGTCGATGTCCGCCGAGCCCTGCGAGTCGTCACCGCTCACGAGGATGTGTCCGATCGTGTACTTCCCGGTCAGTCCGATGAGCAGGCGAGCATCCGGCGCCACCTGGAACGGGTGAGCGTACCCGAACGCGAGCGTCGTGTAGCCGGCGAGATCGAGGGTCGAGCCGGCGAAATCGAGCGTCGCAGGGTCGCCATTGCCATCGACATTGCCGAACAGGACGAGCTGCAGCACGTCGCGCGAAAGATCCGCGACCGTGCGCAGGCTCGAGGTCGCCTGGAAGCCGAACCGGCCGATCTGCGCGGCGCCCCACGTGAGGTCGGCGTTGATGGTGCCACGCTCCCCACCGCCGGCCGGCACGCGGGCGAGCCACTCCTGCTTCACGGCATCGGGCACCAGCGTATCGGAGTAATCCGCAATGTCATCGAGACCGATCGGGCCGATCCCCACGCCGCTCAGCCCCGTGAGCAAGGTCATCGATGCTGCGGAGTTGCCGGAAGCCGCCAGCAGCGCCGGATTCCAGGCGACCGCGCCGTATCCGCGCGCGGCGGCCGTGAAGTTGTGGCCCATGCCGAGCGCCGCAGTCGAGCCGTTGGGCAGCTGCGCGGAGGCCGGCAGTGCCAGGGCGAGTGCGCCGAGTCCGAGGAGAATGCTGCGCTTCATCATCATCTCAGCCTTCCCCGCCGATTTCGAACGTGATCCGGACGAGCGTCTCGAGCAGAACGAGCCGCGTGGGCACCTGCGCCGGACCGAGCGCCCCGGTAACCGTTATGGTTACCTCGCCGCCGAGAAACGTGCGCATGTCCTCGCCACTCAC
This sequence comes from uncultured Gemmatimonadaceae bacterium, assembly GCA_964430275.1. Classification (GTDB taxonomy): domain Bacteria; phylum Gemmatimonadota; class Gemmatimonadetes; order Longimicrobiales; family RSA9; genus DASTYK01. The sequence continues at coordinate 4,627 of CAYSGF010000215.1, forward strand.
CACGATGACCTGCGGTGTGCCTGCTGTCGTCACGCTGATCGGTTGCGATACCGCAGTACCGCTCTCCGCATCCAGGATCGTCACCTGCAGTGTGCCTGTGCCGTTCTCCGGGTTCGAAGGCGTGAACTGGATCTCGCCGCCGCGCGCCCGCTGGCGCAGATCCTCGTCTACATCACCGAGATCGATCGAGACCGGCATTGCCGGCACGGGGACATCGAGGACCGGCACCTGGATGTCGGGGCCGGGCACCGCCATCGTGTTCTCGAAGCGCGGCAGCGCCGTCGGAATGTCGCACGCCGCGCTGACGACCAGCGCCAGCAGCCACAGCATCGGGCGCCTCGATTGCAGCGCGTGCTGCGCCGCCGTGCGCGGACCGCACGTCCTGTTTGCGTACTTCCTCATCGCCTGTTCCGGTTGATGAGATGGATGACCAGCAGTCTTGATGTCGGGGAGGCCACAAACCTAACGGCACTCGCCGGCCGCAGGTAGTCTCGCCGGCGGTTTCTGAATGGACTGTAACGCCGCCGCGCGTCGCGATCTTCGGAACGCATGATCCCAGGTATGCGCACCGGACCGCGGACAGCCGTTCCGCGTTTGTCCGGAACCCATTGTGGGACAACCGGTTACGGTGGTACCCCGGGGTGGCATGGCACTTCCCCCTGCTATGACGCGGCGCGGGGCGCTGCAACCGCCGGACAGGAGCGTGCGTACAGGCAGCGTCGCCGACCGACTGGCAATCCGAACAAGGAGCAGGACATGAGTTACGCGTTTCCCCTGCGACGCGGACACGGCGCTGTCGTTGCCGCGCTGCTGATCGTGCTCGCGGGCGACGCGACGGCGCAGCAGGCGCCGGCGACGCTGACGCTCGAAGAGGCGGTCCAGCTCGCTCGCCGCCACAACCCGACGTACCTGATGACGGCGAACGACGAAGGGGATGCGGCGTGGGAGCAGCGTGAAGCATTCGCTGCGTTCCTGCCGTCGCTGTCGCTGAACGGCACGGCGCAGTACGTGGCCGAGGGCACGCCGAACCTGGGCTTTCTGACGAGCGCCGACTTCGGCGTGGACCGGATCCCTTCGTCGTACTACTCGAGCTACGGCCTTACCGCGGCGATCCAGCTGAGCGGTGCGATGCTGTTCGACGCGGCGCGCGCACGCGCGAACCGGCGAGCGGCGGAGGCGCAGGTCGATGCTGCCAGCTACACCCTCGCGACGGATGTGACCCAGCAGTACCTGGCGGCATTGCGCGCCCAGGAAGCAGTCGTGCTGGCGCGCGAGAACTTCGAGTCCGCGCAGCAGAGCTACGAACTCGCGCGCGGGCAGTTCGATGCCGGCGCAGCGCCCCGGCTCGATGTGGCGAACGCGGAGGTTACGCGGGGGCGTGCAGAGGTCGCGCTGCTCCAGGCGCAGGAGGCGGCCGAGACGGAGATGCTGCGGCTGGTGCAGCAGATCGGCGTGGAGTCGGTCGGTCCGATCGAGCTCGCGAGCGAGTTCACGATCTTCGAGCCGACCTGGTCGCTCGAAGAGCTGACGGAGCGCTCGTTGGCGGCGCATCCAGGCCTGCGCGCTGCGCGCGCAGCGGAGCGGGCGGGTACGGCTGCCGCGCGCGCCGCGACGATGCAATACCTGCCGACGCTGCGGCTGTCCGCCGGTCTGAGCGGCTACAGCCGCGAGAGTGGCGACGGGCTCGCAATGGTCGCCGATGCGCGCGACGCCTTCGAGAATCGCTACAACAACTGTGTGTACGGGAACCGCATTGGTGCCCTGCTCGGCGACGCGCCGCAGGACTGCTCCGGTTTCGTGTTCACGGATTCCGATGCGGACCGGCTGCTGGCGGCGAACGACGTGTTTCCGTTCGACTTCACGAGCAATCCGGCGAACGTGACGCTGTCGCTCAGTTTCCCCATTTTCAACGGGTTCACCCGCGAGCGGCAGATGCAGCAGGCCCGGAGTGCCGCCGCCGATGCGCGTCATTTGCGTCGTGCCGAGGAGCTGAGCCGGCGCACCGAGGTGTCGGAGGCGTACGTCGCCCTCGTGACTGCCTACCGCACAGTCGCGATCGAGGAGCGCAACGTGGCCGCAGCCGAGGAGCAGCTCGAGCTCGCCCGCGAGCGCTACCGCCTGGGTGCAGGTGATATCGTGGAGCTCGCGCAGGCCCAGGCGACGAAGGCCCTGGCGGACAGCGATCACCTGAACGCGGTGTACACGTTCCACGAGAACTTCGCCGCTCTGGAAGCCGCCGTGGGCGGACCCCTGCGGCCCTAGGCGTGGCGGAGTCTGTCCGGTCCCGGGACCGTGCCATCCCGCGGCCGGGACCGACGGTCCCTGAAGACGCGGAATGTGGACCGGAAACCTTTTGTGCCAGAATAGTTGTGCAACCTTTTGCCGATGGCACGGCTCTTACGTAATCAGCGATGAAGCAGGACTCATCGCGTCAGGAGCAACATGGACAAGCCTCGCTCGACAACCAGGAAGAAGCGTGGTCCTATCTATATCGCGGGCGGCGTCGTGCTCGCCGCACTCATCACGCTCGGCCTCTCGCGTCTCAAGCCGGCGCCGCCGAGCGTCGAGCGGGCGGCGATCTGGGTCGACACCGTGAAGCGCGGGCCGATGATCCGGCAGGTGCGGGGACCGGGCACGCTCGTGCCGGAGGACATTCGTCTCCTGCCCGCGATCACGGCGGGCCGCGTGGATGAGATCTTTGCCCGCCCGGGCACGATGGTGCAGCCGGGCACGCCGCTCATACGGCTCAGCAACCCGGATGTACAGCTGCAGCTCCTGGAAGCGGAGCGGTCGCTGCGGGCCGCCGAGAGCGATCTCGTGAACCTGCGTGCGAACCTCGAGACGCAGATCCTGAATCAGCAGGCGGTCATTGCACAGGTGCAGTCGCTCTACAACCAGGCCGATCGCGAGGCGCGGGTCGCCGACGAGATGGCCGAGAAGGGTCTGATCGCCGCAAATGAGGCGAGCGCGCGCAAGGACGCACTGCGCGAGAACGAGATCCGGCTGGACGTGGAGAAGCAGCGGCTGGCCGTCATGCGCGCTCAGCTCGACGAGCAGATCTCGGCGCAGGCCGCCCAGGTCGATCGGCTCAACAGCATCGTGCGCTTCCGCCAGCAGGAGCTGGAATCGATGAACGTCAGCTCGCCCAGCGTGGGCGTGCTGCAGCAGCTCGATCTTGAGATCGGCCAGTGGGTAAACCCGGGCATTACGCTCGCCCGCGTCGTTCAGCCCGGCCGGCTCAAGGCGGAACTGCGCATCCCCGAGGTGCAGGCGAAGGACGTGACGATCGGCCAGGTCGCACACATCGATACGCGAAACGGAATCGTCGAGGGGCACGTAGTACGCATCGACCCGGCTTCACAGAACGGCTCCGTCGGGGTCGATGTGGCGCTGGAAGGGGAGCTGCCGCCGGGCGCACGGCCCGACCTGTCCGTCGACGGCACGATCGAGATCGAGCGACTGCCCGACGTCCTGTTCGTCGGCCGTCCCGCATTCGGCAACCCGGAGTCTTCGGTCGGCATGTTCAAGGTCACACCGGACTTCAAGTACGCGGATCGCGTCACCGTCCAGCTCGGCCGCAATTCGGTCAATACGATCGAGATTCGAGGCGGCCTGCAGGAAGGCGATGTCGTGATCCTGTCGGATATGTCGCAGTGGGACAGTCACCCGCGCGTTCGCATCAACTAGTCGGACTCACTGAACGCCAGTCGCGCCAACGCAAGCGCAAGGAGAACCCCGATGGAGCAAGCCACGCAGCCTCTCATCCACCTTCAGGGCGTGAGCAAGGTGTTCTACACCGACGAGGTGGAGACGCACGCGCTCGCCACCGTGCATCTGCAGATCCAGCGCGGCGAGTACGTGTCCATTGCGGGGCCCTCCGGGTGCGGCAAGACGACGCTGCTCTCCCTGCTCGGCCTCCTCGACACGCCGACCGACGGCGCCTACATGCTCGACGGCAAGGACGTCAGCGACCTGTCCGCATCGGAGCGGGCGCGCGTGCGCAACCGGGAGATCGGCTTCGTCTTCCAGGCGTTCAACCTGATCGGCGATCTCACCGTCTACGAGAACGTCGAGCTGCCTCTGACGTACCGCGGCATGAGCAGCAGCGAGCGCAAGGAGCGCGTGCAGGAAGCGCTGGAGCGCGTCGGCATGTCCCACCGCATGAAGCACTACCCCTCGCAGCTCTCGGGCGGTCAGCAGCAGCGCGTGGCCGTCGCCCGCGCCATCGTTGGCAAGCCGCTCATTCTGCTCGCCGACGAGCCGACCGGTAACCTCGACTCCAAGAACGGTGAAGCCGTGATGGATCTCCTCAAGGAGCTCCACAACGACGGCGCCACCATCTGCATGGTGACCCACGATCCGCGCTATGCACGCTACGCAGACCGCACGATCCACCTCTTCGACGGTCAGATCGTTCGCGACGAGGCGACCAGCGCGGCGCATGAGCTGGAAGAGAGCGGGTTCGAAGTGCACGGGTAGCGGGTTGGAATTGGTGAGTTCGTGAATTCGTGAATTGGTGAATTGGGGTCCGGGGCATTCCCGGGCCCCGTTGCCTATCCGCGTCCGAGTCCCGATTCCGACGCCGTCTCGAGTCCGCGTCCCGACCCCGATCGGTCCATACTCCTGATGCGATTCCGATTTCGAATTCGAGTCCCGAGTCGAGTTCACCAATTCACCAATTCGAAACCATGCTCGAGACCATCCGTTCGGACCTGCGCCTGGCCCTGCGCAACCTCCGCCGCCGCCCGTCCTTCGCGGCCATCGCCATCCTGACGTTTGCGCTCGGAATCGGAGCGACGACGGCGATCTTCAGCGTCGTGAACGGCGTGCTGCTCGCGCGGCTGCCGTATGCAGACAGGTTAGTGGAGGTGCGGCATCGCAATGAGGAGTCGCCGCAGATGGACGGGCGCTTTTCGCCGCAGGACTTCGCCGATCTCGAAGCTGCCGGTGTGTTTCCGCAGGTCGCGTCGTGGTGGTACGCCGCCGGTCTGAGCGGCGCGAATGCGACGCTGGGCGAGAGTGCCCGCCGGCTCGCCGTTGCGTACGCGGACGATGAGTTCTTTGCCACCCTGGGCGCGCCGCCGCTTCAGGGGCGCGTGTTCGGGGCAGGGGAGGCTGCCGCGCGTGAGCGGGTGATCGTCCTGAGCGAGCGGGTCTGGCGAGGTGCGCTCAATGCGGACCCGTCGGTGATCGGGAGCACACTGCGAATCGACGGCGAGCCATTTCTGGTGGCGGGTGTGATGCCGGCCTCCTTCCAGTACCCTGCCGCCAGCGTCGACGCATGGCTCCCACTCACCCTTCTCGGTGATGACGACGTTCCGCACATCCGCAGCCTGCGCTGGCTGGGTGCGGTGGCGCGACTGGCGCCGGGCAGCGACGCAGCGACGGCGCAGCGCAGCGTCACTGCGGTCGTCGAGCGGCTGGCGCGTGATCACCCGGATTCGAACGAGGGCTGGACGCGCGCGGAGGTCGTGCCTCTCCACCGTGCGATTACGGGCGATGCGCGGCCCGCGCTGCTGGTGCTCCTCGCTGCCGTGACGCTCGTGCTGCTGACCGCGTGCGCGAACGTGGCGAACCTGCTACTCGTGCGCGCGACGGAGCGCACGCGCGAGATGGCGGTACGCACCGCGCTCGGCGCGGGGCGTGCGCGCGTCGTGCGGCAGATGCTCACGGAGCATGTCGTCGTGGCACTGGCTGGCGGGATCGTCGGTGTCGCGCTCGCATACTTCGCGCTCGATGCACTGGTCGCGCTCGCGGGCGAGCGGCTGCCGCGGGCCGACACCGTGAGTGTGGACGGAACCGTGCTCGCCGTCGCCATCGCCCTCTCGCTGTTCACCGGCCTGCTCTCCGGTGCACTGCCGGCCTGGCGCGGTGCGGACGTCAACGTACAGTCAGTCCTGCGCGAGAGCGGACGGACCGGTACCGACGGGCCGTGTGGTGCCCGGCTGCGCGGGGCGCTGGTCGTCGCCGAGACCGCGCTGGCGGTGGTGCTGGTGATCGGCGCGACCCTGATGGTGCGCAGCTTTGCCCGGCTGAGCGCGGTGGATCCCGGATTCGACGCGGAGCACGTCGTGAGCTTCGGTCTGTCTCTGCCCAGCGAGCTGTTCGGCGATGATCCCGTGGCGGCTGCTGAACGGCGCGCAGCGTACCGGGCGCGCATGTTCGGCACCCTGCGCGATCTGCCCGGTGTGACCACCGTCGGCGCGAGCAAGACCATGCCGCTCGAGGGCGGCGGCGAGCCATTCGAGTTCTCGTCCGCACCCGGCGGCGAGAGCGACGTGCGCCCCGAAGGCGGCGCGATGATCGTATCGGCGGAGTACTTCCGGGCCCTTGGCGTCCCGCTGCTCGCGGGCCGTGAGTTCACGGAGCGCGACGCGCCACCGAACGCGCCCGCGCTCGTCGTAAATGCCGCGTTCGCCGAGCGCTACTGGCCGGGCGAGGCGGCCGTCGGTCGCTATCTCTACACGGGGGATGCGCCGATCGAGATCGTCGGCGTTGCGGCGGACATCCGGCACGACGGCGTGGCAGTTGCCGCCATGCCGACGGTCTACCTGCCGTCGACGTTCGCGCCCCGATCGTCGCAGAAGGTGTTCGTGCGCACGAACGGCGATCCGGCAGCGATGATGGCAACGATCGCGGCGGCAATGCAGGGCTTCGACCCTGACCTGCCCATTGTCGATCTCGCCACCCTGCCGCAGGAAGTGTCTGCGACTGTCGCGGAGCCGCGCATGCTCACAACCCTGCTCGGCCTGTTCGGCGGGTTCGCACTCCTGCTCGCGGCACTCGGCATGTACGGCGTGATCGCGTACGGCGTCGCCCAGCGCACGAAGGAGATCGGGATCCGCATGGCGCTCGGTGCACGGCCGCGCCGTGTCCTGGGCATGGTCGTCGGACAGGCCGTCGGGCTCGCACTCCTCGGCATCGCCATCGGGGTGCTCGCCGCGATCGCACTCACTCGCCTGCTGCGCTCGCTCCTCTTCGAGGTCAGTGCAACGGATCCGGTGACGTTCGTCGCCGTGCCAACGGTGCTCCTGGCAGTTGCCGCATGCGCCGCCCTCGTACCGGCCTGGCGTGCTGCACGCGTCGCGCCGGAGTGCGCGTTCCGCAACGGCTAGCGGACCGGCCCTGTCTTGCGATTCCCGGCGTGCCTAGATTCGCGGCGCCGTCCTCTTCCGGACGGCGCCGCTCTGTTTCCTCGCGTACCCGGAGGCGCTGCTGCCGGACTGGCTCGCCCGCTTCGTGCCCGGACCGGGCACGCTCGCCACGATCGCGCCGCTCGCCGCGGGCGTTGGCGTGCTCGCTGCCGCCGCAGCGGCGCGCCTGCACACACACGGCATGCGCACGCCGTACACGCGCAAGGTGTTTCACTTCCTGATCTTCACGACGGCATCGGTCATCCAGCTCGCCGTCGGCCTGGAGGGTGTGGTGGTGTTCGGCGTGGTGATCGCACTCCTCGTGCTCCATGCGGCGTGGCGAGGTGCAGGACACCCGTTCTACGAGGCGCTCGCCCGCCCCAACGACGCGCCGCGCCGCACGCTCTTCGTGCTCGTGCCACTCCTCACGACCGCGCTCGGCGGCGTGCTCAGCAACCTGTTCGTCCCGGCATTCGCATTCGTGGGCTACCTCGTTGCAGGATGGGGCGACGCCGTGGGTGAGCCGGTGGGCGCGCGCTGGGGACGCCACCGCTATCCGGTTCCGTCGCTCGCCGGCGTACCCGCTACTCGTAGTTGGGAAGGAAGTGCGGCCGTATTCGTGGTCGGGTCGGTTGCGGCAGTGCTCGGATGTGTGCTCGCGGGGATCGCGCCGGGCGCGGCGATCCGGATTGGCGTCGTCGCCGGCCTGGCGGGCGCGCTCGTCGAGGCTGTCAGCAACCACGGGCTCGACAACCTCACCGTGCAGCTCGCCGCCAGCGCTGCGGCTGCCTTCGTCGCATGAGCGGCCGCCCTCAGGGCGCGCTCACTCCTCGAGTGGCAGCCAGAGCGCGAAGCTCGCGCCTTCGCCCGGACGGCTTTCCAGGGTCAGGTCGCCGCCGAGCAGGCGCGCGACGTTGCGGCTGATCGCGAGCCGGAAGCCAGGCGCGCCATGGCGTCGGCTGACTCGGTCGATCGCCTCGAACACGTCCTGTGCCTCCCGCACACCAGGTCCCGAATCCGATATCGTCACGCGCAGCCAGCGGCGCGCAGCGGCAGTACGCTCTGCCCGCTGCACGTCCGCCCGAATGCGGATGACGCCGTTTGCCGGCGTATAGCGGACCGCGTTCGAGAGGAGGTTGTCGAGAATCGGGCCTACCAGATCGGGATCCGTGCGCACGAGCGGCAAGTCCTGCGGTACGTCCGTGATCACTTCCACACCGTACGTTGCCGATGCCAGCCGGTAGTCGCTCGCCATGTCTCGCAGCAGTGCGCCCAGACTGGTCGGCTCCGGGTGGACCGGCAGGCGGCCGGCCTCGATCCGCGCGAGCTCGAGCAGGTCGCCGATCAGGCGCACCGCGGACGCCATCGTGCGCCGATTCGATGCGATGTAGTCGCGCTGCCGCTCCGAAAGCTCGCTCTCCGTGTCGAGCAGCTCGACGTACTCCGCGGCCACACCGAGCGTCTCCTTGAGCTCGTACGTGATGCCGCTGATCAGCCGGTACTTCTCGTCGATCGATTGCTCGAGCTCCTGGCGACGCAGCTCGACCTCCTCGCCGAGCGCGCTCACGTGCAGCGCGAGCCGCACGACATCGAGCAGGAGGGTGAGCTGTCGCGTCGTGCGCGGGCTCCGGACCGCAGCGGTCGTGCCGAGCAGTGCGACCGTGCCCAGCAGCTGCCCGCTGCCGTCCCCCACCACTACGCGCGTCTCCTCCACGTGGGCGGGCGTTGCATGCGGCGGCCGTGCGCCGACAGCCGGCGCCGAAACGCCCGCCGCTGCCACGACCCGAGCCGTTCCACGCCCGGCACCTGCGCGCTCGATGTACACCGCCTCAGCACGCGTTACGCGCAGAATCCGCTCCGCAACCCGCTGCAACGTGTCACTGGAGCCGCTCGTCATGGCATCCGTGGGCTCACGCAGGTGAAACAGGCCGCTCGCCGCGCTCATCGGCGCGCCGGCGCCACGAGCGGTAAACAGCAACGCCGCCGCAGCCCCAGGGGCCGCGGCGGCGTCGTGTCGCCGAGGTCGACGGCGTGGTTCCAGAGGATCAACGCTGCTGGCCCCCGAAGCCGAGCGAGTCCGCAGCCACCGGACCGACCAGCATCCTGCGCCCCATCGGCTCCCCCAGTACGTTCGGGCCCGATGGCGTCGGCGCGGGCGCCGGCGCCGCCTGCGCCTGCTGTGCAGCCAGGCTCAGCGTCGTCGCCGTGCTCGCAATCGCATCACCCAGAATGCGCGGACCGTTCGGATCCTTCGGATCTACCTCGCCCGGCATCAGGTAGCGGCCCGTTGCGCTGATCCGGATCTCCGGCATCGTGCGCGTCCGCTCGAAATGCTCGTAACCGCCCCGCAGCTGCTGCCAGAAGTCGAGAAGCTTCTCGTCCTCGCGGAACGCACGCGCCAGCTCCGTCATCGAACGATCGTCCATGCGCGAGGGAAAGATGTGCACCGGGATCCGCGGCTGCCCCACACTGCGCGCCTCCACCGCGATCCAGTACAGCTCCTTCACCGACTCGTCCGTAACCGCCAGACAGCCCTCCGTCAGACAGCCGCCATGGATGAAAATGTCACCACCCAGGGCACCGTTCCGGCCTACTCGCCGGTCCGCCGCATTCGGATAGTTGATATGCAGCGACAGGTGGTACTCACTCCGCGGATTCAGGAAATCCACGTAGTAGAAGCCCTCCGGCGTCTGCCCGTCACCCTGACGCCGCTTCGGACCCAGGTCCGAAAGCGCACAGATCGCGTACTCCTTCACCAGCGTGAACGTCTCCTGCTGCGGCGAGCGTGCCCACAGCTCGATCAGACGCTCCCGCTTGAACACGCGCAGGTACACCTCCGCCGCCGGGTACGTCAGCCCCCGCTGCTTGAAGATGTCCATCACCGCAAACCGCTTCGACACCCACGCATCCACCACTCGCGTATGCCGGAGCTGGTCGCGCATGTACTCCCGGTCCAGAATCGGCGGCGGCGTCGGCGCCGCAAACGCCTCGCGCACGCTCGGCACCGCGTTCAGCACAAACGACCGCTGCCCATGCGCCGCGCCACCCGCAAAAAGCACGAGCGCAAACGCAACGAGGCCGGCGCGCCGGAACTGATGGTCCGTTCGGTTCAGTGTCATCATCGACCGTTCGTGGGTTGGTCCGGGGTCGCATCCAAGCTAGACACGCCCGGCTCCACGAGCAAGGACCTTCTTTGCATTTCGCATCCGGCGGCACTGCTATTTTGCAAAAACGTCGCTCCCGACACGGGTTTTCGTGGTTGGGCGGCCGCCGTACGACGCCTGCGTGTGCCACGGTCGGACCGATTCGCGAGGACCGCGAATGCGGACGGCAGCACCTTAATATCCGGCATCGGCTAATCCGTTCCGGGGAAGGACCGGGCGCCTGCTGGATAGGGTTCACCCGAAGCGGGGCCGTGCGCAAGGACCACGTAAAGGACCACGTAGTGGAGAGATGCGCGTACGTGGCCGCGTACGCGCGCGTGTGGAGGGCGCCGTGGGGTAGGAGGGGGGATGGGGGTCCCGGGGGAAGCAGCGGGATGTGCGGCAGAATCAGTGGGATTTCGGCGATCCTGTGAGTGTTGCGCCGGTCCAACGACATGGGCAACGGCAAGGCGCCCGGATCCGATCGATGCGGGCGTTGCGGGTTTGTTCCCGGGTTCCGGCGGCTCGGGTAAACACAAGTCCGGCAGTGAGCTACGGATTCAGCGGCGGTGTTGTATACGATTCGGAGGGAACTGGCATTGGGCTCGCAACTGAGGAGTGGCGAAGAGCGAGTGAGCCGCGACAGGCACCGCTCGGGACCTGTGCCGATGGAGGCACGGGGGCTTTGACCCGGATTCGCATGCGAGCGGTGGAAATCCACGACACCTTTGCGACATTGACGCTGATGAAGCATCCGTCGCGTGCGCCGGTGGCGCGCGCCGTCACGGCGGAGGACTACCGTCGAATGTTCGCCCACGCGCGGGACGGTTTCCTCGTGACGGGGGCGGATGGGCTGATCGTCCAGGCAAATGAGGCGGCGACGGTGCTGCTCGGCTACCTGGAGGAGGAGCTCTATGACCTGCGCCTGCCAGATCTGCTGCTGGACGATGCGGACCGGGCGCGGGTCGCGCATGCGTTGATGCCGGGGTCGGACCTGCCGGAGCAGGAGCTGCGGCTGCAGCGGAAGGACGGTCCGGCGGTGGTGTGTCTGGCGTCGGCGTACCCGCGCAGCGACGGGCGCGGCGGGTTCCTGATCTCGCTCCATGATGTGACCGAGCACCGTCGCACGCAGCAGCAGCTCATCCACAGTGCCTTCCACGATGTCCTGACGGGGCTGCCGAACCGGCTGCTGTTCATGGACCGGCTCGAGCGGGTGCTGAAGCATGTGCGTCGGCGGACGGGGTACCGTTTCGCGGTGCTGTTCCTGGACCTCGATCGTTTCAAGCTGGTGAACGATACGTTCGGGCACGCGGCGGGCGACGAGCTGCTGCAGTCCATGGCGCGGCGGCTGGAAGAGTGTTTGCGGGAGGATGACTCGGTGGCGCGGCTGGGCGGCGACGAGTTTGCGATCATCGTGGATGCGATCAATGATGCGAGCGATGCAACGCGGGTGGCGGAGCGGATCCTGGAGTCGTTGCGCGAGCCGTTCCCGATCCAGGGTCGCGAGGCGCACGTTACGGCGAGCATCGGGATCGCGCTGAGCACGAGTGGTTACGATACGCCGGACGACGTGCTGCGGGACGCGGATGCGGCGATGTACCGGGCAAAGAGCTCGGGGTGTGCGCACTTCGAGATCTTCGACCTGGAGATGCACCGCCGGGCGCAGTCGCAGCTTCAGCTCGAGTCCGACCTGCGCGATGCCATCACGCGGAGCGAGTTCGCGGTCCATTATCAGCCGGTGATCGCGCTCGACGCGGGCAGTGTCTCGGGCATGGAGGCGCTGGTCCGCTGGCGCCATCCCCAGCGCGGTACACTGCTCCCGGCCGACTTCATCGCGGTCGCGGAGCAGACGGGTGCGATCATCGAGATCGGCTGGTACGTGCTGCGCGAGGCGTGCAGGCAGCTCCAGGCGTGGCGGGAGCGCTATACGCGCTCGGCGGTACGCCTGACGATGAGCGTGAATCTGTCGGCACGACAGTTCGTGCAGCCGGATCTGCTGCGTCGGATCGATGACATTCTGGCGGAGACGCGGCTGGACCCCGCCTGCCTGCGCCTGGAGCTGACGGAGAGCGCGGTGAACTTCGCACCGGAGGTCGCGCGCGAGGTGCTCGGCGCCCTGCGCGAGCGCGGCATCCAGATCTGCCTCGACGATTTCGGCACGGGGTTTTCGTCGCTCCAGCAGCTCAAGCAGCTGCCGCTCTCGAATGTGAAGGTCGACCGCAGCTTCGTACGCGACCTCGGCACGAACGTCGAGAGCCAGGGCATGGTGCAGACGATCGTGGCGCTCGGCAACTCGCTGTGTGTCGATGCGATCGCCGAAGGCGTCGAGACACCGGAAGAGCTCGAGGAACTGCGCGCACTCGGAATGAAGTTCGCGCAGGGGTATCTCTTCGCGACGCCGCTCGCACCGGAGCTCGCCGAGCAGCTCCTGTCCGAGGATGGCATGGACGCGTGAGCCCCCGCACGTGCGTTTTCATGCGCGTCGCCGCAGTACCCCCGCTTCGACATCTCTCCATCCTGATCGGCACCACTCCGCATCCCTGATCCGCTCCACTCGGCATCCGTCTGCATTGCGCTGCACGGGAACTGCGGCGAGGTTCCTGCATGGGGGACGCTCTCCGTGTGGAGAGCGCCGGACGATTTCAGCGATGGAGGCCACATGGCGCAGGCGCAGACCGGAACCACGGTGCGCGTTCACTATACCGGCAAGCTCGATGACGGCACCGTATTCGACAGCTCGCGTGATCGCGAGCCCCTCGAGTTCACGGTCGGCTCCGGACAGGTGATACCGGGGTTCGACAATGCCGTGGAAGGCATGGCCGCCGGAGCGGCCAAGACGGTGACGATTCCAGCGGAGCAGGCGTACGGTGCGCGTCGCGACGAGCTGATGCTGCGCGTCGACCGCAGCCAGTTCCCGGAGGACGCCAATCCAGAGGTCGGGCAGCAGTTTCAGATGAGCCAGGGCGGACAGAATTTCGTGGTCAATGTGGCGGACGTCGATGGCGATCAGGTCACGCTGGACGCGAACCACCCGCTCGCCGGGAGGGATCTGACGTTCGAGCTGGAAGTCGTGGAAGTAAAGTGAATGAATGAATTTATGAATGAATGAATTCAGCCGGGCGCGGAGGTCGGTTTCCCGCGTTCGCAGCAGGCGGCGAACTCACCCGCGCCGAACTGCTGCACAGCTCCGGTGGCGATTCATTCATTCATAAATTCATTCAATTCATGATTCTTCAGGTCGCCGGCCCCGAACGATTCAGTAATTCAAGGATTCCTCAGGTCGCCGGCTTGGTCGGCCCGTTGTCCCAGTCCTGCACGCTCGAGATGTTCGGCACGCCATAGTCTGCGCCGTTCCAGCCGTCGAAGCCTTCCATCCGCATGGTCCAGAAGCCGGTGCTCATGTCGCTCACGACGATGAGGCCGTCGGCATTGCGGACGTCCACGCCAAAGGCACCATTGCATTTCTTGTCGGAGCACATGCCGACGCCCGGCTCGCCGAGGTAGGTGTCCCAGTGGCCGACGCTCTTCGGGTCGGTCGGGTCGCTCATGTCGAACACGTGCATGCCGTCCTCGTAACCTGAAACGAAGACGTACGGCCAGCGGACCTCGTGGTTGTGAACGAGATTCTTCCAGTTCGCCGTCCACGCGCCGACCGGGTTGCTGATCACCTTCGTCTGTCCGGTCTGTCCGGGCTGCAGGTCGAAGATACGCAGCGGCTGGTACTGGTACTCGACTTCCGCGACGGCGTACTTGCCGTCGGGTGTGGGCGTGAAGGTGTGTCCCCACGGAATTGTCGGATTGCCGGCGATCGAGAACAGGTGAGCGGGCCGCTCGGGCGCGCTGATGTCGTAGATGTGATAGCCGCCGGCGCCGCCGCCATAGAACTTGTCCTGCCCGGTCGCGGGATCATAGGCGGCGTACATGTCGTGGTAGCCGAAATTCGGCATCTGCTCGGAGATGCCTTCCGGCACCGGTACACGGCCGGCGGCGCCATCCCCGCCCGCGACGACCCTGCGCATGTCGTAGATGGCAGCGTACGGTCCGCTCGTCGTCGTGATCAGGAGCGGACGGCCGTCGGAGTGCTTGTACATGAAGATGTTGTGGAAGCCGCCGGGCGTTTCCGGGGCACGGATGCGGGCGACTTCGCGAACCTTGCTCACATCGGGCAGGTCCGTGACGTCGAAGACGACGGCGCCGAGATCATTGTCCGGGCCGCCCTGCTGAAACTGCGTCGACTGCACGTAGTACCAGCGCCCGCCGTCCTTGAACAACTTCCCGTCCATCATGCCGGTGCCGGTGTGCAGCTCCGCGTCGTCGATGCGCCAGGAGTGGAGCACGCTGGCGTTCGCCGGATCGCGGATGTCGATGATGTCGAAGCCGTGCACGAACATGCGCCCGACGTAGGCGTACGGCCGGTTCAGGTCCTGCTCGAGCTCGATGTCCGAGACCGAGAGCGGATCACCGAGCTCGACGTGAGCGAGCACCTCGATGTTCTCGGTGTGTACGGGCGCGTCATCGGCCGCCGTCTGCGCGTGTGCGCCGGCAGCGACCACCAGGAACGCGCTCGCCATGATGGTGGCGAAGCTGCGTCGGAGGAGTGCCGTCATCGCTGAGTCCTTGGTCAGGGGTCCACGTGGAAGACGAGCTGCATGCCCGTCTCGAGATGCTCGGAGATATGACAGTGCAGCATCCAGTCGCCGGGATTCGACATCTCGACGAGCAGGTCGACGGTGGATCCGAGCGGGATCACCGCCGTGTCCTTCCATACGAAGTTCGTGTTCCGCACGCCGTCCCGTTCCAGCACGAGGAATCGCTGGCCGTGCAGATGGATCGGGTGGTGCATCGGGTGCAGGTTCGTCGGCTTGTTGTGGATGCGCAGCTTGACGACGTCGCCGACCTCGAAGCTCCAGTCGATCGCGCGGTTCTCGAGGCCGGTCGCCACGTCACGGATGAACCAGCGCACGTCCGCGCCGGTCGCGACGTAGTTCATCTCCGGCATCGCGTCGCTCCACTCCAGCGGATGGTAGTAGAACGTATCGAGCGCCATCATCTGGAGGATCGGGATCGGGAGTGACCCGATGTCGACGCCGAGCTCGATCTCGTGATCGACCGGCCGGTCGAACTCGGGCCGGTATGCATCGATCTCCGCCGACACGTCCGCATGCGCGCGCAGGGTCTCGAACACGTCACGATGGCTCTGCGCGGTCGGTTCCTCGTTCACGGTGATCACGCCGAGTGTGTCGACGACGGGCACGAAGACGCCGCGGTAATGGTCGATCGCCTGGATCCGGTTCGTCATGGTGACCGTGCCGGTATCCTCGAAGAGGACCTCGATGATGTAACGTTCGGCGGGCGCGATCACGACGCTTTCGATCATGGCCTCGCGCTCGTAGCGGCCGACGTCGGAGCCGACGACCTTCGCGCGGGCGCCGTCGAAGGAGAGATTGAACACCCGCGTGTTGGACGCATTCGTCAGGAAGAACCGGACGACGTCCCCGCGCCGCACCTCCGTGCTCCAGTCCGCCTCGCCGTTCACGAGCATGACATTGCCGAAGCGTCCCATGAGCGCGTGCGTCGCGCGCTCCTCTCCGTACGGAAACAGACCGGCCTCGTCGATGAGGATGTCATCGAGCATGAGCACTTCCTCGGCATTCACCGGATTGTAGTAATCCGGATCGGGCGAGGTGACCATCATGTTGCCGTAGAGACCGAGGTCCTGCGTGATGTCCTCGCGGTGGTGCGGGTGGTACCAGTAGATGCCTGCGTCCCGGAAGTGCACTTCGTACGTGAAGCTGTCCCCCGGCTCGACCGGCTCCTGCGTCACGTGCGGCACGCCGTCGAAACGGTTGTCGAGGCGTACGCCGTGCCAGTGCACGGCGGTCGGGAGCGCCGTTTCGTTGCGGAAGCGCACGATGATCGTGGCATTCTGCGGTGCGCGGATGAGTGGTCCGGGGTACTGGCCGTTGAAGCCGTACATCACGAGAGTACGGCCGTTGATCGCGCGGCGCACGAGTCCGGCTACGAGGTCGAGCGTATCCCCGTCCGCCATCTTCACGACCTCGCGGAACGCGGCGGCGGGCAGCGTCATCGGATCGATACCGGCGCCCGGCAGGAACGGCGTCGCGTTCGGCTCGAGCGACGCCATCCCCGGCAGCATCGGCATCGTCATGTCCATGGGCGGCATGCGCCAGGCGGCCGCTTTGGCGTTCGTGCTGTCCGGAGCGTGATCCGCGTGGTGGCCGGCGTGCGGGTTCTGCGCCCGAACGGACAGCGGCGGCAGGACGAGCGCGAGCGCCAGCGCCCTCACCGCGAGCGCTCGTCCTCGCGCTCGTCCACGTTCCTTCACCACTGCGGTCCGAAGACGCCGCCGCATGACTCGCCCTGGAACGGGCCGTGGCCCGCCATGGTGTGCAGCCGGCCGCTCGGTGAGATGCCGCGCAGCAGGATGGGGCCCGTCCAGCGCTCCACATCCGGGTTCGGCTCGGCAGTGACGAACACGAGGAACTTGTTGAAGGTGATGCGCGCCCCGCTCAGGGTGCCGTCTGCGGCCAGGACCCCGAGCTTCTGCACGCGATCGAGCTCGGGTGTCGCCGCCCAGACCACGAGCGTCTCCGCGCGCGCGCCCAGGCCGGTGATGGCGACTGCGGCATCGTAGCGGTGATGGCCGTCCGGCGTCACCGCGACGACGAAGGGAGACTCGGCGAAGGTCAGGCGGGCGATGCCCGTGGCGCCATTCGCGTGTGCCGTCGGCACGAGGCGGACCTCGAACGGATCGGGTCCGGCAATGCAGGGCGGCACGGCCCTGTCTGCGGCGACCGATGCCGCTGAGCACGCCACGGCAGCGACGGCTGCGGCACCTCGGAGCGCAGCCCGGCGGCCTGCGCCGCTGCGCGACGGTGGATTCTTCATTTCTGTTCCGGAAGCGGTCTCGCGAGCCCACGCGCGCGTGGGGAGCCCTCCGAGTATCGGGCATGCCGGCTCGCGGATCAACTGCACGCGGCGGAAACGCCGCCGTGATCGGGGCGTGCGTCGCCTCCGAGGGCGCGAGGCGCTGGTCACCTGGGACGAACTGCATGCGCGCGCCGCCGTACCAGCCCGTGCTGCTGCGCCGGGCGGTCCGACCGTTCAGGCTGCGGGTGGCGGCCGGCCGCGCCGACGCTACCTTGCCGTTCGCTCCAGTCAGAGCTGATCGCGAGGAGGGGAGATGACTGCAGCACGCACCGATCGACCGGCGACGGGCGAGTACCATGAGTACTACGCACGCTACGTCGGGCTGGTCCCGGCAGGTGACATCGTCCGGATCCTGGAAGACCAGATCGCAGCCACCGTCGACCCACTGCGCGGTCTCGACGATGCGGGGGCCGCTCATGCCTACGCGCCGGGGAAGTGGACGGTCGCGGAAGTCGTCGGTCACCTGTGTGACGCCGAGCGCGTTTTCGCGCACCGTGCGCTGCGCTTCGGGCGCGGCGATGCGACCCCGCTTCCGGGTTTCGACGAGAACGCGTACGTGCCGGCGGGCCAGTTCACGACCCGTCCGCTCGCTCCACTCCTCGATGAGCTCATCGCCGTGCGCGCAGCGTCCGTTGCGCTCTTTGCGAATCTGCCGGAAGCGGCCTGGACACGCACGGGCCCGGCAAACGGGATTCCGGTGAGCGTGCGCGCGCTGGCGTTCATCATTGCCGGCCACGAGCTGCATCATCGCGCACTTCTGGCCGCACGTTACGGCGTCGGCGCACTCAGCGCCTGAGCCCGCACACGTTCCACAAACGCCGCGCCGCCTGGCGGGTCTTCGCCAGACGTGCGCGTTGCCTGCACCTCAGTTCCGAGCCGGCATCCCCTGGGGCGGGATCGAGTTGCGGATGAACTCCCGGATATCCTCGTTCGCGGTCGCCAGGTCCTCGCGCCGCAGGTACATCATGTGGCCGCTGCGGTATCCCTCGAAGCGCATGCGGTCGCGCAGCCGGCCACTCGGGTCGAGGTTCCACATCGTGTACTTCGCGCCGAAGTAGTCGGTACCGCCGTCGAAGTAGCCGGACTGCACCATGAGCCGGAGGAACGGATTCTCCGCCATGGCCTGCCGCAGGTTCTCGCCGGTCTCGTCATCGTCGCGGTTCCACGGATGTACCGGTCCGAAGACCCAGTACTGCAGGTCGGTCTCGTAGCCGAGGACGTCGCGCAGGTAATGGTTGATGGCGGGAGCAAACGCGTGGTTCCACGAGGTGAGCGCCGGATCGTAGTCGTAGCGTATGCCTGCGTCGCTGCGATCGACGCCACGGTAGCGCGAGTCGAGCCGGCCGATCGTGAGGCCTTCATCGCGCAGCAGCTCCTTCCAGAAGAACGCCGTGGGTATGGCGAGATTGTGCTGGAGCACGACACGCTCGGAGAGGCCGCTGTAGCGTGCGACGTCGCGTGCGATCGCGCGTCGCGTCGCGTCATCGATCGAGCCGCCGCGGCTGAGGGCGGGGATCAACGTCTCGATCGTGAACTGCTCGACCTCGGGCAGCAGGTCGTCGAGGTCACGCTGCTGCAGCTCGGGCGCGAGCTGGCGGTGGTACCAGGCGGTTGCTGCGTAGTAGGGCAGGGTCAGGGCATCACCGACGGGCCCGTCGCGATCGACGCCCAGCACGGTCGGCGAGACGAGCACGACGCCATTCAGGAACATCCAGTGTGAGCCCTGGAGTCTGCGCGCGAGGCCCGACACGCGGTTCGTGCCGTAGCTCTCGCCGATCAGGAATTTCGGTGACGGCCAGCGGCCATTGCGGGACACGAAGGTGTCGATCCAGCTCGCGAGGTATGCAATGTCCTCGTTCACGCCGAAGAACTGCTCGCGTTCCGCATCGCCCAGGATGCGCGAGAAGCCGGTGTTCACGGGATCGACGTACACGATATCGGCGACGTCCAGGATCGAGTGCTCGTTGTCCGTCACGCCGTACGGCTGCACGGGGAAGCCTTCCGCATCGATACGCAGAAAGCGCGGACCGGTATAGCCGATGTGCATCCACACGGATGCCGAGCCCGGTCCGCCGTTGAACGAGATCACGAGCGGGCGCGTGCTGCGGTCACGCACGTCGGTGCGCTCGTAGTAGACGTAGAACACCGAGGCGATCGGCTCACCGTCCTCGTCCCAGACCGGCTGCGTTCCGGTGGTCACGCGATAGGGGATTCGCTCTCCGCCGATCGTGACAACGTCCTCCTGGGACGTCGCGTCGTCGACCTCGGGCGCGCGCGACTGGGCGTGGAGCGCTACCGGCGGGAGCACGAAGAGGAACGCAGCTGCGGCGGCGCGGCGAACGGAGACACGCATGGTCACCTCGGGCTGGAAGCGGTATCGTGGCGGCAAGGTGTGACCGTGACCCTGCCCGGTCAAGGAGCGGATCCGGTCACCGAGCGATACGACGGACATGAAGAATCGCGACCCCCGTCCACGATGGTCCATGCAACTGCGCCCGTGTGTCCTGCTGCTCGCAACTGTGCTGTGCGCATGCGCCACGGCGTCGCAGACCGAGCTCGCGGCAGTGGGTCTCGAGGTCGCATGCAGCCCGGGAGTCGACCGTGACGGTGATCAGCTCAGTGATGCATGCGAACTGGCGCTCGCCCGCGCGTTCGCCCCGCTCCTGCGGGTCGCAGCGGGGGCTTGCAACCGGGACGGCGAGCACACGGATCAACGGCTGGCGGGGGAGTACCTGTACGGCGTCCAGCCGGTAGATGGCGACACCGTCCGTGTCGTGTACCTGCCGGCATACCACCGGGACTGCGGCTGGAGCGGACGGAAGTGCAGCCTGGGCATCATGGACTGTCGGGGCCACACCGGTGATTCGGAGGTGATCGCCCTCTCCGTGCTCCCGGAGGGCGAACGCTGGCACACGACCGCGGTGTACCTGTCCGCGCACTGCTTCGGCCGCGCCTCGACCCGCTGCCGATGGTATGTTGCAGACGAGCTCGACGGATTCGAATGGGCAGGGACGCCCCGCGGTGCACCGGTCGTGTGGGTCGCCGAAGGCAAGAACGCAAACTATCCATCGCGTGCGGCGTGTGACGCCGGCCACTGGCTGTTCGACACCTGCGATCGCAATGAAGTGCGTCTCCGGTATCCCGTCGACCCGGCACGCAACATCGGCAGCGCGGAGCACCCGCTCGGCGCGAGCGGATGTGTCACACGCGGCGATCTTGCCCGTCGCGACCCGGCCGATACGACAGCGCCCGTGGAATGCGTCTGGTCGGACGTGCCGTTCGCGGGTTGGCAGCGACCGGTGCAGGATCCCGCGACACCGTACGTGCGCTATCTACGTAGTCTGCTCCGGTAGCGGAGGCCATGGAAGCCCGTCGCTCGACGGGCAGGGAGCTGCGCGTGCTGAAACGAATGACTGGTGGCGTACTCCTGGCCCTCGCGGGGTTCATGCTCCTCGGATTCCTGCGCGCCGACCTCGATACCACGCCCGTCGTGGCCGCACTGACACTGATCGTGGCCGTCGGCATTCCTGCGGCAGCCGGCGGCGTGATGCTGGCCGGTGGTCGCAACGGCCGCCGCTCCCGCATCGCGGAACTGCGCCGGCAGACGGTAGAGGCAGAGGTGCTGCGCCTGGCGTCGGCTGGCAGCGGACGCCTGGCGGTCGTGGAGATCGTTCGCGACCTCGGCGTGAGCAGTGCAGAAGCTGAGGAGGCGCTCCAGGCACTCATGCGACGCGGCGTTGCAGACGTCGAGGTGACGCCGTCGGGCGGTATCGTCTACGCGTTCCCCGACATCCGTCTGCTGGACGAAAAATCACGCGCACGCGGGATCCTGGATGAGGACTGAGCTCGAGACGCGGCTGCCCTGCCCCGTCTGCCTCGGCACGCGCATGGAGAAGGTGCATGTGGCGGATGAGTTCATCGCACTGGATTGCTGCCGCCGGTGCGGTGGCGTCTGGTTCGAGCAGGGTGAGGCGCAGCAGGTACGGCGTCTCAGCCCGGCCACGGTGATGGGGGGCCTGGGCGCATCGCTGGATGTGTCGCGCGCTCCGTGTCACGCGTGTCGCGCACCGGTCGCGCGCGATGCGCTCAGTTGTCCCGCCTGCGGACATCACCTGCGCCTGGCGTGCCCTGCCTGCCAGCAGGAAATGGCTGCGGCGACGCTCGACGAGCTCCGTCTCGACGTGTGCCGCGGCTGCCATGGCGTATGGTTCGACAGACACGAGCTTGCAGCCCTCTGGAGCGAGCAGCTCGAGGTGGCACTGCGGCGCCGGCGCCGGGGCGGTGCCGGCGACCTCGGACTCCTCGAGGCCTTTGCCTACTCGCCCGATCTCGCCTTCTATGGCGCGTATGCCGCCGGCGACATGGTCGTGAATGCGGGCACCGGCCTCGGGGAGGCCGTCGGCTCGGCCGGCGGGGTCGCGGAGGCGGTGGGCGAGGCGGCGGCGAGCGTGTTCGAGACGATTGCCGGCATCATCGCGGGCATCTTCTCCTGACAGAATCCCTCATTGGCGCGAATCCCGGTCCGTTCTGACGGCGGCAGTGTGCTGTCGGGCCGGAGGAAATTTCGGGATACCCGTTGCCGCCGAAGGGGAGCGGCGTTCAGGTATCCGCCTCGTATCCGGCGGGGGGGATCGCTCGTATCTTGCGCAGCGCTGCCACCGGAATCCGACCGGCCACCGGTCCATCGCGAACCCTGAGCTGACGAACCATGGATTGGATCAGCAGTCCCGAGATGTGGATCGCCCTGGCGACCCTGACGCTGCTCGAGGTCGTGCTCGGCATCGACAACATCGTGTTCATCTCCATTCTCGCGAACAAGCTGCCGGCGGCTCAACGCAGGAAGGCGCGCCTGATCGGCCTGACGCTGGCCATGGTGATGCGCGTGCTGCTGCTGCTGTCGCTGGCATGGGTGATCCGTCTGACGGCGCCCCTGTTCGAGGTGCTGGGCCAGGAGATATCGGGGCGGGATCTGATCCTGCTGCTGGGTGGATTATTCCTGATCGGCAAGGCGACGCACGAGATTCACGACAAGCTGGAAGGGGAGGAGGGGCATGCGTCGGACAAGGTCGCGCCATCGATGACGAGTGTGCTCGTACAAATTGCGCTGCTCGACATCGTGTTCTCGCTCGATTCCGTCATCACCGCGGTGGGTATGGTGGACGAGATCGCCGTCATGATCATCGCCGTGGTAATCGCGATCGCGTTCATGATGGTCTTCGCGGGGCCAATCAGCGACTTCGTCGAGAAGCATCCGACCGTGAAGATGCTGGCGCTCAGCTTCCTCATCCTGATCGGCGTGGTGCTCATCGCCGAGGGCTTCGAGCAGCACATCTCGAAGGGGTATATCTACTTTGCCATGGGCTTCTCCATCTTCGTCGAGATGCTGAACCTGAAGCTGCGGGGCGCACGCCAGCCGATGAAGCTGCGCGATCGCTACGCGCCCGACGATGCGGCTGCCGCCGGTCCGGGCGTTGCCTGAGGATGGCAATGAATGCAGACTCGCAGGACGTCCTGCCGTTGCCCGGAATCGGCGGGATCATTGCAGCGACTCCGCCGGTACGATGATCGGCGGTACGAACGCGTACGGAACACGGCTAATGCCTTGCGCGGCAGACGTGCCGGGACCAGAGGAGGTGACCCGATGAGAAAGCTCGGAGCCGTAGCGGCAGTGCTGCTCGTCCTGGTGCTCGGCGCATGCGCGAGCGGCGGCGGTAATGGTGGAGGCCGCGCGAGCGCGGAGGAAGCGACGTACGTCGTAGTGGACAACCGCAGTCAGTACGACATGACGATCTATGTGGTGCGCGACAGCGGTCAGCGGGTGCGGATCGGGCGTGCGACGTCGGTGTCACGGGCGCGGCTGCTCATTCCGTCCGACCTCCTGTTCGGGCCCACGTCGCTTCGGTTTCTGGCGGATCCGTTGGCCGGCGGGCGCTCACCGGTGAGCCATCAGATCGTGATCTCGCCGGGCGAGGACATCACGCTGACGATTCCGCCGTTCTAGCAGGTCACGGCGACATCCGCACGAATGCGCCACGCTCGACATCGAGAATGTCGATGGTGCCCTCCTCGATGATGTAGTGCCAGCCGTGCAGCGATACGGCACCGTCCTCGACGCGCGCACGCAGCTCCGGATACGTCAGCAGCCGCTCGAGCTGCAGCGCGATCGAGCGCTGCTCCGTGCGATGGAGCAGAGCGTCATCGACGGGCCCATCGAGGCGCGCATCGGCAGCCAGGCCGAGCCAGCGCTCGATGTGCGGTGTGCCCGCGGGCGGATCATACAGAGCCCGGATCGCTCCACAGTGCGTATGTCCGCATACGACGATGTCGGTGACGCCCAGCACGAGGTTCGCGAACTCGATGGCGGCCGACGTGCCGTGATAGCCGTAGTCGGACTCATAGGGTGGCACGAAGGCCCCCATGTTACGCACGTGGAACAACTCGCCCGGGTCGGCGCCCGTGAAGACTTCCGGCATGACGCGCGAATCGGCGCAGCCGATGAACAGGGTGGCCGGCTGTTGGCCGTGACTGACCAGGTCCTGGTAGCGGTCGCGGAAGCGGGGGAAGACGTCGCGATGAAAGCGGCGCAACCCTTCGATGAGCTTGTCAGGCATTGTGGGAGGATCGGTGTGAATCGCGTTGCGGTCAAGTCGATGACGGGCGTGTGCGTGTGAGAGGGATGGAAGGCAGCGGCCGCGGACCGCGCGCGCCGCAGTACCGCACGGTCGCGCTCGAGGGGTACGAGATTCTGATCGGCAAGGCGGCCTCGGACAATGACGCCTTGACCTTCCGGGTTGCGCGGCCGCACGACCTGTGGCTGCATGCCGCCGGGTACGCGGGCAGTCATGTCGTCGTGCGCGCGCCGGAGGAGGGCGTGATCCCGAGGCACGTCGCGGAGCGGGCGGCGGAGCTGGCTGCCTGGCACTCGAAGGCGCGTGCGGCGCGCGGCAAGGTGGCGGTGCACATGTGCCGCGCCGGGGACGTGCGGAAGCGGCGCGGTGCGCCTGCCGGGCAGGTCGAGCTGCGGCGCTATGAGACACTGAAGGTCTATCCGCGCGAGTAGGCACGCGCGCCCCGTCGGCTTGACAGGCGCACGCACGCGCCAGAACCTACAGCCGATCCCTCGCCCCGAACGCAACAGGAAGAAGCCATGAAAGCGCAGGCATCCCGCCTCCGGGTGCTGTGTGTCGCAGCGTCGTTGACGCTCGCGGCCCAGGCCGTCGAGGCGCAGTTCACCGAGGCGCCGCCGCCGGCTGCGTACGCGCTGCAGGATGTAACCCTGGTCGGCGCGGACGGTGTTCGGCATGACGGTGTGACGGTGGTCGTGCGTGGCGGGCTGATCGAGGCGATCGGCCGGGGTACCCCGGTGCCGCCCGATGCGCGGGTGCTCGCCGGTGATACGCTCTACGTCTATCCCGGCCTGATCGACGCGCACGGGAATGTGGCGCACGAGCTGCCGCGCGACAGCATCGACCGGCGCACGGTGAAGGCCTGGGCTCCGACGCGCGCGGCGCAGGGCTTCCGGCCGCACCGTCAGATTGCCGACTACATCACGGCGCGGGGATCCGACGGCAGGGCGCTCCGGCGCGACGGCGTGGTGGCGGTCGCCGTGCATCCGACCGACGGCCTGATGCCGGGGCAGGGTGCGCTCGTGCTGCTGCGACCCGACGCCGCCTCGTCGGCGGAGCTGCTGCTGGATCCGTCACTCGGGCCGGTATTCACGCTGCGGGGTCGACGCGGCTTCTACCCATCCACGGTGATGGGCACCTTCGCCTTCTACCGGCAGACCTTCCTGGACGCGGCCCGCCACACGCGCATCGCGCAGGCGGCGGACCGGGACGCACGCGGCATCGGCCTGCCCTCTTTCGACCGCGACTATGCAGCCCTTCAGGCCGTGGTCGGCGGCGCGACGCCCGTGTGGTTCATCGCGAACACGAGCGGCGAGATCCGCCAGGCGCTGGCGCTCTCGCAGGAGCTCGACTTCCGGCCAGTCATCGTCGGTGGCAAGGAAGCGTGGAAAGTTGCGGACGAGCTGAAGCGGCGCGAGGTGCCGGTGCTCGTCTCCGTCGATTTCACGAAGCCGGAGCAGTGGAAGCCGGAGTCCGAGGACAGCGCTTCCACGGAAGCCGGCGTGGTGCGCGAGCGGCGGGAGATCGAGAACGAGTACCGGAATCCCGGCAGGCTCGCGGCCGCCGGCGTGCGCTTCGCACTCGCCAGCGGCGGCGGAGAAGCCAACCTGCGCGAGGGCGCACGTACCGCGATCCGCTACGGTCTCGACGAGGCGGCCGCGCTGCGTGCGTTGACCACGACGCCCGCCGCACTCCTCGATGCACCCGCGCTCGCCCGCGTGGAAGCGGGGATGCCGGCGAATCTCGTGGTAGCGGACGGGCCGCTCTTCGAAGAGGACGCGCGCGTGCGCTACACGTTCGTGGCCGGGCAGCTGGAGGAGGCGGGCGCGGGCGGCAGCAGCGGCGGTGGCGGGAGCAGTGGGGAGGCCGTGAGTGCGGCGGGGACGTGGAGTGTGGACGTCGAATCGCCGCAGGGCACGCAGAGCAGCACACTCACGCTGACGCAGGACGGCAGTGAGGTCAGCGGCACGATGGAGAGCGAGCTCGGCTCGACGCCGGTCACCGGCACGGTCGAAGGCAATACCCTGAGCTTCACCATGACGCTTCAGTTCGGCGGGCAGAGCATGCGGCTCGATTTCTCCGGCACGATCGAGGGGGACAGCGCGAGCGGCACGGCTACGACGCCGATGGGCGACCTGAACTGGACGGCGCGGCGGACCGCGCCCGGCGCGGAGGCGGCGCAGTGATGACGAAGACGAGACAGCTGCTCGGCGCAGCCGTTGCGCTCGCGCTGGCGGCAGGGCCGGCGAGCGCGCAGGAGGTCGAGACGCAGACCGAGGCCCGGCCGGCACCGAAGGGCAGCGTGGTGATTCGCAATCTGGACGCGATCTGGACGGCTACCGGCCACGTGCTTCAGGGCCAGTCGATCGCAATCGACAACGGGGTGATCCGCGCAATCGGCGAAACCGTGCCGACGCCGGCGAACGCAGTGGTGATCGACGGGCGCGGCCTGACGGCGATGCCGGGCATCGTCGACCAGCACTCGCACATTGCCATGGGCGGCGGCAGCAACGAGAGCACGGCCCCGGTGGTGCCCGAGGTGCGCGTGATCGATGACCTCGATCCGCACGACTTCGGCATCTACCAGGCGCTCTCCGGAGGTGTTACGACCACACAGGTGCTGCACGGCAGCTCGAACCCGATCGGCGGTCAGAGTGCGATCATCAAGCTGCACTGGGGGCTCGACGATCCGCATCGCCTGCTGCTCGCGGATGCGCCGCGCACCGTCAAGTTCGCGCTGGGCGAGAATGTCACGCGCAAGAACTCGAGCAATCCGGTCGACCGCTTTCCGGCGTCGCGCGAAGGCGTGGAAGCGGTCTATGTCCAGGCGTTCACTGCAGCGCAGGAGTACCAGCGGGCATGGGACGAGTACGAGCGTGAGCCGCGCTCGTTCCGTGTACCGCCGCGCCGCGACCTCCGTCTGGAGGCGCTCAGCGACATCATGAGCGGCCGGATCCGGGTCCATGCGCACAGCTATCGCGGCGACGAGATCCTGATGCTGATGCGCGTTGCCGAGCGGTTCGGCTTCAGGATCGACGTGTTCACGCACGTGCTGGAGGGCTACAAGGTGGCCGGCGAGATGGCGGCGCACGGCGCGGCGGGCTCGACGTTCTCGGACTGGTGGATGTACAAGCTCGAGGCATTCGACGCGATTCCCTACAACGCCGCGATCATGCACGAGCACGGTGTCCTCACGTCGCTCAACTCCGACATCCCGTGGCTCCAGTCATCGCTGCTGTACGAGATGCAGAAGCCGGTGAAGTACGGCAATGTCTCGAAGGAGGACGCACTGCGCATGCTGACGCTGAACGGCGCCAGGCAGCTGCGTATCGATCACCTGACCGGTTCGCTCGAGGTCGGCAAGCATGGGGATGTCGTCCTGCTCAATGGCGACCCGTTCAACACGTTCACGCGTGTCGAGAAGACGATCGTCGATGGCATGGTCTACTATGACCGGACGGACGAGCCCATGAAGCGCGATGAGCCGGTGCGTGCCATCGAGGGGGCGCCGGCCGTGGCGGCGGCAGCGGCGCAGCCGCCAGCGGCACTGGCCGTCGCCGAGTTCGAGCCACCGATCGTGCCGGCCGAGCACAAGCTGACGGACGCGATCGTGACCGCGCCGCTCACCGCGATCGTGGGGGGCACGGTACACCCGGTTGCGGGCCGGACGATCGAGAACGGTGTCGTGGTGATGCGCAACGGCGTCATCGAGGCGGTCGGCAGTGCGGACGCGGTGCAGGTCCCGGCGAATGCACGCCGCGTCGATGCCAGCGGGCGCCACGTCTACCCGGGAATGATCGACCCGTTGACCTCGCTCGGGCTGGTCGACATCGAGTCGATCAGCTCGGCCCGGGACGACGCGGAAGTCGGCGAGTTCAACCCGAACATCCGCTCACTGTGGGGGGTCAACCCGTTCAGTGAGGGGATCTACGTCGCGCGCGCGAACGGTGTCACGTCCGTGCTCACGATTCCCGGCAGCGGCATCGTGCGCGGCACCGGCTCCGTGATTCAGCTGCGTGGCGACACCCCGGAGCGGCTCGCCATCGACGCTGAGAACGCGCTGGTCGTCGAGTTCCCCCGTCCGTCGGGCGAACAGTGGGAGGAGCCGAAGCTGGAGGGGGAGCGCGTCGAGCAGCTCGTGGACCTGTTCCGGCGCGCACGCGCGTACGCCGCCAACCCCTCGAGTGTGCGCGATCCGACGGCGCGCTTCGAGGTGAACTCGTCGCCGTCGGACCGGGTCCTGCTCGAGGGCATGCGCGCGGCCATCACGGGAGCGGTGCCGACCATTTTCATCGCGCAGTCGGAGCGCGAGATCCGCTCGCTGCTCATGTTCCTGGACAGCTTCCCACAGGTGAAGGCGGTTCTGGGTGGAGGGGCACAGGCGTTCCGCATCGCTGCCGAGCTCGCACAGCGCGACATCCCGGTCATCGTCGGCACAAACCTGACGCCATCGGACTACCGCGATGATCCGGTCACGTCGCCGTGGCGCAACGCGGCGATCCTGCATGACGCAGGCGTTCGGGTCGCATTCACGACGTCGTTCTCGCCCGAGGGTGTGAGCGAGGTGAGGAACCTGCCGTACACGGCGGCGCGCGCGGTCGCGTACGGCATGGAGCGCGACGATGCATTCGCGGGGCTGACACAGAATGCCGCGGAGATTCTCGGTCTCGGTGGCATACTCGGCACGCTCGAGACCGGCAAGCGCGCCGACGTCATCGTTACGACCGGAGACCCGATGCAGATCACGTCGCACGTCACGCGCATGTTCATCGCCGGGGACGAAATGCCGCTCGCCTCGAAGCACACACGCCTCTACCAGCAGTTCATGCAGCGCGGCCCGGGCGGCGTCGTGACCGAGGAGACCGTCCTGCAGCAGTGAGCGTGGAGGGGGAACGGCGCGGCGGGGCGCCGCCCGTTCACCCGACGCTGCCCAGCCTTGCAGCCGGCACGACCGCCGGCCCATCGATCCGTAACAACCCTGGAGGACGTGATGCTCGTCGTCACCACCCCCGTCGTCTCCGAGCGGAAGACCGTACGCACACTCGGGCTCGTCTCGGGAGAGGCGATCCTGGGCGCAAATATCTTCAAGGATTTCTTCGCCGGCATCCGTGACATCGTTGGCGGTCGTTCCGCCGCGTACGAGGAGGAGCTTCGCAAGGCGAAGGAGATCGCGTTGCAGGAGATGGAGAATGAGGCGGAAGCGCTGGGCGGCAACGCCGTCGTTGGCGTCGATCTCGACTATGAAACGATCGGTTCGGGACAGGGCGGCAACATGCTGATGGTGAGCGCGAGCGGCACCGCCGTGCTCCTGGAGTGAGTCTCGAGGCGGACCCGGCGCAGATCCACGCACCTCGCGTGTTGTTGGCCAGCACCGGCGGCGGTACTATACTGCCGGTCACGGCGACGAACCTGCCTCGTCGCGGGAGTCCGCCTCCCTATCCGTGTGCCATTCGCGCGGGCCGCTGCATGCCCGCGAAACGTTCTCATACCGCCCGTTATGAACGACAGCACGAAAGCCGCGCTACGGATCAGCGCCGCGTACTTTTTCCTCGGTGCGCTCTGGGTCCTGCTGTCCGATCGCCTGGTGGTGGCGTGGGTGGCGCCCGAGAACGTGCATACGGCGCAGACCGTCAAGGGCTGGGCCTTCATGGCGACGGTCGCCGTGCTTCTGTTCTGGTGGGTGCGCGGTGAGCTCAACGCACGTGCGCGTTCGCGTGAAACGCTGCGCACGACAGAAGCGAATCTTGCGATCCTGCTCAACCAGGCACTGACCGGCGTGTTCGTGGTTCGCGATGAACGTTACGTGTATGTGAACGAGCGATTCGCGGAGATCTTCGGGCATCCGGCAGAAGCGTTGATCGGGGCTGCCGCGGATGCGGTCGTCTACGAGGGCGAGCAGGCGCGCATGCTGGCGCAACTCGCGCGCACGGGTGAGCGTCGCAGCAGCGAGCAGTTCGGGTTCCGTGGTGTGCGTGCAGACGGCAGCCTGGTGCATGCCGAGGCACAGACGACCCTCACCGAGCTGGACGGCGAGCCGGCCATACTCGGCATCCTGCTGGACGTGACGCAGCGCAAGGTCGTCGAGTCGCAATATCAGGCAGCGCGGCGTCTGGAGGCGATCGGGCGCATGGCCGGCGGCGTGGCGCACGACTTCAAGAACCTGCTCACGGCGATCACTGGAGCCGCCGAGCTGCTGCGGGGGCGTGAGCGCCTGCCACCCGAATCGGCCGAGGAGCTGCAGGTGATCCTGAGCACGGCTGAGCGCGGCGCGATGCTGTCGCGGCAGCTTCTCGCCTTCAGCCAGAACCGGGTGCAGAACGCCGAGCCCGTGGACATTCCGGCGATCGTTCAGGGCATGGCGCCGCTGCTGCAGCGGCTGATGCATGCCCGCATCCGACTCGATCTCCAGATCGATTCCGCGGTACCCGCAGTCATGGCGGACCGGAACCAGATCGAGCAGATCGTGCTCAACCTGGTCGTGAACGCGCGCGACGCGATGCCGGGCGGCGGTACGCTGCGGATCAGCGTCTCGCGGGTGGCGGGCGCGAAAGCGCCGCCGGAAGCCCGGGTCGTCGCTGGCGGGGGTCAGCTGGTAGGTCTGCGCGTGGAAGACAGCGGCGTCGGCATCCCGCGTGAGCTGCAGGCGCGCGTGTTCGAGCCGTACTTCACGACCAAGGGGGAGCAGGGTACCGGCCTCGGGCTCGCCACCGTACAGGGTGTGGTCGCGCAGACCGGCGGCCACATCATCCTCGACAGCAGTCCCGGACGGACCTGCTTCTCGATCTACTTTCCGTCTGCCGATCCGCTGCCGCCTGCCGGTGACGGGGCACGAGCGCCGGTCCGCGCGAACAGCAAAGAGCAGGCGTTGCGCGTCCTCGTCGTCGATGATGAGGCAGTCGTTCGAGCAGTCACGCGCAGAGCCCTCGAAGGCGCGGGCTTCGTCGTCACCGAGGCGATGGACGGTGCCAGCGCCAGAGGGTGCTTCGGAGAGCTGGGCACCTTCGACGTCGTGCTGCTCGACATCTCCCTCCCGGACGAATCGGGCGCCGACATCGCGCGCGCCATCGCCCGCTACCCGGATGCGCCGCCCATCGTCTTCATGTCCGGCTACGGCCAGACGGACGTCGCGCTGCCGGGTGACGTGCATCCCGCCGGCTTCGTCGAGAAGCCCTTCACGGTCGACGAGATCGCGCGCGCCGTCACCCAGGCGACCCGCTGAAGCAGCGCGCAATCCTTTCGCGGATCCGCTATTTCCTGCTGCTCCACCCCGGGCAACGAATGCGCGCGTGCGGGACGGTCGAACCTCCATCCTGCGCAACCGCAAGCAGTTGGACGTTCTTGCGCGTGTGCCCGCCGAGCGCGGAATGGGGTTTGCCTTGCTACCAGCCCCGGAGGTATGGGCGCACTGTGCCGGCTGCGACAGCAGCTCGCGCAGCACCACGCCTCCTCGCCAGTCCCGAATCACCCGCGGGATGAAGCGACAACGGGCCGGCGATCCGCGAGGATCGTCGGCCCGATACGTATCCGGACGTGCTGCCATCCCGCTGACGGCCGCGTTCGTACGGCCCCGTCCGCCGTTCGGCCCATGCGAGCCAACGCGGGGAACCGGTTGTGCGTCGTGCTAGTATGCAGGGTACACTCCGCGCGGCCTGTGTTCGGCTGCGTCTGCGCTCGCGATCGAGCGCTCCCGTCGGACCCGTAGCCTCTTCCCCCGGAGTCGCGCGTGCGGGCAGTCCTCCTTGTTCTTCTACTTGCCATATCGAGTGGCGTCGGTGCGCACGGCGGTCCGGAGAAGACCGTGGGCCACACGGCAGATCAGATGGCAGAGACCGGGCGTCCGCATGAGTTCCGCTTCACGCGTGCGATCTACAACAGCGGTGGTGACGGCTGGGGCCGGCGCGGGCGCTCGTGGGCGACGGACTATCCGAAGGCGGACGAGCAGTTCGTCACAGTCCTCGACCGGCTGGTCGACCGGCTCGACGTCGCGTCCGGTGAGAATGCACTGCGCCTCGACGATCCGGAGCTGCGCCGCTATCCATTCCTGTACGCAGTGGAAGTCGGCCACATGTCGCTGTCGGACGCCGAGGTGGAGGGGCTGCGCTCCTACCTGCTCGCAGGCGGTTTCCTGATGGTCGACGATTTCTGGGGCACGCGGGAGTGGGCGCAGTTCGAGCAGCAGATCCGGCGTGTGCTGCCCGAATACCCGATCGTCGACATCCCGCTCGACCATCCGCTCCTCGACACCTTCTACCAGGTCGAGGAGGTCGTGCAGGTACCGTCGATCTCGAACTGGCGCTGGCGCAGGCAGACGCATGAGCGCGACGGCTACATCCCCGCGCTGCGCGGCATCTTCGACGACCGGCAACGCCTGCTCGTCGTGATTCACTTCAACAGCGATCTGGGCGACGCCTGGGAGTGGGCGGAGCAGCCGGACTACCCGCTGGAGTTCTCCACATATGCGATGCAGATGACCGCGAACAACATCATCTACGCATTGAGTCACTGACTCGATGGACGCCCTGTTCGAGTTCCTGTTCAAGTACCGCCCGTCGGTGCTGCGTGCCGGAACGATCGGGTATGCACCCCCGCTGCCGGCGGGCTGGATCATCGCCGGCGTGGCGGTGGCGGCAGTAATCGTCGTCGCACTGTACCTGAGGGTGCGGCGGCGGACGCTGCCGCAGCGTGCGACCCTGGCGCTGCTGCGCGTCGGCGCACTCGCCGTGCTCGGCGTCTGCCTGCTTCGCCCGCAGCTGATCCTGTCGACGGTCGTGCCGCAGCAGAACCATGTGGCCGTGCTGGTCGATGACTCGCGTAGCATGCGCATCGCGGATGGCGGCGAGGCGCGCGCCGCGGGCGTACAGCGGGTGCTGGCCGATGACGGCGTGCTGCTCCAGGCGCTGCGCGACCGGTTCCGCGTGCGTCAGTATGCCTTCGCGAGCACGACGACCCGGCTGGATGACGCCGCATCCCTCACGTTCGCGGGAGAGCACACGCGCCTGGCGCCGGCGCTCGACCGGGCGCGCACGGAGCTCGCCTCGCTGCCGGTATCGGGGATCGTGGTCGTGAGCGACGGTGCCGAGAGCGATGGCGCCGCGCTCACGGAATCCCTGCTCGCGCTGCGTGCCTCCGGTGTGCCGGTCTATGCGGTCGGGGTCGGCCGCGAGGAGATCGACCGGGACATCGAGCTGCGCCGCGCCGGTGCGCCGACCGAGGTGCTCCAGGGCGCATCGATCGCCGCCGACCTGATCGTCGCCCAGCGAGGGTATGCCGGACAGCGGGTGCAGCTCCTGGTCGAGGACGAGGGTCGCATCATCGCGACGGAGAGCATCGAGCTGCCGCGCGACGGTGAGCCTACGCCCGTGCGCGTCGCGTTCACCGCGGACCAGGCCGGGGCGCGTCGCCTGCGGTTTCGCATCGCGGCGCAGGACGGCGAGCGGATCACCGAGAACAATGAGCAGTGGATGCTGCTCCATGTGCGGGACGCGCGTGAAAAGATCCTCTACTTCGAGGGTGAGCCGCGCTTCGAAGTGAAGTTTCTGCGCCGCGCGGTGGAAGAGGACGAGAACCTGCAGCTCGTGGTGCTGCAGCGGACGGCGGAGAACAAGTTCCTGCGGCTGTCCGTCGACAGTGCCGGTGAGCTGGCAGCGGGATTCCCACGCACCCGCGACGAGCTGTTCCGCTACCGGGCACTCGTGCTGGGCAGCGTGGAGGCGAGCTACTTCACGCACGACCAGCTCCAGATGATCGCGGACTTCGTCAGCGAGCGGGGCGGCGGTCTGCTCGCACTCGGCGGACGCCGCTCCTTCGCGGAGGGCGGCTGGGCGGGGACACCGGTCGCGGATGTGCTGCCGGTGGCGCTGGACCAGCGGCCGGACACCGGCTACTTCGCGGAGCTGCGCATTCGCCCGACACGGGCCGGTGCCGCACACGCCGCGACCCGG
The DNA here is from genome assembly GCA_964430275.1 of uncultured Gemmatimonadaceae bacterium. Lineage (GTDB taxonomy): Bacteria > Gemmatimonadota > Gemmatimonadetes > Longimicrobiales > RSA9 > DASTYK01. The sequence goes on from CAYSGF010000215.1 coordinate 38,421, forward strand.
CTCGCCGAGAACCCGGATTCTGCACGCTCGCTGTGGGACCGGCTGCCGCCGCTTACGGTCTTCAATCGCATCACGCGCGCGAAGCCCGGCGCAACGGTACTGCTGAACGGCACCGGTGCGGGCGGCGAGCAGATCGTTCTGGCCGGGCAGCGCTACGGGCGCGGCCAGGCGATCGCCTTCACGCCGCACGACTCCTGGCTCTGGCAGATGCACGCCAGCATTCCGCTCGAGGACCTGTCACATGAGACGTTCTGGCGGCAGATGTTCCGCTGGCTCGTCGACGGCGTGCCGCAGCAGATCGTGGCAGGAGCAGAGCGCGATCGCGTGGCACCCGGAGAGATGGTGCGCGTGCTCGCGCAGGTCGATGACGAGCGCTACATCGGGGTCAACAACGGGGATGTGGTGGCACAGGTTACGGCGCCCTCCGGTGCGGTGAGCGAGGTGCCGCTCGGCTGGACGCTCGAGCGTGACGGAGCGTATGCCGGCACATACGCGTCGCAGGAGGAGGGGCTGCACCGGATCGAAGTGACCGCAGCCGTCGGCGATGAGCGCTACACCAGCGAGGCCAGCTTCGTCAACGTCGTGCCGAGTACAACCGAATACTATGACGCGGCGATGCGCGCGCCGCTGCTCCAGCGGATTGCGGAAGAGACGGGCGGCAAGTTCTACAGGCTCGACGAGATCGGCACTCTCCCCGAAGACCTCGCCGTCGCCGGGCGCGGCGCGACGATCATCGAGACCAGGGAGCTGTGGGACATGCCGATCATCTTCCTGACGCTCGTCCTGCTCATCGGCGCGGAGTGGGGGCTGCGGCGGCGGTGGGGGATGGTGTGACGAATTGGTGAATTGGTGAATTCGATTCCGGCGGTTCGCGTTCTGTGTGCTCTCGCGATGGCGGCGGGGCTGGTCTTCGTTGGCGGCGCTGTGGAAGCGCAGCGGACGCATGTGCTGGTCGTGTCCGGGATCTCGGGGGAGGCGCGGTTTGCGCGGCAGTGGGATGCGTGGGGGACGGGACTCGTGGAGGGGCTGGAAGCGGGGGGGGTGGATGGCGGGGACGTCGTGCGGCTGGCGGAACGGGCAGGGGCGGGGGTGGCGGGTCGGTCCACGAAGGAGGCGATCGGGCAGCAGGTGATGCGCATTGCGGGGGAGGCGAGTCCGTCCGACCAGGTGCTGCTCGTGTTCTTCGGACACGGTGCCGCCGGTGGTGACGGTGTTCGGCTGAACCTGCCAGGGCCGGATCTGACGGCACGCGAGTTGTCGGCGATGCTGCAGTCGCTCGGCACGCGGCGCGTCATTGTGGTGAATACCGCGAGTGCGAGCGGCGGTTTCCTGGAGCCGCTTGCCGGTGAGAACCGGGTGATCGTCACGGCCACCCGCTCGGAGTCGCAGAACAACGAGACGGTCTTTGGCGGGCACTTCGCCGCGGCTTTCGAAGGCGGCAGTGCGGATACGGACAAGGACGGTCGCGTCTCGCTGCTGGAGGCATTCACGTACGCGCGCCTCGAGGTTGAGCGCGCGTACAGCTCGACGAATCGGATGCGCTCCGAGCATGCGCTACTGGACGCGGATGGTGACGGGACCGGCACGGTCGAGCCGGACGCGCGTGCCGGCGACGGGCGCGCGGCGAGCACGATTTTCTTCGGCGCGGGTGCTGCAAGCGCCGTCGCTGGCGGTGCAGCGCCGGACGGGGCGAGTCCCGAGCTGCGCGCGCTGTACGAGCGTCGCGCGGAGCTGCAGGGACGCATCGACGCGTTGCGAACACGGCGCGCGGCCATGGAGACAGCGGACTACGAGACAGCGCTGGAAGCGTTGCTGGTCGAGCTGGCGACCACGAACCAGTCGATCCGCAGTCTGGAAGGGGGTAGCCGGTGAACCGGTGTGCAGTGCGGATTCATCGTGGCGCGCGCCGCACGGCGCTCGTTGTGCCGTACATGCTGGCTGCCGTCCTCGTGCAGCCGGCATGCGCACGCGCGCAGGACGGTGATGCCGCACTGCGTGCCGGCCATTACGACGACGCGATTGCTGCCTTCGAGCGTGAGGCAACGAGTGACGTCGCGGCGCGTCGCAAGCTCGTCACGGCGCTGCTGGAGGTGGGCCGCTACGAGGAGGCCGAACACGCGGCGCTGAACGGCGCCGATGCGCCGGTACCGGCGCTCGCGACCGTGTACGGGGCAGCGCTGCTGGCGCAGGGTCGTACGGCGGACGCGCGGCGGGCATTCGAGGCGGCGCGCACAGCGAGGACCGCGGACAGCACGCGAGCGCTACTGGAGCTCGGCCTGCTCGACTGGCGCTCCGGTGAGCGCGACGCTGCGTTCGCCACGTTCGACCGGTTCATCGATCTCTACAACGACGGTGCAGCGCGCACGTCGGAGGAGCTGGTCGCGGTCGGCGTCGCCGTGCGCTACCTGGGGATCCGTGATCCGCAGCTGTTCCATGATGCGAACCGCGCACTCGGGGAAGCCGCGTCGGCGGATCCGTCGAACCACGAGGCGCGGGTGCTGCGGGGTGAGCTCTTCCTCGACAAGTACAACACGACGGACGCGGGCGCGTTCTTCCGCGAAGTGCTCGAGCAGAACCCCCGACACCCCGCTGCACTGCTCGGCCTCGCCCGCGTCCGCATGATCGAGGGAAGCGGCGACCCTGCGGAGCCGATTGCGCAGGCGCTCGAGACGAATCCGCAGCTCGCGGCCGCGTACCTGCTGCGTGCGCGCCTGCTCATGGCCGCAGAGCGCTACGACAGTGCCCATGCACCGATTGCACGGGCCGTCGCCATCGACTCGAGCTCGCTGGAGGCGCGCGCGCTCGCGGTCGCGAACGCCTACCTCGAGGGCGACGGCGGCTGGATCGGTTCCGCGGAGGCGCTCCTGAGACGCAACCCGCACTACTCCGGGCTCTACACGACGATCGGCGAGCTGGCCGTGCAGACGCGCCGCTACCGGGATGGCGTGCGCATGGCGGAGCGTGCCGTTGCCGTGGACAGCATGGACTGGGGCGGGCACGCGTTGCTCGGCCTGAACCGCATGCGCATCGGTGATGCCGAAGGTGCGCGTGCAGCGCTCGAGACGGCGTTCCGCGGCGATCCGTTCAACGTCTGGGTCAAGAACACGCTGGACCTGCTGGACACATACGACCAGTACGTGACGCTCACTTCGCCGCGCTTCGAATTCTTCCTGCACGGCGAGGAAGCGGACCTGCTCTTCCCCTATGCCAGTGCGCTCGCGGAAGAGGCATACGAGGAGATCTCGGAACGCTACGGCCACCGACCGGAAGCGCCGGTGCGTGTGGAGGTCTATCCGAGTCATGCCGATTTCTCCGTTCGAACCGTGGGGCTGGCCGGCCTGGGCGCGCTGGGCGTCAGCTTCGGCAGCATTCTGGCGATGGATTCGCCCAGTGCACGCGAGCCCGGCTCCTTCAACTGGGGCTCCACGCTGTGGCACGAGATCGGGCACGCCGTCACGCTCGGCGCGTCGGCGCATCACGTGCCGCGCTGGCTCACGGAAGGGATCAGCGTCCGCGAGGAGCGGCGCGCGCGGCCGGGCTGGGGGGAGAACTTCTCGATCGACTTCGCGCTCGCCTATATGACCGATCGTCTGCGGCCGCCGAGTGCGCTCAACGCCGGGTTCCTGCGACCCCGCTTTCCGGGCGAGGTCGTGTTGTCGTATTACATGGCTTCGCTCGTCGTGGAGTGGCTCGAGGAGACGCGCGGCATCGGTGTCCTGCGGGACATGCTGGCCGCGTACCGCGACGGGCGCGACGATCGGGAGGTGCTCGAAGGCGTGCTGCGCACGACACCGGAGGGTTTCGACGTCGCATTCGACGAGTGGCTCCGTGCGCGCTATGCGGTTCAGCTCGCTGCCGTGGAACTGGATGGGGAGCGTGCGGGCGGCGAATTCCTGGAGCAACTGGCCTCGGGCCGGAGCGCGCTGGATGCCGGAGACCTGGTGCGCGCGGAGCAGTCACTCCTGCGTGCAGCGACATTGTTTCCCGAGCACGCGGGCGGCGATGCGCCCTTCCGGCTGCTCGCGACGATCCGTGAGCGGCAGGGAGACGCGGCCGGTGCGGCCGAGTACCTGGCGCGCCACATCGCGGTTGCGGATGCGGACCTGCCGGCGCACCTGAAGCTGGCGGAACTGCGGTCGGACCTCGGCGACCATGCGGGTGCAGCGGATGCGCTGGAGCGAGCCGTATACGTCCATCCGTTCGATCCGGCGCTGCACGAACGGCTCGCCCGGGAGCATGCAGCGGCAGGGAACGCCGAAGGCGTGGTGCGTGCGCGGGCGGCCGTCGTCGCGCTCGCGCCGGTGGACCGGGCGGAAGCGCTGTACCAGCTGGCGCGGGCACAGCACGAGGCCGGTGACAATGCATCGGCGCGGCGGACCGTCCTGCGGGCGCTGGAGATTGCGCCCAACTACGAGGCAGCGCAGATGCTGCTCCTGCAGGTGCGCTGATGCGGCTCGCACTGCTGCTGGTACTGGGCTTCGGCGCGGCGCTGCCGCTCGCCCGCGTGCCGGCGCTGGCGACGACGGCCGCGCAGGACACGGACCCATGGCCGGACAACACGGAGTACGACGGGACGTTCAAGTTCGCGCGCATCTGGTACGACGTGCGCGGGTTCCGCAACTTCGGCGAGCCGCCGTGGCATCACGACTATCCGTTCGCCGAGCGCAACCTGGGTAGCATCCTGGCCGAGATGAGCGCGGTACGCGCCTTCCGGGAGGGTGGCAACGTGTTCCGCCTGGACGATCCGGAGCTGTTCCGGTACCCGGTGGCGATCCTTTCCGAGCCCGGGTTCTGGGAGCCGGACGAGGAGGAGATGGAAGCGCTGCGTGCGTACCTGGGCAAGGGCGGGTTCCTGATCTTCGACGATTTTGCGGGGGAGCGTGACCTGCGCAACCTGATCGTGCAGATGCAGCGTGCGGTTCCCGGCATCATGCCGCTGCCCCTGGAGGTGGACGCGCCGATCTTCCAGACGTTCTTCGAGATCCAGTCGCTGGCAATGATGCACCCGTACCGGAACCTGCCGTCGCGCTTCTACGGGTTCCACGTCGACAATGATCCGAGCAAGCGGATGCTTGCGGTCGCGAACCACAACAACGATCTGGGCGAGCTGTGGGAGTTCTCTGCGCAGGGGTTCTTCCCGGTGGACCTGACGAACGAGGCGTACAAGTTCGGTGTGAACTACGTGCTCTACGCGCTGACGCGGTAGTGCGGCGCGCGGGCGAACGGACGCACAGCAACAGGGGGTAGGCGTGGCAATGGCATCGGTCGTGACGGAGCAGCAGCAGCCGCAGCAGCTGGAGCGCGATGACGTCGCCCTGGCGGAGCGCATGGGTGAGGGCGCGCAGCGGGTGCGGGCAGAGCTGCGCAAGCGCATCATCGGCCAGGACGCGGTGATCGATCAGATGCTGCTCACGCTGTTCGTCGGTGGCAACTCCCTGATCATCGGGGTGCCGGGTCTCGCGAAGACGCTGCTCGTGCACTCGCTCGCGCACGTGCTCTCGCTCGACTTCTCGCGCATCCAGTTCACGCCGGACCTGATGCCGTCGGACATCACCGGCACGGACATCCTGCAGGAGGATGAATCCGGCCGGCGCACGATGACGTTCGCACCCGGCCCGGTGTTCGCGAACGTGCTGCTGGCGGACGAGATCAACCGCACCCCTCCCAAGACGCAGTCGGCGCTGCTGGAAGCGATGCAGGAGCACCGGGTGACGGTGCAGGGGCGTACGTACACACTTGCCGAGCCGTTCCACGTGTTCGCGACGCAGAACCCGATCGAGCTCGAGGGCACCTACCCGCTGCCGGAGGCACAGCTCGACCGGTTCATGTTCCAGATCGTGATCGACCATATGCCGGAGGCGGACGAGCTCGCGGTGGTGCGCTCCACGACGGCCACGGCGGGGGACGAGCTCCAGCCGGTCATGAGCGGTGCCGAGCTGCTCGCATACCAGCAGCTCGTCCGGCGCGTGCCGGTGTCCGATGCGGTGCTGCAGTATGCCGTCACTCTCGTGCGCCGCTCGCGTCCGGGCGCTGAAGCGCCCGACGCCGTGCGCGACTGGGTTGGCTACGGCGCGAGCGTGCGGGCGGCGCAGTATCTCACGCTAGGCGGCAAGGCGCGGGCGCTGCTCGATGGGCGAACGCACGTCGCATTCGAGGACATCCGTGCGCTGGCGCATCCCGTTCTGCGGCACCGCGTGCTGCTCAACTTCCACGCGCAGTCCGAACGTGTCACGACGGCCGCCGTGATCGATCGGTTGCTCGAGGCCGTGGCGCCGCCGGCGTCCGGGATGCGATGAGCGTCGCGCACGCGCCGCTGCCGGGCGCACGCTTCGTCGACCCCGCGGTGCTGCAGCGGATCGACGATCTGGAGCTGGTGGCGAAGACCGTCGTGGACGGCTTCATCAACGGTCTGCACCGCTCGCCGTATCTCGGCCTGTCGCTGGACTTCGCGGAGCACCGGGCGTACATGCCCGGTGACGACATCCGCCGCATCGACTGGCGGCTGTACGCGCGCACCGACCGGTACCACGTCAAGGAGTTCGAGGCGGACACGAACGCGAACTTCGTCGTGCTGCTCGACGTTTCGAAGTCGATGGCGTATGCGGGTGCGGGTGTCGGCAAGCTCGACTATGCGCGCATGCTCGCCGGCTCGCTCGCGTATTTTGCGTCGCGCCAGCGGGATCGCGTGGGACTCGTGACGTTCGACGAGGACGTTGTCGACTACGTGCCGCCGTCGGCGAAGCACCTGGACATCTTGCTGCACACGCTCGACCGGGTGCAGCCCGGCAGGCCGGGTGGCCTCGTACGCCCGCTGCGCAAGGCCGTGGAGCTGCTGCACCGACGTGGCATGGTCGTGCTGATCTCGGATTTGTACGAAGAGCCGGAATCCGTTGCGGATGCAGTGCGCGCGTTGCGTTATGCCGGCAACGACGTGATCGTCTTCCACCTGCTCGATCCGACCGAGCTGACATTCCCGTTCGATGCGGCGCAGAGCTTCGAGGACCTGGAGAGCGGTGAGCGCATCCCGGTGGTGCCGGATGCACTGCGTGACCGGTACCGGGAGCTGGTCGGCGGCCACATCGAGACGCTGCGGCGGCTGTTGCGGAGCGAGCGGATCGACTATGCAATGTTCGACACCTCGCAGCCACTGGAGCACGCACTCTTCGCGCTGCTGTCGGAGCGCGAGCGGCTGCAGCAGGCGGGTGCAGGGCGGCGCGACGGAGGCAACGCATGACCTTCCTCGCACCGCTCTTCCTGCTCGGGCTCGTCGCGCTGGCGGTGCCGATCGTGCTCCATCTGATGCACCGGGAGCGCCCGGACGCCGTCGCATTCCCGTCCCTCATGTTCCTGAAGCGGATTCCGCACAGGTCGGTACGCCGTCGGCGTCTGCGGGATCGGCTGCTGCTGGCGCTGCGGGCACTCGCGCTGATCCTGCTCGCAGCCGCGTTCGCGCGCCCGTTCATCGACCGCATGCCGGCGGCTGGCGCCGCCCTCGCCCCGGCCCGCGACGTGGTGCTGCTCATTGACCGTTCCTACAGCATGGGGCACGGCGACCGGTGGCAACGGGCGCTCGACGCCGCGCGCGCGACGATCGGCGGGTTGGGCCAGGATGATCGCGCGGCGGTCGTATACTTCGACGAGCGCGCGGCCGTGGCGACCGGCCAGACCGGTGAGGCTGCAGTGCTGCTCGCTTCGCTGGACACCGCCGCGATCGGCCCGCACCGGACGCAGTACGGACCGGCACTGCGTTCAGCGCAGGCCCTGCTCGATGCATCGGACCGGCCACAGCGCGAGGTCGTGCTGATCAGCGATTTCCAGCAGGGCGGCTGGGACGCCGACGCGGCGTCGCGACTTCAGGATGGCGTCGTACTCACGACGATCCCGGTTGCCGACGAGAGCGCGCCGAATACGCTGCTCGCAGGCGTAACACTGGCGCGTGAGCAGTTCGAGGGGCGCGAGCGGGTGCGCGTGACGGGGCGCGTCGCCCACCGTGGCAACACCAGCCGGAGCGGCACGATCAATCTCGAAGTGGATGGCCGCGCCGTGCAGTCGATGCCGTTCGAGGCGGCAGCCGGGGACGTGGTCGACGTGACCTTCCCACCGCTGACGCTGGGTGCGGGTGCGCAGCGCGGCATCATCCGGCTGGATGCGGATGCGCTGCCGGCCGATGACGTGCATCACCTGATGCTGAGCGCGGCACGACCTGTTCGAGTGCTGCTCGTGGATGGGCGCGGGACGGGCGCTCCGTCCTCACTGTTCCTGAGCCGCGCACTCGGTGTGGGCGAGAGCCCGGCGTTCCGGGTCGCGACGAGCGGGGCGCCGGGTGCCGCGGAGCTGGCAGCGAGCGACGTCGTCCTTCTGAACGGCGCACCCTGGCCGACCGGCGCGGCGGGCGAGCGGATGAACGAGTTCGTCGAGCAGGGTGGTGGCGTGCTCGTTGTGCTGGGTGCAACCGGCAGTGTGCCGGACGGGATTGCGCGGGCCGGCGCACCTGTCGACCGGACTTCGGGCGGCGGCGGTGCCATCGGCTACGTAGAGTATGCGCACCCGGCACTGGACCTGTTTACGGAGCCGCGCAACGGAGATCTCGGCAGCGCGAACCACTACCGCTACCGTTCTACGGAGCCCGCTGCCGGCACGCGCGTGCTCGCCCGCTTCGACGACGGTGTGCCGGCCCTGCTCGAGGCTGCCCGCGGCCGTGGGCGCGTGCTGGTCGCGACGTCCACCATGGACACGTACTGGAGCGATCTGCCTCTGCAGCCGGTGTTCGTGCCGCTGCTCCATCGGCTGGTCGCCTACGCTGCGGACTGGCACGAACAGCCGTCGGCGATGACGGTGGGTGACGTGCTCGCGGTGGACGCGGACGGGGCGACGGTCGTCGCGCCGGACGGCACGAGCGTCGAGCCGCGCGAGGCGGTGTCCGGCGCGGACAGCCGACTGCTGCGGGTGGAGCAGCCGGGTTTCTACGAAGTGCGCGGTGCCGATGGCGCGACCGTGGAGCGGGTGGTCGCCGTGAACGTGGACCGCATCGAATCCGATCTGTCCGCAATGGAGCCCGCCGCCATCGCGGCCGCGGTCGCGCCCGGTACGGGTGACGGCACGGGCGCAGTGCGCAGCGCCGCAGTGCTGACACTGGACGAGCGGGAGCGGCGCCAGTCACTCTGGTGGTACGTGCTTGCGGCGGCGATCGCACTGCTCGCCGGCGAAACCGTGCTCGCGACGCGGCCGTCGCGTACGCTGCGACAGGGAGGCACACGATGACGAAGCTGGATCCGGGGATCGTGCGCATGATCCGCCAGGTGCGGACCCGCTGGCGGCTGAAGCTGCTGCTGCGCGGTATGGCGTATACCGGCAGCGCAGCGCTCGCGCTCTTCATCGTGCTGTCCTTCCTCGTCAGCGGCAGCGGCTTCGCGCCGGCCGCGGTGATCACCCTGCGCGTGCTCGGCTGGGGCGCGGTCCTCGCGATCGCCGTGCGCTGGCTGGTGCTGCCGCTGCTGCGGCGGCCATCCGACCAGCAGGTCGCGCTCTACATCGAGGAGCACGAGCCGTCGCTGCGACACTCCCTCGTCAGTGCCCTGGATGGTGATGCTGCGGCATCGCCGGCGCTGTTGCGGCGGACGGTCGAACAGGCGATGCAGCGAATGCGTGCGATCGACGAAGGCCGCACGATCGAGCGGCGCGAGCTGAACGTCTCGGGCGCCCTGCTCGCGGCGGTGGCAGTGTTCGCACTGGCACTCGTGGCTGCGCGTCCCGCCACGCTGCGCTACGGCGCGGAGGCGCTGCTCAATCCGCTCGCGCCGACGGCCGGGGCGCAGCCCTTCCCGATCACGGTCGAGCCGGGGGATACCACGATTCCGCGTGGCGCGGATGCCATCGTGCGGGCCCGGCTGGGCGGGTTCCTTGCCGGTGGAGCGGACGTGCTCGTACGAACGGGTGCGGACTCCCTGTTCGTGCGCGTGCCCATGATCGCGCCGACCGGAGACAGCACGATCTTCGAGGTGATGCTCTTCACGCTGCGCGACGATGCCGAATACTTCGTCGAGTCCGGTGACGTGCGCTCGCGCGTGCACCGCATCAGCGTCGCGGATCTGCCGTACGTCGAGCGGCTGGCGCTCGAGTATCGCTTCCCGGCATACACGAATCTGCCGCCCCAGGTGGTGGAGGAGGGCGGGGACATTGCGGCGCTGCGCGGTACCACTGTGCTCGTCACCGCAACGCCCACCGTGCCGGTCACCGGAGGGCGGATCGTGCTCGACGGTGGCGACCCACTGCCGCTTCGCCTCGATGCGGACGGCACGCTGAGCGGCGCGATCCGCGTGCAGCGGGCGGGCTACTACCATGTCGAGCTGGACGCCGGCAGTGGCATGATCGAGGGCTCGCCTCGCTACACGATCGATGCGCTCGACGACCGCGGCCCGAGCGTCCGCTTCACGAAGCCGGGCCGCGACAGCCGGCCGACGAGTGTCGACGAGGTATACGTCGAGGCGCAGGCGGACGACGACTACGGGGTCGCCGGCATGGACCTGATCTACTCCGTGAACGGTGGCGAAGAACAGACGGTGAGCATCTACAGCGGCCGCGCGCTCGATGAGGTCACGGCCGGTCACACGCTCTACCTTGAGGAGATGGATCTCGAGGCGGGCGATCTCATTTCGTACTACGCCCGTGCGCGTGACAACAGCGCAGGACGTCCGCACGAGATCACGAGCGACATCTATTTCCTGTCGATTCGCCCGTTCGGCCGCGACTATCGGCAAGCGGAGCAGGCGCCGCCGGGCGGCGCCGCGGCCGGTGGCGAGGAGAATGGCGATCTCGCGCAGACGCAGCGCGAGATCATCGCGGCGACATTCAATGTGACGCGCGACCAGGAATCGATGAGCGCGGAGAACCGGGCAGAGAACCTGAACACGATCGCGCTCGCGCAGGAGCGCCTGCGTGAGCAGGTCGGGACGCTCGCGCAACGCATGCGTGCGCGTGGTGTCACCGAGGACACCGCGTTCCGCCGGATCGCCGAGATCCTGCCGCAGGCGGCCGAGCAGATGGCCAATGCCGTGCAGGAGCTGCGTGCAGGCGAGCCGGCCGACGCATTGCCGAGCGAGCAGCGCGCGCTCCAGCATCTGCAGCGTGCGGAAGCGATGTACCGGGACGTGCAGGTGGCGATGCAGCAGGGCGGTGGCGGTGGTGGTGGTGGTGCGCCGAACGCCGAGGACCTGGCGGACCTCTTCGAGCTGGAACTGGACAAGCTGCGCAACCAGTACGAGACAGTGCAGCAGGGGCAGCGTGAGGAGACGCAGGAGGGGGTGGACGCGACGCTCGAGCGACTGCGCGAGCTGGCGCGGCGGCAGCAGCAGGAGATCGAGCGGCAGCGTCGCGCAGCGGCACAGCAGAGCGCACAGGGAGGCGGCAGTGCAGCAGCCCAGCGTCAGCTGGCCGAGGAGACAGAGGAAGCCGCGCGACAGCTCGAGCGGCTGGCGCGCGAAAACAACCGGCCGGACCTGCAGGAAACCGCGCGCCGGCTGCAGGACGCAGCGGATGCGATGCGGCGGGCCGCAGCGGACCAGCGGAGCGGCAGCACGGCGCAGGGTCAGGCAGCGCTCGAGCGCCTGCGCGACGCGCGCCGCCGCCTCGAGCAGAACCGCGCAAATGCGCTGGAGCAGGAGGCGGAGGAAGCGCGCCGCGAGGTGGAGCGGCTGGCGCAGGAGCAGGAGCGCGTCGCCGAAGGCATGCGTGGCCTGCCGGGGCAGACGGGGAGTGCACGCGGCGAGCGGGCCCGTGAGCTGATCGAGCAGAAGACGGAGATGGCTGACGACCTGGCGGAGCTGGAGCGGCAGCTCGACCGGATGTCGGGCGAGGCACGCGGTCAGCAGAATGACGCGTCGCAGGAACTCCGCAGTGCTGCCGATGCGATCCGTGACGGCGAGTTGCGCGAGATGGTCGAATGGTCGCGCAACCTGACACAGCCGCAGGCCCCGCCGGAACTTATCGAGGAAATGGAGCAGCGCATTGCGCAGGGCATCGAGGCTGTCGGCGAACGGCTCGATGCGGCGCGCACTGCGCTCGAGGAGACACGTGCGGACGCGGGCGCAGAGGATGCCGTCGAGCGTGCGGCCGAACTGGCCCGCGGCCTCGAGTCGCTGGAGGTCCAGGCGCGCGGTGCTGCGGAGGCCCGCGAGAACGCCGGCGATCAGGAAGGTCAGGAGGGGGAGGGCGGCGGTGAGGGCGCAGGGCGCGGGGAGGGCAGCGAGCAGGGGCAGGGGGGGCGGCAGACGGGTGCACCCGCGGGCGGCGGCACCCCCTTCGGTGGGGCCACCGCCGGCGGCGCGGACAGCGAGCGACAGCTGCGCAGTGCAATGCGTGAGCGGATCGCGGAAGCGGAGGCGCTGCGCCAGGAGCTGCTGCGACGCGGCGTTGAGGCGGAGCAGCTGGAGGACGTGCTCTCGGCGATGCGCGAGCTCGAGCGGTCGGGTGCGCTGACGGATCCGGAAACGCTCGCGCGCCTCGGGCGCGATGTCGTGGACGGCGCGAAGGAAGTAGAGTTCGCGCTTCGTCGCGCTCTGCTCGCGGAACGCGACGATGCCCCGCGCCTGCGCGGCACGGGCCAGGTCGCGGAGGATTTCCGGAAGCTGGTCGAAGAGTATTACCGGGCGCTTGCGCGCCAGCCATGACCATTCAGAGGATGACAACGACGATGACGCCGATTGCCAGACTCCGTACCACGTCCGCTCTGCTGCTGCCAATCCTTTTTTCGGGATACGCGCCGTCGACGATCGAACGCTACGGCATCGATCGCAACCACAGCCGTGTCGGCTTCGCCGTCCGCCACATGGGTGTCGCGACCGTGCGCGGCGAGTTCGTCGAGTTCGAGGGACACGTGCTGCTCGACACGAACGACATCACGCAATCGCGCGTCAACGTGGTGATCCAGACGGCGAGCATCGTTACCGGCAATGAGCGCCGCGACAACCATCTCCGCAGTGACGACTTCTTCAATGCGGAGCGCTTCCCGACGATCACGTTCGCGGGCACCCGGGTCGAGAAAAGCGGCGAAAACCTCACGCTGGTCGGCGACCTCACGATCCGAGACGTCACGAAGGAGGTGAACATCCCCTTCGAGCTGCACGGCCCGCTCACCCTCGACGGCCGCAAACGACTCGGGGCCGAGGGCGAGGTGCGCATCAACCGCAAGGAGTTCAAGCTGCTGTGGAACAACATGGTGGAAGGCACCAGCGTCGTGAGCGACGACGTCCGTCTGGAAGTCGCGATCGAGGCGGTGACACCGCGCGCCGAAGACTGAGCTTTCACTGCGTGGACGGCGGGTGTGGGTGGGGATGGACAGCGGGTGTGGGCGGGGGCATTGACGGCGGGTGTGGGTGGGCGTGGGCGTGATGGGTGGGGACACTGCGGGTGCAGAGGCGGGTGAGGGCGTTTCACTCGCGGACCTGCTCGGCGTCGCGGATGCACTTCATCCGTGGCGTTCCCCGGATCGTGCCGCGACAGTCCTTCGTCAGCCTGGACGCTGAACGTTTGCGAATCTCGACGGCTGAACGTTCGCGATCTCGACGGCTGAACACTCGCGAATCTCGATGCGCTGATCGCTCCGAATCCCGATGCGCTGATCGCGCTCTCGAGGCGTCGATACGCTGAGCCGAATGCTGACCTGTGCCCTGCCTCGAGTGTAGGACCTACCCGATGCAGGCGGCGAAGCGCGACTACATGCGTGATCAAGAATGCCCCGGCAACGACCCGCCGTGCACAGCGGCCCCCCACCCGCTTCTGCACCCGCAGTGTCCCCGACCATCACGCCCACGCCCACCCACACGCGCTATTCACGCCCGCCGTTCACGCCCCCACCCCCACCCGCAGGTCAAAAGAGCAGGTCGCCACTGGCGTTTTCTGAGAATATTCACTATTAGTTGAGCCCCGCCCGGTCTTCTCCCCCAGGTCCATCTTACAGGAGCAACGCAATGTTCGGATTCCGGGGCGATCGCGGGGCCGATCTGACGGAGCGGCTGCGGCAGCTCGAGTCGATGGCGTATGCGACGAACGAGGACGGCAATGATGCGCCGTACTTCAACCAGGCCGGCGACCTGTGTGTCGGCGCGTCGCGGCCGCTCGAGGCGCTCGGCTATTACGGCCAGTCGATCGACTCGTACGTGCGGGCGGACCGGTTCAATGCCGCCACGGCGGTATGCAAGAAGGTAATCCGTCTGTCACCGGTGGTCGTGCGCACGCACTGCACGCTGGCGTGGCTCGCGCTCGGTAAGGGGTTCGTGCCGGAGGCGCAGGAGTACATCGATCACTACCTGGCGGCAGCGGTGCGCGCGGGGCGGGAAGTGCTGGCGCGTCACCAGGTCAAGCGGATGAGTGTGATCGCGGATGCCGAGCCGATGCGCATGTTCCTGGCGCACCGCCTGCTGGAGCTGGGCGAGGACCTCACGGCGAACCATCTCTTCGGGCTGGTGCTCAAGGATCGGAACCAGGGCCGCAACCGGCGACCCATGGATCCTGCACGCCGGTGGTTCGAAGCGCGCCGTTGTGCCCTGATGAGCCCCTCGGAGATCGCGGCCTGATGGCCCGATTCCTGGGCGCTCACACCAGCGACAGCGGCGGGCTGCACATGACGGCCCGTCGCGCCGGCAGTGCCGGCATGACCGCGCTGCAGATCTTCACTGCCATTCCCAAGTTTTACGGCGACAAGTCGAACATCCGGCCGGAGCGTGCGGACCGCTTTCGCGACGCGCTCGCGGAAACGGACGTGCGTCCCGAGCACGTCGTCGTGCATGCTGCATACGTGCTGAGCGTCGCGACAGCGGACAGCGCGAAATGGGAGCGCGCTGCCGCAGGCCTGGCCAAGGAGATGGAGCGCTCGACCATCATCGGTGCGGGGCAGGTCTGCTTTCACCCGGGTTCGGCGAGCGACGGCGATCCGAGCGCCGCAGCAGAACGCGTGGCGCGCGCCATGGTCCAGGCGCTCGAGCGGACGCCCGATTCCTCGACCCGACTGCTGGTCGAGAACACGGCCGGTGCAGGACGGACACTGGGACGCACGGCCGCAGAGGTCGGCGCGATCCTCGGCCATGTGCCGAAGCCGCTGCGCGCACGCGTCGGCTACGGACTCGACACCTGCCACCTGTTCGCTTCCGGCTACGATATCCACGCTTCGCAGGCGCGCTTTACCGCGATCCTCGATGAGTTCGAGAATGCGACGGGCGAGCGGCCGGCGTTCTTCCATCTGAACGACAGTGCGAACGAGTTCGCGTCCAATCGCGACCGTCACATGAACATCGGCGAGGGTCTGATCGGTGTGGAGCCGTTCCGCTGGCTGTTCGAGGACCCTCGTTCGCAGGATGTGCCGCTGATCCTCGAGACACCGGAGCAGGAAGCGGAACCGGCGGCGGACGACCCTGCAGCGGACCCCTGGCACGTCGCGATGCTGGAGCTGCTGCGCGGCTTCGATGACTGAGCACGCTCGGCCCGCGAGCTGGCGGAGCAGCACTGGCGGGGACGGCAGTCCAATGCCGGACGAGCAGGGACTCGGGTTTCGCCTGATGAAGCACCTCCTGCGCGTGCCCCTCTTCTACAAGATCCTGGTTGCGAATGCGGTCATCGTGGCGCTCGTCGCACTCGCGCTCGTGATTGCCGTGCACCGGGAGCTGGGCACGGATGTCGTCGCCGGAACCATCCTCATCGTCGCGCTCGTTGGCCTGCTGCTCAGCCTGCTGGTGAATGCCGTCATCGTGCGCTTCGCGCTGCTGCCGCTCGAACGGCTCGAGCAGACCGCAGCCCGCGTGCACGCGGGCATCGACGATGCGCGCGCCCTGCCGACACCGCTCGCCGACCGCGAGTTGGCTCGCCTCATCGCCACGTTCAACGACATGCTGGATCGGACGGCCGCGCAGCGCCGGCGCCTGCGTGAAGTGAACATTCGCGCGCTCGCTGCGGCCGAGGATGAGCGCAAGCGGATCGCCCGCGAGCTGCACGACGGCACCGCGCAGACCCTTGCCGCGCTGCGGGTCCGACTCCGCCTCGCCCGTACGTCTCCGGATGCGGAGGCCCGAAACCGCATCCTCGAGGAGATCTCCGACGAGATCGGCGCCGCGATCGACGAGGTGCGCCGCATGGCGCGCGGGCTGCGGCCGCCGGCCCTCGACATGCTCGGACTCGCGCCCGCGATCGAATCGCACGCGCGGATCATGGCCGAAGCCGGCGGCCTGCGGCTGGTGCTGGACGTCGACGCGCACGAGCGCGCGCTCGCGTCCGAGGCCGAGCTGGCCGTGTACCGGATCGTCCAGGAGTCGCTGTCCAATGTCGTGCGGCATGCCGGTGCGGAAACGGTGCGCGTAGCACTGGGGCGAAGGGGCGACATGGTCGAGGCCGTCATCGAGGATGACGGCAGCGGTTTCACCCTCGAGCGCACCCAGTCCGACAGCGGCCGCGGCCTCGGCCTGTTCGGCATGCAGGAGCGCGCATCGTATGTTGGTGGCGTGGTAGATATCGATTCCCAGCCAGGACGCGGCACACGCATCTGCGTGCGCGTCCCCATTGCGGAGAGCGAGCGTGGCACCGGATACGATTCGAATCCTGCTCTGTGACGACCATGTCGTGCTGCGGGCAGGCCTGAAAGCGCTGCTCGAGAACGAGGTCGATTTCGTCGTCGTCGGTGAGGCCGCGACCGGCGAGGAGGCCCTGGAGCGGTGCGAGCTGCTCAAGCCGGACGTCGTGGTCATGGACCTGTCCATGCCGGGTATGGGCGGCCTCGAGGCGACTCGCCAGATCGCCGCGCAGGGCGATTCCAGAGTGCTCGTCCTCACCATGCACGCCGAGGACGAATACCTGCTCGCCGTCCTCGAGGCCGGTGGCAGTGGTTACGTTCAGAAAACCTCAGCCGATGAAGACCTGATCAGTGCGATTCGGACCGTGGCCCGTGACGAGGTGTTCCTCTACCCGAACGCCGCGAAGCTGCTGCTTCAGGGGTTCCGCGTGAAGAAGGAGGAGGCCGCGCACGATCCGCTGCAGAAACTCACCGAGCGCGAGCGCGACGTCATGGCCATGACCGCCGAGGGCTTCAGCTCCAGCGAGATCGGCGAGAAGCTCTTCATCTCCCCCAAGACGGTCGACACCTACCGCTCCCGCATCATGGAGAAGCTCGGTCTGCACCACCGCTCGGAGCTCGTGAGGTTCGCGCTGAATGCGGGGTTGTTGAAGCCGGAGAAATGAATGAATGAATTGATGAATGGATGAATGAATGCATCACCGGGAGCGTCCGGTTACCCGGCACACACCGATTCACGCACTCATCCATTCATGCATTCATCCATTCCTGGAGGCGCGCAGTGCGTTCAGGATCACTGCCACGTCGATGCCTTCCTGCGCGAGTGCACCGGCGGTGGGGGGCAGGAGGCCGGCGGCGGCGAAGAGCATGCCGAGAAAGCTCAGGCCGAGCCCGACGATGATGCTCTGACGGGCGATGCGGAGGGTCCGGCGCGAGATGCGCAGAGCGTCGGCGATGCGTGTGGGATCATCGGCGAGCAGGACGATGTCGGCGGCTTCGGCGCTGACGCCGCCGCCGTGCGCGGCGAGTGCGATGCCGACGGTCGCGGTGCCCAGAGCGGGTGCATCGTTCGTCCCGTCTCCGACCATCAGTACGCGGCTGCCCGTGCGCATCAGCTCTGCCACCACCTCGACCTTGTCCTCCGGCAGCAGGTCCCCGCGGACCTCGTCGATGCCGAGCCGTTCTGCCACGGCACGGGCCTGGCCCTCGTGATCGCCGGACACGATGAGGGTTCGGCGGACGCCGAGCCGGTCCAGGTCGCGGAAGAACTGCTCCAGCCCCGGCCGTACCACGTCGTCGAACACGATGATGCCGGCGGGCGCGCCGTCGATGGCGATCCAGGCGCGCATGCCCGCGCCCGGATCGATACGCGCGAGGGGTGCGCTGGCGGGGGCGCGCTCCTGTACGTACGAGGGTGCGCCGATCACGATCCGCTGCGCTTCGACAATGCCTTCGATCCCGCGACCCGCGCTCTCCCGTACATCACTCGCGCTGGGCAGCGGCTCGCCGGGCAGCAGGGCGGCGTCCGTGATGGCGCGGCCGAGCAGGTGGCCGGATCGCAGCTCGAGTGCGCCGGCGAGACGCAGAAGCTCCGGCGGCTGCGTGCCATCCGCGGAGAGCACCTGCGTCACGCGCGGGACGCCGACCGTCAGGGTGCCGGTCTTGTCGAAGACGGCGACGTCGACCGTCGCGAGCTGTTCGATCGCACCGCCCGTACGCGCGACGATCTGCCGCTGCGCCAGGCGGTTGACGCCGCCGATGATCGCGACCGGTGTCGCGAGAATGAGCGGACATGGGGTCGCCACCACGAGCACGGCCAGGATGCGCAGCGGATCGCCGCTCAGGGCGTATGCGACGGCGCACACCACGAGGGTCAGCGGCGTGAACCAGATTGCGTAGCGGTCAGCGATCCGCTGCAGCGGCGCTTTGCTTTCCTGCGCCCGGCGTACGAGCTCGACGATGCGCGCATACTGGCTCTCCGTGGCGGGTCGTTGCGCCTGGACGGTGAGCGGTGCTTCGCCGTTCGCGAACCCCGAGAGCAGCATGGTGCCCGCCACGGCGGTACGCGGCAGGGGCTCACCGGTGATGCGTGCCGTGTCGACGTGCGAACGGCCGTCGATGACGATGCTGTCGCACGGCACGAGCTCGCCGGGCCGCACGAGCAGCGTGTCACCGGGTCGGACTTCGTCGGCATCGATATCCTCGACCCGACCGTTCTCGAAGCGATGGGCCTGGCGCGGTGCTGCGTCCTCGAGCTCGCGCACGGCACGCGATGCGCGTCCCGCAGCATAGCGCTCGAGCGCTTCGCCGCCGGTCTGCATGAGCACCACGATGAGGCCGGGCAGCGGGTGCTGCAGCACGGCAGCCGTCAGGATGGACAGCGTCGCGACCAGGTCGGCCGCGAACTGCCCGTGCAGCGCGCCCCGCGCAGTGCCATACACAACGGGCGCGCCGGCTACGACCAGGCCCGCGAACCAGACGACGTGGGCGCCATCGGGAGAGTCGATCAGGCGCAGGAATACGCCGACCGCCAGGAACGCAAAGGCGAGCGCGGGCAGCGCCCCCGCCCGCGCCCGGCAGCCAAGTGTGGACGCAGTCAAGCCCGAAGATACCACCCCTGTCGAGCGGTGCGCAGCACGCGCCTCACCGCACGGTGCCGATCACACGCTCATGAACTCGAGCGCGCCCTCACCTTCCGCTGTCCGGGCACGGCCGGTCGACGGCGGCGGCCGGTAGAGCAGTACGGGCATGAGCGTGCCGCGCACGACCTTGTCCGCCACACTGCCAAGCGCGACACGTGACCAGCCGCCGCGGCCGTGCGTCGCCAGTGCAATCAGGTCCACACCGTGCAGGGCCGCATACTCGAGGATGGCCACTGCCGGCGCACTGTGGACGAGTACAGCGACGTCGACCTGCAACCCGCGCGTGCGCAGATCCCCCGCAATCTCTTCGAGATGCCGAAGCGCTCGCGTCCGCTCACCGTCGAGTTCCCCCGACGCCACGCGCTCCGGCGAGACGGATTGCAGCACCGTAATGCGCGCATGCGAGAGCTGCGCGATCGCCAGTGCCGGACCCAGGATCCCCTCCGAGAGCTCTGATCCGTCGAGCGGAACCAGCACGTGCCGTGTGCGTGGCTCGCATGCGAGCTCCGCGTCCTCCCCGCGCGGCCGTACGAGCAGCACCGGCACACTCGTGCGCCGCACCACCGCATCCGCCACACTCCCCAACCACGCGCGGTTGATGCCGCCGCGCCCGTGCGTCGTCATCACGATCAGGTCGGCG